>JAAZVX010000039.1 GCA_018623095.1 Marinobacterium sp. | reverse complement strand
GCTTTCGCCTTCAACGTCATCACGCCACCCAATACAATCAACCCCATACCGGCAATCGTTAGGGTTGCTAAGGTCTCATCCCACAGCAACCAACCAACCAGACTGGCTATGATCACTGAACTGTAGGTGAACGGGCCAAGATAGCCAGCAGGAGCGCTATGGTAGGCTTTAGTCATTGAGAGTTGCGCCAAAGTCGATAACGCAGCGATTCCAATGACACCCGCCAGCTCTAACCAACCTAATGCGACCCAGCCCTGAAGTGCAAAGGGTGCACTGAAAAGAGAAGCAAACAGAGAGAAATATAAGACCACACGTCGTGATGGCTCTGTATCTTTCATTTTACGCACGAAGATTTTCGCTTGCGCCCCCAAGACAGCACCGGCAAGTCCGATCAATACCGCCAGTTGCAGACCGGCATTAGCAGGGTTTAGAACCAGCGCGACACCAACAAAGCCGATGGGCAGGGACCAAAAGAGAATAGGATGTATCTTCTCTTTCAAAAACCAGAGTGCCAGCAAAGGCATAAACAGCGGTGCAGTCTGCTTTAACATAGCAGCCGTTCCCAGTGGAAGGTGAGTCCAGCCAAAGTAGAGACAGGACATAGCAGAGACGCCGACCAGCGCCCTACCCAGATGAAGATGGATGCGTGAGGTCTTCAGTGAAATCCCTTTGGCACCTAGCACCAGTGGCAACATAATGAGCAGACCAAAGGCATTACGCAAAAAAACCAATTGCGCAACCGACAGTGCCTCTGCGACGGTACGAATTAACACACCTGTGGCCACCAAGACGGCTTCCGCTAATATGACTAACAAGACCCCTTTTAAAAGCTGGTTAGCCCCCTGCTCGCTCACAGTGACAATCGTTTGTAGTTATCAGAGAGTCTCTCTGCTGTTTTAGCATTAGTCACAATCGCCTCATAACCCTCTTTAGGGTTTGAAAGATACTGTTTAACGACTCGCTCGATATCATCTAAGGTTACTGTCAAGACTCTGGATCGATATTCCATACGCTGTTCAGGTGTACGACCAAACAGTGCATTCATATAGGTAGCCTTAGCCTCGCCAGCCGGTGAGCCTGGTTTGTCGATTGAGCTGATCACACCAAGTATGGCTTCTTCTAATTTTTCAGAATCGGCACCGCCCTCTAGCAACCAAGATACTGATTGATCGAAGTGGTTGATCGTTTCGATGCTGTTTGGATCACGGTAGCTATAGAAGCGGAATAGACCGTCGCCACTATCTTGACTAGCGCCCGATCCATACGCTCCGCCCTGCTCTCGAATAGCGCGATGCAAGTAACCATTTCGCAGGATCTCGCCCGCTACCGTCAACGCAGCAGCATCTGGATGTGCTACGGTGACAGTCCTAAAGACTTTGGCACAGAAGTTTACTTGAGTGTTTACCACCCATGCCTGCTGTTTAACTGGCGACTCAGTTGATACTGCAAAAGGCTTGTCGACAGCCCCAGAGGATAGACGCGCAAACTGGTTTTCAAACTGACGCAGACAGTTCTCTTTATGCTCTGAATCGGCGACTAGAAGCGCTTTAGGAGTCGAGGTCATGATTGCTTCGTGAATGGCTTTAAGCTCTTCAGCGAGTGCGCTCAACTGAGCTTCATCACTGGATTGATCGGCCAACTCACGAGCCAATTTGATCGATGGCAACCCCCTAGAGGCGTGAGACAGACTGGCACCAGGTGCCAGGCCCGCACTGGCGGCCAAAATCGCTAATGAGTGCCCTTGCCCCGTCACTGACTGCTCTTTTCGTGAAGCATTTTGATTAAGTAACTCAGCGATGCGTGCCGTCTCACTGAAGGTCACCGACACCAGCATGTCAGCCATCAATTCAGACAGTGCTTCTTGATTAACCACTAACCCTTTACCTGACAGAGTCAAGATAGCGCGCAGTTGTGACGAATCATCGGTCGCCGCACGTGCATTGATGGAAGCTGAGATGCCTCCACTGATGGCACTCTCCAACGCCTGGTGCTCTTTGTAGGTTCGTCCACCGCTACCCAATTCAGTCAAACACTGGGTGTAGAGTGGTAATAGGGTTTGCTGCCGTGCAGTCAACTCCGGCAGATCAAACAACATCTGTTGATAGACGATGCCGTTAGTACCCGCTGTGAACCACGTAATATGATCATTAACCTGCTCGCCCTCAGGGAAGTGACACTCTACAGGGACATCGTCCAAGGTCACCTTAGGAAGCAGAGAAGGGTCATCTGCTTGGGTTTGGCGCTCCTCCAGCTGTTTTGCAAGCGCATCAATCGACGCCAACTCATCTTGGCTCAACCTCTGTTTGTATTGAGCAAGTCGATCCGCCTCAGCCTGATCTTTACGCTCACTTAGCTCAGTATCAGGTCTCAGAGTCAGTAGCACTCGGTGTGGGTTATCGAGCAACCAAGTTCTCACTAGGTTTGGGATAAACTGAGGGTCTTTAATCTCTTCTCGTAGTTGATCCAGAACTGAGTCGATATTGAGGCTAGCGATGGCATCACCACGGTGAATTGCACTAGACAGAGAGGCAAGAATCAACGACATACCAAAGGGGTAATGGTCACCGGTTATTTCTCGTTGCTGGAGTTCCAACTGATGCAACTGCGCCGCCACAACCGATGGGTCTACCCCCTGATCAACTACCTCTTGGAGTGTATTCAACACCAACTGCTCAAACTGCGCCGCCCGTTCGGGTTCACTCCCCTCGATACCACAAAGGAAAGACATTTCACGATTGGAATCCTCGATACCACAGAGTGGAGATGGCGAGGTACCTAGGTCAGTCGACTCAAGTGCGGCTCGAAGGGGTGAACTTGAGTTATCCAAAAGGACTCGAGATAGCAGCTGCCCTTCTAACTCCGCTTTAAGATCGATCGACGGTTTGGTCAGCCAACCAATGACATGATGTGTCTTAGACTCAGTCTCACCCTGATCGAGTGGGTAGGCCTCCTCAACTTTGATCGGCGCAAAGTAGCGTTTCTCATCAGCGACACTCAGTTCAGAATCCAGGCGTTCAAAGCGATTAAACGCCTGCTCTTCAAAGCGACGCTGTAACTCCTCTACCGGTATATCGCCAAAGGTCATGACAATGGCATTAGTTGGGTGGTAGTGAGTCTCATGAAAGGCTTTTAACTGATCGTAAGTCAGGTCAGGAATATCTGCAGGTTCACCACCTGAGTTGTAGTGGTAAGTGGTTGTTGGGAATAGATACTTGGAGACGGTTTGCCAAAGCACCGAGGTCGTGGAGCTCATCGCCCCCTTCATCTCGTTAAATACTACACCTTTAAACAGAAGATCAGATTCGGGATTTCCTGCTTCTGCCAACTCGACACGGTGCCCCTCTTGTGCAAAATCTAAGGGATCAAGACGAGGGAAAAACGCCGCATCAAGGTAGACATCTAAAAGGTTGAAAAAGTCTTTACGGTTTTGACTGGCAAAGGGGTACGCAGTCCAATCGCTGCTAGTGAACGCATTCATGAAGGTATTCAATGAACGGCGCGTCATCATGAAAAAAGGATCACGAACTGGAAAACGCTCGCTACCACACAGTGCGGTATGTTCAAGGATATGAGCTACCCCGGTTGAATCTTCCGGCATGGTTCTAAAAGCCACCAAAAAGACGTTTTCATCATAATCAGTTGCCAAGTGAAAGTGCTTAGCCCCGGTCGCCTTATGCTCAAACTCGCTCATCTCAATGCCAAGCGAATTGATCATTTCTGAACGGATGAACTTAAAACTCTCGTGTACTTGTGCCAAACCTATCAACCTTTTAATTAAAATTTATTGCAGAATTGTACCGACATTGAATCATTTAAGCACCCATTACGATCCGACCGATATTTCTTAAAAGCCCCATAATTACTGGGGATTAGATGTAAAAATCATAACTAAAACTTGAAATGTTGAGTAAAATGCTCAACATTATAGATAGGTAAAAATTACAACGCTTAGGTTGTCAAAAAACCCAAGTCAAATCAGTAACAAGAAGAGGACATTATGGCCACTTACGACAGTATCAACACACAAGCACAGGGTGCCGTACGCGATACCAATAAAATGATTCGCAACACATACATGCTGCTTGCGATGACGATGGTATTTAGTACCGTCACTGCCGTTATTTCTATGGCGATCAACCCACCGTTTATCGTCTACCTAGGAAGCATCATCGTCAGTTTCATCATGCTGTTTGTCATCAACAAAAAGCAGAACACCGCAGCAGCTCTGCCTTTGACCTTCCTTTTCACAGGTCTGATGGGTTTTGGTCTAGGCCCAATCCTTAACTCTTACCTAGCACTTCCAAATGGAGGTCAGATCGTAGCAACTGCACTAGGCATGACGGCGGTCACCTTCTTCGGTCTAACAGGCTACGTAATGTCTAGTCGCCGTGACTTCAGTTTCATGGGTGGATTCCTTGCAGCTGGTTCAATCGTATTGATCGTAGCGATGCTTGCAATGTTTATCCTACCTCTATTCGGTGTGGATGTATCAGGCATGCAGCTGGCGTTCTCTGCAGCGGTTGTTTTCCTAATGGCGGGCTTCCTTCTGTATGACACAAGCAACATCATCAACGGTACCTACACTAACTACATCATGGCAACTGTGGGTCTGTACCTAAACATCTACAACCTGTTTGTACACCTACTAAGCCTGGTAGGCGCGTTCAACGACGACTAATCGATCGTTAAAATGTTTTTAAAATCCCCGCAATTGCGGGGATTTTTTTGTTGGGGCCTTATCAATGATGTGCCCAGCATCAATAAGTTGTTAGAATTCCTATCATGAAATACACCCTCATCATTCAATCCGCACCGATCGATCATCAGAGCAGTTATACTGCTTTGCGCTTTGCTCGTGCACTTCTAGAGGGTGGGCATAGTATTGAACGTCTCTTTTTTTATGGTGCTGGGGTACACAATTCGACGAGCCACAGTGTCGCTCCGCAAGATGAGTTAAATCTGCCAGATCAGTGGCAGCAGTTTGTAACTGAGCACTCACTGGATGCTGTGGTCTGTATAGCGGCAGCGGTTCGTCGCGGGGTGATTAATGCATCGGAAAGTGGCCGTTATGGTAAGAGTGGAAACAATCTTGCTGACGGCTTTGATCTATCGGGATTGGGACAGTTGGTAGCCAGTGCTGTGGAGTCAGACCGTGTCGTTACCTTTGGAGCCGGTGTATGAAACAGTTTCTTGTCATCACCTCTAATGCACCTTACGGAACCTCACAAGCGAGAGAGGCAACGGACCTTGCTCTAGCAACGGCTCTTTTTGAACAGAAGGTCTCTCTTCTGTTTCAAGGGGATGGCGTATTTCAGCTGCTGCCTGATCAAAATCCAGCAGCAATAGAGCAGAAGAACCTATCGGCCATGCAACAGGCTCTGCCACTCTATGATGTTGAGGATCTCTTCTATTGTGCTGAGTCGTTGCAGGAGCGAGGTATTGAATCTCGTACACTCGCTCTGCCTGCGAAAGCGTTGACTCGGTCTGAGATCGCATCACTCATTCGTCAACAGGATCATGTTTTCCATGTCTAACTGCCAGGGTACTCTCTACATCGTTAATACACCGCCTAACAGCCCTGATAGGCTGAAAGCGTGCCTTGAACTGCTTCAGGCTGATGATCACCTATTGCTTATCGAAAATGGTGTCTACTGGGCCTATGAAGGCCTTGGCCGTCTAATCAAAGATCTGCCCTGCTCTGCAAGCGCATTAGAGTGCGACTGCCAAGCGCGTGGCGTGACTAGCTCGATAGAGGTCTGTAGTGATGCAGCGTTTGTCGATCTAACCGTTCAGTATCCACGTTCTGTGAGTTGGTTCTGATGAGTGACCTCATGCTTAACGGTGCCAGCTACTCATTGGATGCCGAAGGCTATCTTAAAGACCTTTCTCAGTGGAACGCAGAGATTGCAGGGGCGTTTGCCAGTAGTATCGATTTAGAACTAACAGAGTCTCACTGGGAGTTGATTCATCTGATGCGTCAGTTCTATCAAGAGTTTGATCTGTCACCAGCGATGCGCCCGTTCATTAAGTACATCACTCAACATCTTGGTTCCGATAAAGGAAAAAGCATCTATCTAATGCAGCTTTTTCCCGGGGATGGAAGTCCAGTCAAACGCATTGCTCTGATCGCAGGACTGCCAAAACCGGATAACTGCTTGTAGGTTCGCGAATTTTACACCGCTTTTTTAAACAGACGGTGGAAGTTGTCAGCCGATATTTCTGCTACCTCTTCAATCCTCAACCCCTTAAGATCAGCTACGCACTGCGCAACTTCAGCGACATAACCTGGTTGATTAGGTTTACCCCGATAGGGGACTGGCGCTAAGTAAGGTGAATCGGTCTCGATCAAAAACTTATCGAGAGGCACCGCTTTAACAACCTCTCGAAGCTCCGCAGCGTTTTTGAAGGTGATAATACCTGAGAAAGAGATCATAAAACCGAGCTCGATCGAGCGCATCGCCATATCCATCGTCTCTGTAAAACAGTGCATGACACCGGCCGTATTGGGATCCGCATGATCCTGCATGACATTCAGTGTCTCTTCTCTTGCTTCACGAGTGTGGATAATGACCGGTAGATCCAACTCACTGCCCAGCTTCAAGTGGTTAGCGAAGCTCTCTACCTGCTGCTCTTTGGTATCGGTTTTGTAGAAGAAATCGAGTCCCGTCTCACCGAGCGCAACGACGCGCTGGTTAGCGGCAACCGCTTGGCGAATCTCTGCCTCATTCCAAGGACTCTCTTCGACGTGGCATGGATGAATACCAACGGATGCAAAGACATCAGATTGCCCCTCTATCGCCTCAAGCATTGCAGGGTAGAGGTTCATATCGATACCGACACAGAGCATTTTTGAGACACCGCGTTGACGAGCATCATCAAGCAGCTCGGTCAGTGAATCATTATGTTTCGTTAGATCAAGACGGTCTAGGTGACAATGAGAGTCGATGAACATAATTGTAAACTTTAAAAATATAGAAATTAGATGGTTAACGTTTGACGACCGGATTCGTGTGCGCCGGCAAGATAGGTATCAATCTTCTTAAGCAGTTCAGTTTCGTCAGATGAGAGTTGAATACCAATACCGGGGACCTTTCCGCCCTGAGCATTTTTGGGTGTCTGCCAAACTACTTTGCCTGTGACAGGAATCTTATCAGGCTCACCCATCAGCGATAACAGCAAAAAGATCTCTTCGCCTAGCTCGTACTGATCTTTGGTTGGTATAAACAGACCACCACGCTCTAAAAACGGCATGTAAGCACGGTAAAGATCCTCTTTCGTATGAATAACGAGACCAAGAACACCGTGATTCTCTGATTTAACTGACTCAACCATTACTTAGCACTCAACTCTTTCCAATCAAAGAACAGCTTCTCTAATAGTAGCTGTTTATTGGGGTTTAGGTGACGTTGTATCGCGTTTAATTCAACTTGAACAGACTCATACAATGTAAGCACACGACTCGCGTTAGCCTGCTTAGCCACTGAATCTACCATTTTACGCATATCTAAATTAATACGTGGCTGGTCATCCTGCGCCATCTGAATTCTTACAATGTCACCCAATAAAGACTGCCACCAAATAAGTGGAAGACGCAGATCCTCTTTTTGGTATTTTTCTGCCAAAGCGACGGGACTGATTCGAGCACGTAACAGATCGGCTAATCCACCAAAAAAGTTAGCACGAAGATCCGTTGCACCACCCGACTTCCATTCATAAGCCGTTAGTGGAGCTCCCTGCGCTAAGCCCAAGTAGCCTTTAGCTTTTTCGGGTGGCAATTGAAGCTTATCGGCTAACCAATCAACCGCCAAGTTGGCATCAGGCAAGCCAAACTCAACCCTCTGACAACGACTACGAATCGTCGGCATCACCTGACCCAGCTGATGAACAATCAGCAAAATAAGCGTGTTGTTACCCGGCTCTTCTAGTGTTTTAAGCAGAGCATTGGCGGCTGAGATATTCATCTCTTCAGCAGGGTCGATGATCAAAACTCTGTAACCACCCTGCTGCGCAGTGCCGTGCAGACGATCAATAGTCTCTCGAACCTGATCGACCTTGATCACCTTACCCGACTCTTCGGGCGAAAGGTGAAGCAGGTCTGGGTGCGTTTCGTGTTGAATCAGTTCACAGGTTTTACACTGACCACAGGGTTCAGAGCCCTTAGGGTCATTACAGAGTAAGCGTTTAGCCAGGTGTTCGGCAAAGCTTCGTTTGCCGACACCTTTATGCCCCGCCAATAACAGAGCATGAGGTAATTTATCGTCAGAGATCAGCTGTTGGATGCGCTGCCAATAGACGGACTGCCAAGGAAGCAAGCTCACACTGCAACTCCAAATTCACGCAACACCGCCGCTATTTGCGATTGAACCTGAGGGATAGCAGGCTCTGCGTCAATAATCCGAATACGCCCATCGGAAGAGGCTGCGCGCTCTAAATATCGATCACGAACACGACCAAAGAAGCTCATCTCCTCTTGCTCGAAACGATCAAGAGCAGCCCGTGCGCGTGCTCGACTCATACCCACTTCGACAGGAAGATCGAGCAGCAGCGTCAAATCGGGTTGAAGATCAGACAGTACCAATGACTCAAGCTGATCAATAATGGTTTGATTCATCGCTCGTCCGCCTCCCTGATAGGCATGCGTCGCATCGATGAATCGATCACAGAGGACCCATTTACCCTCAGCAAGAGCCGGTTTAATGAGGGACTCTACATGCTGTGCTCGAGCGGCGAACACGAGAAGCAACTCAGTCATCTGTGACATGGATTCTGATCGAGGCGTCAGCAGCATGTCGCGAATCTTCTCAGCGAGCTCTGTCCCGCCCGGCTCTCGTGTTACGACCAGATCAATTCCAGACGACTCCAGACAGTCTTGAATGTAGTGTAAGTTAGTCGTTTTACCGACCCCTTCACCACCTTCTAGGGTTATAAACTTGCCTTGCATCAATTGGCCTCTGGTGTAGAACGATAATCTTTGCGTCGCTTCAATTGATACTCTCTTACGGCGCGATTGTGTTGCTTAAGTGTATCTGAAAATTGGTGTGAGCCGTCACCCTTAGCGACAAAATAGAGCGACTTACCAGACTCAGGATTGAGCGCCGCAACAATCGCCTCCTCTCCCACCAAGGCGATAGGAGTTGGAGGTAGCGCGGGAATTTTGTATGTATTGTAGGGCGTTGCTTCTTTTAAATGTTTGCGGGTCAGGTTTCCCTGATAGCGATCACCCAAGCCATAGATAACTGTTGGGTCAGTCTGCAGTCTCATACCTCGGTTCAAACGACGAATGAAGACACCCGATATCTTTGATCTCTCACTACTTAAGCCCGTCTCTTTTTCAATGATAGAGGCCAGGGTTAATGCTTCATAAGCACTATTGAGCGGCAGTGTCTTATCACGTTTTTGCCAATGCCTATCGAGAACTTCATTGAGCAAATTATGGGCGCGAAGGAGTAGTTCTCTGTCGGTAGTGCCACGTTCGAAGTAGTATGTTTCTGCTAGAAACAGGCCTTCAGAAGAATCGGCTTTGAGCCCCAATTGAGACGATAAAGTGACGGCGTCAGTGGCACTCAATGTTCGCTCAAGCTGCTCATTATCTGCTAGCGACGCTAGCATCTCTTTAACGGTTGCTCCCTCAATAAGGGTGACACGATACTGCACAGATCGACCCGATATCAGTCGATCAAGCAGTACCCCTAAGGTATCACCTACCCGTATCTCATATTCGCCACTTCGCAGCTTAGTCAGTTCTGGCTTGAGCTTAAACAGCAGTTTAAGCTTAATAGGGTGATCCATCCATTGACGTTCAGAAAGCTCACTCACTAAGCGAGATGCGGTGTAGCCGGCAGGGACGGTGAACGTAGTGGGCTGATCCAGTGATAACCGCTGATTAGGAAGGTCAAGGACAGACTGATATTGATTCCAGCCAACAGTGGCTAAAATCATGAATATAGCAAGAGACGCGATCAATAGTCGTTTGAACAAAACCTAAACCCAGTGACTGCCTGCAAAAATGAGAGTCGAGGCCATATAACCCCAACTCTTTCTTCGCTAGATCTTGTTGAATACTAGTGTGCCGTTGGTACCACCAAAACCAAACGAGTTCGACATTGCAGCAAACAAGTTCGCCTCCTGAGCGGTGTGAGCGACATAGTTCAGGTCACACCCTTCGCTTGGGTTATCCAAGTTGATCGTAGGCGGTGCAACTTGATCTCGCAAAGCAAGTACACAGAATGCAGCCTCAACAGCACCAGCAGCACCTAACAGGTGGCCAATCATCGATTTAGTGGAGCTCATACGCACGTCTGAAGCCGCGCTTCCCAACACCCCTTTAGCCGCATTGGACTCTGCAATATCACCGGCAGGCGTCGATGTACCATGCGCATTGATGTAGTTGATCTGATCCACATTCAAACCAGAATCTTTAATCGCATTTGCCATCGACAGTGCAGCACCCGCACCATCCTCTGGTGGTGATGTCATGTGGTAGGCATCGTCACTCATACCAAAACCACTCAACTCACAGTAGATCTTCGCGCCACGCGCTTTAGCATGTTCGTAGGACTCCAGCACCAACATTCCGGCACCATCACCCAATACAAATCCATCACGGTCACGATCCCATGGACGACTTGCGGCTTGCGGATCATCATTGCGACTTGAGAGTGCTCGTGCAGCAGCAAAACCACCAAGACCTAGCGGAGTTGTAGCCATTTCAGAACCACCCGCAATCATCACATCAGCATCACCGTATTGAATCATACGCATCGCTTGACCGATGTTATGTGTACCGGTAGTGCACGCCGTGGTGATCGCAATATTGGGGCCACGGAAGCCGTACTTAATAGCAAGGTTACCGGCAATCATGTTGATGATACTGCCAGGAACAAAAAAAGGAGAGACACGACGAGGGCCTGACTTATTCAGAATATCGTGCGTGTTTTCAATCATTGGTAGACCACCGATACCTGAGCCTATGGCACAGCCAATGCGTGGAGCATTCTCTTCTGAGACTTCAATACCGGCATCCTCAACTGCCTGAATGGCTGCTACCATGCCGTATTGAATGAAAAGATCCATCTTACGAGCCTCTTTAGGATTGAGGTAAGGCTCTAGTTGGAAATCTTTAACAGATGAAGAGAAACGAGTGCTGAATGCAGAGGCATCAAAATGCTCAATTGGACCTGCACCACTCTTTCCCGCAAGAATATTTGACCAAGTTTCATCGACCGTTTGACCAACAGGGGTTAATAGACCTAGACCTGTGACTACAACTCGATTGCGTGACATCTAAACTCTCCGGTGGGCTAATAATAGAAAAGCCGCAACTACTCAAGGCAGGTGCGGCTTTCTTAACGTACGTAGAACCGATTACTGGTTAGCGTTAACGTAGTCGATTGCTAGCTGAACTGTAGTGATTTTCTCAGCTTCTTCATCTGGAATTTCAGTTTCGAATTCCTCTTCAAGAGCCATTACTAGTTCAACAGTGTCAAGTGAATCAGCACCGAGGTCTTCTACGAAAGAAGCTTCGTTAGTCACTTCCTCTTCTTTAACACCAAGTTGCTCGGCGATAATTTTCTTAACGCGATCTTCAATATTGCTCATATCGATTCCTATTATGTTACAACGCCCACTGTACCTATACTGG
>JAAZVX010000138.1 GCA_018623095.1 Marinobacterium sp. | reverse complement strand
GTGGGGAGTGCTGGCCTAGAATATGCTCAAGATTTGAAGCACTCTTTTGACCCGCCGCTATCGCTCTCTCTGTTTCAATGTCTAAGTAAAATCTATAGGCAAGTTCAAAACTGATCAGTGCAGACATCATCGCACCAAACAGCACGACGGTCACCCTAGTCCTAGAAGATCGGTTTCGCATTTTTCGTGTCACTATTTCAAACCCACCCAAAAACTTCAGGCTTTCACGTAACGGAAACGAATAACGACACCAATAACGCCGATCAGCGTCAAAAGACCTGAGCCTGTTAATAGGGTCTGCGCAAGAGGTGTCTCTTCCATCTGTTCGGCGAGTAGTGATATTGGCAATACTTGGAAAGCGAGCATCACCCAAAAATAGACATCGCTCGCTAGCTTGAGTGGCGTGTTACAAGATGGGCAGTCGAATGACGTTAGGTAAGATTGTCGCTGGCGAGAGTACTCGGGGCCTCGCAAGGCTGTTTGGCATTCAGGGCAGTGACGATTCATATGCGCTCCTAAAAACCTGTATAACGACCGGGCTTGTGATTAACGGTTAGCACGAAGTTTAAGACAATGGCACCTAATACCGATACCGCTAGAATCCAGGGTGTCACTAGCCAAAGACCAGCAATGACAATTAGTGCATCTAATACCATCTGTAACTTACCCGCACGAATGCCGTAGCGCTCTTGTACAAACAGAACTAGCACATTAATTCCGCCTAGGCTCGCTTGATGTCTAAAGACAATCAAAAGACCGATGCCTATTAATAATCCACCACCAATACCAGCGAATAGCGGGTTTATATTCTCAATATTTAACCAGATCGGTATGAGTTCAGTCATTAGGGAAACCAGCGCAACCGAAAACATGGTTTTCAGAGAGAAAGCCCAACCCATCTGGAAGATAGCAAGCAGATAAAATGGCAGATTGGTAAGAAACAGCGTTAACCCGAAGTTAAAGCCCATCGAGTAGTGGAGCAGGATGGCTAACCCCGTCGTGCCCCCGGTTAGCAACCCAGCTTCTTTGAGAAACAGCACACCGATTGCAACAGCCAGTGTGCCCGTTACGATCGCCTGCAAATCTTCAAACAGCGAATGTTTGGTAGGCTCTAGCTTCAACTTATCCAATCTTTCAATCCTGTATCTTGGCAAACAACGCCATAAAACAAAAATTTTGGGCTATTGTACCTGAGGATTGAAATAAGAGTTATTTTAGATACTGATCAATAACCGCCCAAGTTTCAGCGAGTGTTTTGCTCAACTCATTTAATAACTCATCAACACTGTCATCCGTTGTGGAGTTATAGGCTGCCATCAGAGCTTTTGCGTTATCACTTATTTTTAGCAATCCTAAAACGGCTGATGCCCCTTTTAATTTATGCGCCAACTGTTCGCCAGAGTCAGGATCAAGTTGACGCAGCTGTTCATCAACATCGCCATAATCAGATTTAAAGCGATTCAGGAAGCTCTTTAACTTCCCTTCTGTTTTCCAATAGACAAGGGCCTGATTAATATCAAATAGATCAGAATCGATGCTATTTTTATCAACCGCAGTCGCTTCTATGGCAGCATGATGTTTTAATCGTTGCTCTGGACCTGAAATAGTAATCTCAGCATCAACTCTGTCATTAACAACCCATTTGTTTATGATTTGAATCGAATCATCGATATCAAAAGGTTTCGCAATGAAGTCATTCATACCTGAAGCTAATGCAGTTAGCTTATGCTGTTCAAATGCACCTGCCGTTAACGCCACAATCGGAATATCCAATTTTAACTCTTTACGAATCACCTCAGTAGCTTGATAGCCATCCATTACCGGCATCTGCACATCCATCAAAATAAGATCGACTTCAGATGAGTGATTGGCCAACCAATCGACAGCCTCTTTGCCATCATTGAGGGTCTTAACCGAAGCCCCCTCTGACTCGAAAGAGAGGACGGCCACTTCACGGTTGAACTCATTATCATCAACGACCAGTAGCCGAACATTCTTGAGTGGGCTCTGCGAACTGCTATTAAATTGAATGGTATTAGGCTTGATGGTTTTTTGATAAGCGTCAAATAGATCCGATGCCGTAATCGGCTTTTCAAGAAAAAGATCAACGAATTGACTATCAGGAGATTCTTTTACCTTATCGACACCAAAAGCTGTCACCATCACGATAACGGGGGTTTTTTGACTTGGCAGGGCCGTTTTAATCTGTTTTGCCACAGATAAACCATCCAAATCCGGCATATCCCAATCTAAAAGAATGACGTCTTTCACCTCTGATTGGTTGATCACTTTATCTATGACAGGAAGACCGCCGTGCACCACGTCAGGGTGCCAGCCGATAGACTCAACGATTGATCGAATCGCTTCACGAGCCACTTCATGATCATCAGCGACGAGTACATCTAGGTATTGACTTTTGTAGGGCACCGATGCATCACCCATGGGTAGGTTTAATATGAATGAGAAAGTACTGCCTTTGCCTTTTTCACTCTCTACGCTGAGTGTTGAGCCCATCAATTTAAGCAGTGACTGACTGATGGATAATCCCAAGCCACTCCCGCCAAACTTGGAGTGAATATTGGCTTCACCCTGCTCGAAAGCTTCAAAGATCAGATCAAGGTTTTCCGCATCAATGCCAATGCCGGAATCTTTAACCGAAAATAGTAGCTCCACGGAATCGGAGGATTGTTTGAGGGTCAGTATCTCTAACTTAACATACCCCCTTTCAGTAAATTTAATCGCATTACCAATAAGATTGATCAGGATCTGCTGCAAACGCACCTCGTCTCCAACCACCTGATGACTCAGTTGAGACGCAAGTTTGATAACCAACTCAACATCGGGTTTGTTTACAGTCGCGCTGTGCATAATCGCTGATAAATGACTAACCAACTTCTCAAGATCGAAACTTTGGGGGGCTAATTGAATTTTATGCGCACCCAGTTTCGAATAGTCTAAGATGTCGTTAATGACGGCTAAAAGAGATTGACCTGCTGCCACCATTCTAGAACCCATATGCGCAGCGTTGATCTCATCGCCCTTGCGCTGCAGCATTTGCGACATAGCAATAATTGAATTAAGAGGCGTGCGAATCTCATGACTCATATTGGTTAAGAATTCGCTTTTTACCGATGCCAAACGCTCAGCCTCTTGCGAACGACTGATTAACTCTTCATTCGTTGCGGCAAGTTCCATGGTGCGTTGTTCGAC
>JAAZVX010000137.1 GCA_018623095.1 Marinobacterium sp. | reverse complement strand
GAGGTTTAATCCTCTCTGATCTACATCAAAAGCCGCTGACATCAGCGGCTTTTTATTAACTGCTTAACAGGCTTAAAGCAGGTACAATCTGCGCAGTTATTTTAGGAATTTGCGAACATGTCTGAATTGAAAAATGATCGTTTTCTGCGTGCTCTATTGAAAGAGCCAGTCGATTACACACCAGTATGGATGATGCGCCAAGCCGGCCGTTACCTTCCAGAGTACAAAGCAACACGCGCTCAGGCGGGCGACTTCATGTCTCTCTGTATGAACAAGGATTTAGCCTGTGAGGTGACCATTCAACCTCTTGAGCGTTTCGATCTGGACGCGGCGATTCTATTCTCTGACATCCTGACCATCCCAGATGCGATGGGTTTAGGTCTATATTTTGAAGCGGGTGAAGGCCCACGCTTTAGGAAAGAAGTTCGCACAGAAGCCGACGTTGATGCGATTCCGGTTCCAGATCCAGTCAAAGATCTTGGTTACGTGATGGATGCGGTAAAGACCATTCGTTCTGAGTTGAACGGCCGTGTTCCACTGATCGGTTTCTCAGGGAGTCCATGGACACTGGCGACTTACATGATCGAAGGGGGCTCTTCTAAAGACTTCCGTCACATCAAAGCGATGATGTATTCACAACCAGAAGTGCTCCACAAATTGATGGATAAGCTTGCAGAGTCAGTTACGCTCTACCTAAATGAGCAGATTCGCAGCGGTGCTCAAGCGGTTCAGATCTTTGATACCTGGGGTGGCGCTCTGAGCGGGCCTATGTACCAAGCCTTCTCACTCGACTACATGAAGAAGATCGCCGAGGGTCTGATTCGTGAATACGATGGTCGCAAAGTACCGGTGATCATGTTCACTAAGAACGGCGGTCAGTGGCTTGAGTCGATGGCTGATGCGGGCGCTGATGCTTTGGGTCTTGATTGGACAACAGACATTGCAGATGCGCGTCGTCGTGTCGGTGATAAAGTGGCACTGCAGGGCAATATGGACCCATCGGTTCTATACGCGCCTGCTGACACTATTCGTACAGAAGTGAGCCGTATTCTTGAAGGTTATGGGTCAGGTACCGGTCACGTGTTCAACCTTGGCCACGGTATACACCAGTTTGTGAACCCCGATCATGCCAAAATCTTTGTCGATGCAGTACATGAGCTGAGTGCCTCTTACCATAAATAAGAAGCGCTACAAATAAGAAGTACCACGATAAACTGACAGAGCGGTAGACAAGAGACGATGAAAAAACTGAACGGGTTGTTTGAAAAGAACCGTGGTTGGTCGGAAAAGATCCACCAAGCAAATCCGAAGTTTTTTGCGACCCTTGCAGCACAGCAAGCGCCAGAATATCTCTGGATAGGCTGTGCTGATAGCCGTGTCCCTGCTAACGAGATCGTGGATCTTATGCCGGGTGAGCTGTTTGTTCATCGCAATGTCTCGAATCTTGTCGTGCACTCGGACATGAATTGCCTCTCGGTCATTCAATACGCAGTCGATGTGTTGAAGGTCAAGGACATCATGGTTGTGGGTCACTATGGATGCGGTGGTGTCGTAGCCTCTATGGAAGATGAGCGTCATGGCCTCATCGACAACTGGCTAAGCCACATTCGTGATGTCTACTACAACCATCGCAAGTTTCTCGGTCAGTGGGAAGCGAAACCTTACCAGGTCGATCGTCTTTGTGAGCTGAACGTTGTCGAGCAGGCGCTAAACGTCTGTAACACCACTACGGTTACCGATGCTTGGGCGCGTGGCCAAGACTTGAACGTGCATGGTTTGATCTACGGTTTAGGCGATGGTCTGTTGCGTGACTTAGGGTTTACCGTCAGTAGCAAAGAGAGCATTCGCCCGACTTTTATAGAGGCGGTGGAACTTATCGAAGCGAAGGGCCAGAAAGTTGAAGGCCATACCTGCAGTACCCTCTGTGATCACAATTAGACGCAGCGTTAACAAAAAAGCCCGCAGTATAGCGGGCTTTTTTATTGGCTCTTGAGCGATTTAGACGCTGGCGAGTGCCTGATCCAGATCGGCAATCAGGTCGTCAACGTGCTCAATACCAATCGACAGACGCACCATATCTTCCGTCACGCCTGCAGAGGCTAACTCCTCAGGGTTCAACTGACGGTGAGTGGTTTCGGCCGGAATAGACGCCAATGACTTACAGTCACCGATGTTCACTAGGCGCAGGAAGATCTGCAGCGCATCGTAGAATTTACGCGTTGCTTCACGACCACCTTTGACACCAAAGCTCATGATGCCGGACGCACTGCCATCCATGTACTTCTTAGCCAGTGCGTTATCTTGGTGCGAGGCAAGACCTGCGTATTTCACCCAAGTTACCTGATCGTGATTCTCAAGGAACTCAGCAATTTTCTGTGCGTTTGAACAGATTCGCTCCATACGCAGCGGCAGGGTTTCAATGCCTTGCAGCAAAAGAAAAACGTTCATTGGTGAGATCGCTGCGCCGGTATTACGCAGAGGCACGACTCGACAGCGACCGATGAATGCCGCAGGACCGAAGGCTTCTGTGTAGACAACGCCGTGGTAGGAGACGTCCGGAGTATTAAGTAGAGGGAAGCGATCGGCGTGCTCTGCCCACGGGAAGTTTCCTGAATCGACAATAACACCGCCGATGGAGTTGCCGTGTCCGCCAATGTATTTGGTGGCTGCCGTGACAACGATGTCTGCACCCTGTTCTATGGGGCGCCATAGGGCAGGGCTCGGCACGGTGTTGTCACAGATTAGAGGAATACCGTGACGGTGTGCGACCTCGGCTAGTGCTTCGATGTCAGCGACTCGACCTGATGGGTTGCCGACCGATTCACAGTAGAGCGCTTTAGTGCGCGCATCGATTTTAGATTCGATGGCGGCAATGTCATTGCTGGCCACGAAACGCACCTCAATGCCTTGGCGTGGCAGTGTGTGAGCAAACAGGTTGTAGGTACCACCGTACAGGTCGCTGGCAGAGATGATGTTGTCACCGACTTCAGCAATGGTCTGAATAGCATAAGTGATCGCCGCCATGCCTGAAGCGACTGCAAGACCGGCAATGCCCCCTTCTAAGGCTGCTACACGCTGCTCTAAAACGTCAGTCGTTGGGTTCATGATGCGCGTATAGATGTTGCCGACTACTTTAAGGTCGAATAGGTCAGCGCCATGTTGTGCGTCGTCAAAAGCGTAAGAGGTTGTCTGGTAGATAGGCACCGCAACCGACTTGGTGGTTGGATCGATTTG
>JAAZVX010000136.1 GCA_018623095.1 Marinobacterium sp. | reverse complement strand
GCCTTGGATATTCGATGGACCCGTTGATGAAGCTCTATCACAAAGGCCGCTATGGTTTTGGCCTGCTCATGAAGGTCAGCTCTCACCTTATCCCGTGTTTGGTTGAACTCTGGCTCATTGCTTGGCAGGTTATCTTGATCGATCAAACTAAGTGCTGCGGCCATGATGATCTGCTCCTGCAAGAAGCGCTCATTGTATTTTTTACCGGCCTGCAAAATCGCTTGCGCTAAATTAGGCAGACTTTTTCGTATATCTTTCACCTGAGTCTGCAGCGAGATCAGAACCAATCGCGCCACCCCACGATGTGACTGACGTTTTGCATCTAAGGGCTGGCTTAACAGGGTTAACTCAACGTTTTCACCCTTATCGATCAGTGCTGGATAGGCTTCAACTTCAATGCCACCGGCATGTTTTACCGTTTTTTGTCGATCGAGTTTGCCAAAGCTCCACTCCGTGAGTTCAGTCTCACCCCAATTTTGTTTCGGGGCCTGCTGAATCGCCGTTTGAGCAGCATCGCCCAACTGACGTTGCAACTCTGACCAGTCACGCCCCTGCCCTAACAGATGACCCTTTTCATCAACCACACGAATATTGGCTTGATGAATGATTTCAAGTTGAACACTTCGCAGTTGATCTACCTGAACGCGGTGTCCGGTTAAACGCAACAGCTGCAGAGAGACCGCTTCGAATAGATCTCCGTCGCCAAATGAGAGCTTGTCTACCAACTCAGCAACATAATTTGGGATCGGCACGAACTGTTTACGCTCAGACTTGGGTAGGCCTCTTAACAACGCCTCAAGTTTGGCGGCCAACATACCCGGTACAAGCCAGGCTAACCGTTCTGTACTCAATCGAGGTAACAGTGGTAAAGGACAATCGATGCTCAAACCATCATCAACGGCACCTAACTCAAACTTATAACTGAGTTTTAATGGTGCACCGTCCATTAATAGCACTTCGGGATACTGCTCATCTCGCACATGATCTGCCGAGCGTTGCAGTACATCTTGCTCCGTTAGAAACAGTAGTTTTGGAGATTTTTGCTCAGCCTTTTTACGCCAAGCCTCAAACCCAGCACCGTTTACAATGTCGGCTCCAGAATGTTGTTCCATTCGTTCAAGATAGAATTGAAACAGCGTCTCTTCATCGACTAACAGATCACGACGACGTGACTTATCCTCGAGCGCAGCAACAGATTCCAACAGATCTCGGTTATGCTGAAAGAAGGGCGCCTTGGTTTGATATTCGCCCTCGACCAAAGCGCTGCGTATGAATATTTCATGGGACACTTCGCGATCGATCGGTCCATAGTGCACCTTGCGCTTAGGCACAATGATCAAGCCATAGAGCCGCACTTGTTCGCTGGCCACTACTTGGGCTCGTTTTTTCTCCCAATGTGGTTCAAGGTAGCTGCGTTTAATGAGGTGCTTGGCCAAGGGCTCAACCCACTCTGGGTTAATCTCGGCAACGGTATGAGCAAACAACTGACTGGTCTCAATCATCTCTGCAGCGACGACCCACTTCGGTGCCTGCTTAAATACGCCTGAACCTGGGAATATTTTAAAGCGGCGGTTACGCGCTCCCAGATACTCGCCACGCTCCTGCTTAAAGCCGAGGTGCCCCAAGAAACCCGAGATGATCGCCCGATGAACCTGATCGTAACTGGCCGGTTCACTGTTCTCTTTCAAATCAAGCGATTTGATGCTCAGGTGCAGCTGTCTGTGAAGATCGCGCCACTCGCGCATTCTTAAGTAACTAAGGTAGTGTTTGGTACACCACTTACGCAGCTGATTTTGGCTCAAATCAAGGCGCTGCTCTTCAAACGCATTCCACAGATTAATCAAGCTGGTGAAATCGGACTTTTCGTCATGGAACAGTTTGTGTTTTTCATCGGCCGCTTGACGCTTATTTTGTGGACGTTCACGTGGGTCTTGAATACTGAGCGCACTGGCGACGATAAGGATTTCACGCAGCGAGTGCTGACGCCCCGCTTCAACAATGATTCGTGCGATCTTGGGATCCACAGGCAACCGCGCCAACTGCTTACCCAGATTGGTGATAGAACGCTTCCCATCGACTGCTTGCAACTCTTCAAGCAGTTTGTAGCCGTCATTGATGAAGCGTTTGTCGGGTGGGTCGATAAAGGGGAAACGATCAATGTCACCTAATTTCAGTTGCAACATCTGCAAAATAACCGAGGCGAGATTGGTCCGGCGAATCTCTGCATCAGTGAACTCAGGGCGAGAGAGAAAATCCTCTTCAGAGTAGAGTCGAATACAGGTACCCGGTGCCACTCGACCACAGCGACCTGCACGCTGATTAGCACTTGCTTGTGAAACCGGCTCAATCGGTAATCGCTGCACCTTAGATCGATAACTGTAGCGCGACATGCGAACAAGCCCAGGATCGATCACGTAACGGATACCTGGAACGGTCACAGAGGTCTCCGCCACATTGGTCGCTAAGACAATTCGGCGACCAGCTGAGCGGCCCGAGGTAAATACTTTGTTCTGCTCCGCTAAGGAGAGCCTTGCATAAAGCGGCATGATCTCAACATCTCGAAGATCAGCCCTGCGCAGCTTCTCTGCACTCTCGCGAATCTCTCGCTCCCCCGGTAGGAAGATCAAAATATCGCCCGGCATACCACCCGGTTTGGTTCTGTCGATGGCAATCAATTCATCAACGGCGTTCAATATGCCCTGCTGAATATCACCGCTCGTTTCAGCCTCCTCATCCAACGACTCATTTAACGGACGGTAGAGCGTCTCAACAGGAAAGGTTCTGCCGGAGACCTCAATAACCGGTGCACCGCCAAAGTGTTTGGAAAAACGTTGTACATCGATAGTGGCCGAAGTAATGATCAACTTAAGATCGGGGCGTTTAGGTAGAATGCGTTTGAAATAACCCAACAGGAAGTCGATATTGAGGCTTCGCTCATGCGCCTCATCAATGATGATCACTTCGTATTTATTCAGGTATCGATCGTGCTGAGTTTCAGCAAGCAATATACCGTCCGTCATTAACTTGATCTGAGTTTCGTCACCGACCTGATCATGGAAACGAACTTGATAGCCAACCCTAGAGCCCAACTCTGTCTTCAGCTCATCGGCAATACGACTGGCGACGGTCCGCGCAGCTAAACGTCTAGGCTGAGTGTGTCCAATTAGCCCTTTACAACCCAACCCTAACTCAAGACAGAGTTTTGGTAATTGCGTCGTTTTACCAGACCCAGTCTCACCTGCGACGACCACCACTTGGTTGTGCTGGAT
>JAAZVX010000135.1 GCA_018623095.1 Marinobacterium sp. | reverse complement strand
GCTAAATAGCCTATCAAAATAAAGGTCGGTATAAGGGAAAGCGCCTGACTGGAGATTTTAGAGTGTGGCACCTGTCCTGCGGTTTTAGCGGCCACACCTAGCGCCCAAGAGAAGTCCTCTGGGTCAAACGACTTTTTCGCCCAAAAGATCCAGATCAAACCGATCATGCCTGCAACGGCTGAAGCAAAGGCAACACGCATGCCTAGAACGACTGCTAGCAACAGACCACCGGTAACGACAATACCAATCTCAATACTAGTCATCTCATTGACCTCCCATCTCTTCTAGCTTATCCGCCTCTTTGCGAGCCTGAGTTTCAATGTCTTCAGTCAAAGGCACAGCAACGGGAGAGGTTTGATTTAAAACGAGGGCTCGCCCAAAACCCCATATTTGGAGTACCAAGCGAACAGAGAGCACGGAGAGCGCAACGGGAGCTAGTAGCTTAGCAGGCCAAAGAGGCAAGCCTATATCGATCGTTGAATCCCGAGACCAAAGCGGCGCAGAGAAATCGAAACTGCGTTCAAAATGGGACCAAGAGCCCCAAATCAATAAAATAACTAACAAAAGGATGATGAGAGTCGTTAAGGCTTCTAGGAACCACAAAACCCGACCCTTCAACTGATTGACCAGCATATCCATGCGTATATGGCCACCATCACGTTGAGTGTATGCAATACCCATAAAGGCAATCAGGGGCATGAACTGTTCAATCCAGTCAATGTAACCCGGTATGGGCTGGCTAAATAGGTTACGCCCTGCGACGGAAACAACCGCTAAGATGATCAGACCCAACACGGTAAAACCGCCCAAAAGAGCCAACACAGTCTCTATCTTGTAAAGACGCTGGTCGATTCGACTGAGCAGTGAGTTATCTGTTAAAACGGAAGCACTACCAGACATAGTCTCTCCAAAAAAGGGGGCAAACGCCCCCTGAGAATCGCTATTTACTTAGCTAATTCAGATTCAACAAGATCAAGCAGCGCTTGACCATCAACACCCTTAGCTTGCATGTCGGCTAACCAGGCTTTTGCAGCAGGCGCCGCTACACGCTCACGAAAGGCAGCAAGAGCATCGTCTGAGAAGCTAACCTGTTTGATGCCACGCTCTTCAAGTGTTGGCCACCAGCGTGCCATCGTTTTATTCTCGTAGAAGCTGATGTAGTGATCCAGTGACTCATCAACAGAACTGAGAAGCGCGTCACGGTGTTCATCAGACAGATCCGCAAGTGCGTCTGTGTTCACAACAACAGGACAGTTTACTGAGCCTGGGTTTAGGTTGGTCGTCCACCAATCACCCACTTCCACTGTACCGAATGACATGTGTGCATGAGGAGCAAAAGAGGCTGCAGAGATGACACCGCTGTCCAATGCCTGACGAACTTCAGAAGCGGACATAGAACTTGGAACCGCACCTACTTCACGCATCGCAGCACCGATACCGCCCGTTGCACGAACCGCAAGCCCCTCAAAGTCTTCAAGCGTACTTGGCGCTTCGCCTTTACCTAAGATATTGTACTGTGGCAGTGGCGATGGCATTAGAAGCGTAGCATTCCAGCGATCTAGATCTTTCTTAGCGGCTGGATGGTTGTAGACTGCCATAGAAATGTCCGCCTCTTGGCGAAGCGAACTAACACCTAGGAATGGAAGTTCCATAACAGTAATGGAGGGGTTTTTATCTGGATGGTAACCGGCACAGAACTGCGCCATTTCGAAAGCACCAATAGAGATACCGTCAAGGTTCTCTTTATTTTTTGATAGACCACCATAGGAAAGATTCAGTTTGAACTGACCATCGGTTTTCTGTTCAACCAACTCCGCCAGTTTTTCGACGTGCTCAGTAAATGCGCGACGCTTACCCCAAAGACTGACATTCCATTCAGTCGCAAAGGCTTCAAGTGATAGGGTTGCACCCATTGTTAGGGCAATTGCAGTAACCAGTTTCTTTTGCATTGTTTTCTCCGGTTTTGATTAAGAAATAACACGAATAAAACATTACCCTAGTCACAAAAACCGCACTATGAAGAAAATTGCCAATGATAGGGATTAAGCCTGCGGATTTCCGCCGGTACCAAGCACCTGTTCTTTGTCCAATCCCAACTTAACGATTTTTTCATTGAGTGTACGCCGGCCAATCCCCAGCAACTCAGCCACCTCATCCATTCGACCCTCACAATCTCTCAACACTCTCTCGATCAACGCCCTTTCAAAATTGGCTAGTGCAGGCCTTAACTTGGTATTACTTTTCAAGGCGGGATCTTTTATGTTTGCCGCATCGGCGACTGACTTCGTTCTCTCACGAGAGATCAACACCCTCCTCTCAGCAAGATGCATCAACTCTCTGACATTTCCAGGCCAGGAGTGGCTCATTAACCAGCTAATATCAGAACTGCTCAGGGGCTCTAGTTGCAAGTTGTAGGCATTTGAAAACTTTGACGTGAAATATTGAAACAGCATAGGAACATCTTCTAGATGTTCAGTCAGAGCTGGTAGGTTAATGGTCAAACCATTTAAGCGGTAAAGCAGATCTGACCTCAGATTCGACTCAAGCTCGGTGTGATGCAGATTGGTCGCAGAGAGTATTCGAATGTCGGCTGCTTCTGTTTTAGTACTGCCAAACCTTTGATAACCATTGTGCTCTATAAGATGGAGTAACTGAGCCTGATGCAGCTGCGAGAGTTCCACAACCTCATCTAAGAAGAGAGTCCCCCCTTCAGCCAGTTCCACATAGCCCGGCTGATCACCATCACCAAACATAAGAGCCGAAAACATATCACTATCAATGACAGCACAATTGACTGAGATAAATGGTCCATCGGAACGATCAGAAAGGGAGTGAATAGCACGAGCTGCAAGCTCTTTACCTGTGCCCGTTTCACCCAACAACATGATTGGATTATCAGCCAAAGCATATTCATGTATCTGCTGTCGCAAATGAATCATCTGTTCGCTTTGTCCAAGTAAAATATTTTCGATTTTAGAGAGTTGTTCGACTTTGTCTTTGAGCTGTTTATTTTGCTGGGACAATTTAAATTGCTGTCCGGCATGGCGAGCTGCAAGCAATAGGCGCTTGGGGTCATAAGGCTTCTCAAGGAAGGTATAAGCGCCAGCTGACATTGCTTCAACAGCCATATCGATATCACCATGGGCAGACACAAAGATAAAAGGTGGATTACTCTCCTTCCTGTCCAGTGCTAGGAAGGCATCCAAACCACTAACACCTGGCATTCTGACATCACTAATGACCAGATTAGGCTCAATCTGTTTAATGTCATGAAGAAGGTTTTGGGCATTACT
>JAAZVX010000005.1 GCA_018623095.1 Marinobacterium sp. | reverse complement strand
AGCAGCCGCAGCCGTTAAGAAAGCAGAGCCAAAATGTGACCCGATTGCTGAGACAATCGAGTTCCCAGACTTCGCTAAAGTCGACCTTCGCGTTGCTCGTATTGCTAAGGCTGAGCATGTTGAAGGGGCAGACAAGCTTCTGCGTTTGACGTTGGATATTGGTGATGAGACTCGCAATGTCTTTGCCGGTATCAAATCAGCCTACGCACCGGAAGATCTAGAGGGCAAGCTGACCGTTATGGTGGCTAACTTGGCACCGCGTAAGATGAAGTTTGGACTATCAGAAGGAATGGTGCTTGCAGCAGGGCCTGGTGGCAAGGACCTTTGGATATTAGAACCTCATGCTGGTGCTCAACCTGGTATGCGCATCATGTAATGTCTAGACCTTCACGGCTAACAATTGACGTCAATTAGACTAGGCATTTGTTAGTTTGCAAAAAGCGTTTATATACATTTATTAAGGGAGCTTCGGCTCCTTTTTTGTCTCTGTTGGTCTCCTAAACGTAACTCCTCTTCAAACGAATTAAGCTAATTCTTAAGCATCCTGAAAAATTTTAATAATCCGTATAAGTTAATTCAGTTTGGTTATTAATAACTTTCGTAGTAGATTATAAAGATTAGTTTTAGGTTAATTCTATTAAGTTATAGATTGACCGCATTATATACGGTTTAGCTTCTAAGTTGAGCCAGGGTTATCAACAGCCATCTTCGGGTGGATACTATAAGAGAGGTGAACTCGATGAGAATCGGTGTACCCCGCGAGAACGAAGAGGGCGAAAAACGCGTCGCCCTCACACCAGACGTTGCAGTTAAAATGCAAAAACTGGGTTTCGATATCTCGATGGAAAGCGGCGCTGGCGCAGATGCTAGCTATGCGGACGAAGAGTATGAAAAAGCTGGTGTAGAGATCATTAAAGATCCTAAAGAGCTATGGGGTAATTCAGACCTTATCCTGAAGGTCCGTCCACCTAAAGCCCACCCTGAACTTGGTTTCAACGGCGTTGAGTTGATGAAGAAGGACCAAACCATCATCAGCTTCCTATACCCAGCAATGAACCCTGAGATGCTACAAGAGATGGCTGATCACGGAATCAATGCACTGGCTATGGACTCTGTTCCACGTATTTCACGTGCACAGAAGATGGACGCCCTATCATCAATGGCTAACATCGCAGGTTACCGTGCCGTTGTTGAGGCAGCACAGCATTTCGGCCGTTTCTTCACTGGCCAGATCACCGCAGCAGGTCGAATCAACCCAGCTAAAGTACTGGTTATTGGTGCCGGTGTTGCAGGTCTTGCCGCTATCGGTGCTGCGAAAGGCATGGGTGCAATTGTTCGTGCCTTCGATACACGCCCTGAGGTTAAAGAACAAGTTGAGTCGATGGATGCTGAGTTCTTGATGCTCGATTTCGATGATGATGAGGATGGCAGCGGTTCAGGCGGTTACGCTAAGACCATGAGCCCTGAGTTCATCAAAGCCGAGATGGATCTGTTCGCTGCACAAGCTGCTGAAGTGGATATCATCATCACAACTGCACTGATCCCTGGCAAAGAGGCACCTGAACTCATCACTGAGCGCATGGTTGCTAACATGAAGCCAGGCTCTGTCATTGTTGACCTTGCAGCGGAAGCCGGCGGTAACTGTAAACTGACCGTCGCGAACGAAGTGGTTAAGAAGCATGATGTGACAATTATCGGCTACACCAACCTACCGAGTCGTCTTGCAGCACAATCGTCTCAGCTTTATGCAACTAATATGTTGAACCTGTTGACTGAACTCTGCCCAGAGAAAAACGGCGAGATCGATATCAACATGGAAGACGAAGTGATTCGTGGTGCCACGGTTGTCAAAGAGGGTAACATCACTTGGCCACCACCAGCTCCTCGTATCTCACTGGCGCCTAAAGAGGACGTCGGCCTTAAAGCGAAGGAAGAGCTTGAGCCAGAGGTAGAAAAACCTGCTCACCCACTAGCGTTCCTGATTCCTCTAGTGATTGCCGGTGGTGCTCTATTCGGTTTGGGTTCTGTTGCTCCGCCTGAGTTCATTGGCCACCTAACCGTATTCGTATTGTCATGTTTTGTCGGATACATGGTTATTTGGGGCGTATCGCACTCTCTGCACACACCATTGATGTCAGTAACCAACGCGATCAGCTCCATCATTGTGATTGGCGCCTTGATTCAGATCTCAAGTGACAACCCTGTGGTGATGGCGCTTGCGGGATTGGCCGTGTTCATTACTAGCATTAACATTGTGGGAGGCTTCGCCGTAACACAACGCATGCTTCGCATGTTTAGGAAGTAAGGAGATAATCGATGACTTCAGGAATTATTACAGCTTCCTACATTGCAGCCAGCGCCCTGTTTATCATGGCTCTGGGTGGTCTTGCTCATCAGGAGTCTGCTCGTCGCGGTAACTTCTATGGCATGCTAGGTATGGCTATTGCTGTCGGTGTAACCATTGTTGGGCTAGTCTCTAACAACTACGGACTTCTGGTCGGTGGTATTGTCGTGGGTGGCATCATTGGCTACATCCTTGCACAACGTGTAGAGATGACCTCTATGCCAGAGCTAGTCGCGATTCTGCACAGCCTCGTGGGCCTAGCAGCTGTCTTTGTTGGTTGGGCGAATGCGTTAGAGCACGCACCTCTAACCGGTGTTGCACAGTCCATTCACGCGGTGGAGACCTACCTAGGCATTCTGATCGGTGCGATGACCTTCTCTGGTTCCGTCATGGCTTACTTAAAGCTTAGCGGTAAGATCGGTGGTAAGCCTCTTCAGCTTCCAGGTCGACACTTGTTCAACATCGCACTGGGTGTGATAGCGTTCTACTTCATGATTCAGTACATGGATACAGCGGCGACTGGCGGTGTATTTGAATTGACGGTTATGACCATCATCGCACTGGTATTTGGTGTGCACATGGTGGCAGCGATCGGTGGTGCTGACATGCCGGTTGTAGTCTCAATGCTGAACAGCTACTCAGGCTGGGCTGCTGCAGCGATGGGCTTCATGCTAGGTAACGATCTACTCATCGTCGTCGGTGCTCTGGTCGGTTCAAGTGGTGCAATCCTCTCTTACATCATGTGTAAGGCGATGAACCGTAAGTTCCTAAATGTAATCTTTGGTGGTATTGGTCAGAAAGCTTCAAGCGGTGGTCCAGCGGGCCCGGCGGGTAATGCTGAAGACATTCGCTCGGTTGAGTCGGATGAAGCGGCAGACATGCTTCTCAACGCTAAAGAGGTGATGATCCTACCAGGTTACGGTATGGCGGTTGCCCAGGCTCAACACACTGTATTCGAGATCACTAAGAAACTTCGCGACAAAAGCATCAACGTTCGCTTTGGTATTCACCCTGTTGCGGGTCGTATGCCAGGTCACATGAACGTACTGCTAGCTGAAGCAAAAGTGCCTTATGACATCGTTTATGAGATGGAAGAGATCAATGAAGATTTCCCAAATGTTGATGTCTCAATCGTTATCGGTGCTAACGACATTGTTAACCCGGCTGCACAAGAAGTACCAGACAGTCCAATCGCGGGCATGCCAGTTCTTGAGCCTTGGAATGGTAAACAGACGATTGTCATGAAGCGTTCAATGGGTACTGGTTATGCGGGTGTCGATAACCCTCTCTTCTACAAAGAGAACACTCGCATGTTATTTGGTGATGCTAAAGAGCGTTTGGATCAGATCCTTAAAGCGATTAGCTAACCAGACGTTGTTACTAAAACGGCACCCTAGGGTGCCGTTTTTTTATGAGTAATCATTATCAGGAAGGCTGATATCGACAAGCAGCGGCTCGACTTTATCGCCTTGCAAACCAATCATCTCATCATAGTAGGACTGATGCTCTAAAACCGCTCTCTGAACATTGAACCCTTTGAATGGTATTTTAGCCGCCAGTTGCGACCGGAACACCTGGGGACGCCCCGATTCATCAACCAACGTGGACTGCCCTCTCTCCGTTGTTACCTGTACCAAATAGTGTTCACACTCAAATGATTTTAAACGCAATTCCGAGATCAACGGTCGCTCTTGATTGAGCTGATCGATAGTGACTTTCATTTGGGTTCCGTGTGGCTTCCTTAAATCTACTTTTCAGGTTACGGTGGCTATACTCATTTAGACCAAATTGAGACAACAGACTTAGTTAACCCAAGAGCCGAGATTGCCCACAGTGAATCCTATCTCCTTTATTGCCATTGTCATTCTGCTGCTTCTGATTATTAGCTGGGTAAGGTCCAAACCAAAAGGGCTTAGACGTAAAGCCTCGATCCAGGCCGGATTGATCATCCTAGCATTGATAATGCTCTTTTTAGCCATTACTGGCAAGATGCACTGGCTTGGCGCTCTTATTGCAGGCTTAGTACCGCTAGTTAAAGGCTCTCTCCCTTGGCTCTTAAGGGCACTGCCGTTTTTAAGATCACGACGCCAGCAACAGCAGAACAACCCCAAACCGACGGGAAATATGAGCAAGCAGGAGGCCTATGAAATATTAGGCCTTAAGGACGGAGCCTCAAAAGAGGAGATTCTTGCCGCTCATAAGCGGTTGATGCAGAAAGCACACCCCGACCGTGGCGGTAGCGACTGGCTCGCTTCTCGGATCAATGCAGCCAAAGAGAAACTGTTGAAGGAGTAAGCTTTGATGAAACTGGTTCATATCATCAAATACCCCATCAAATCAGGTCAGGCCGTTCATCTACAGCAGGCTAGTGTTATTGAGAAAGGAGTTGAGGGCGATCGTCGCTTTATGCTGGTGGAGCAGGATGGGCGATTTATCACCGCTCGCAAAGATCCGGTTCTACTGAATCTGACTGTTGAATCGGACGGTAATGATCTCTTAATTATCCACCAGGGCGAGATCATTGCTGAAGGTGACGTTAATTTAACAGAGAGACTCTCTGTCTCTATCTGGAATCGGGTTACCTCGGTGCAAAAGATACGCCTCAATAACACGGCGCTCGATGCACTGTTCAAGCGTCCTGTCTGTTTGGTGCACAACGACCCACAGGCAAAAGAACTAGCTGATAAACGTTATGAGTGGGGTCCCATACTGAGTGACGGCTACCCTATTCTATTGACCAATACCGCTTCACTGGACGCCGTTAACCACGCATCGGGCGGCCTTTTTGAGATGGCTCGATTCAGACCCAACGTGGTTTTTGAAAGTTCCACTCCATGGATTGAGGATGACTTGCATCGGTTTCAGATCGGAGAGGCCATTTTTGAGCGGCGCAAGCCCTGTGAGCGCTGTGTATTGGTGACACGCGACCCTAGTAATGGATTGAAAGATTCTAACCAAGAGCCACTGAGAACACTGCAGACCATCCACGCTGGCCCAAATGGTGAGATCAATTTTGGTCAAAATATTAGCATAGTGAAAAGCGGCAAGGTCTCTTTAGGAGATACCGTCACGCCTCTCGATTAGTCGCTCCACCCTATTTCTCAGAGTCTTGAGCTGTTGTTTGTTCAGATGTGGCTCAAGATAGCTGGCATCTGAATCATTCGATGCCTTATCAAGCCGTTCAATCCATTCTCTGACCAAAGCGAGTGGCGCACTCCCCTTTGCAAAGCGTATTAAGGACTCAATTTGATGAGGTGATAAAGCTTCCTGCTCAATCGGTTTCGATAACGATTCAAAACCAATCGGCATAGTGGATCTCAACCCTCGCTCGATCTCATATTGATAGCGCAGAGAGGCCTGCTGGCGCATAAACTGAATATCGTCTGTAGCGGCGTCGTTTAACGCTTTAAGCACTAACAAAGCAGCCTCACCGGCTACAGGATCGATTCGATCACCGATACGAATCGCAGAAAAGCCAGATGCGTCCCAAAACTGCCAAACGTCTTGGTATCCAGCGAAGCTGGCACCAATAAAGTCAACCCGAGACTCAATCGCTTTGGCTTCAATAGAGCGAAGCATCGAGACCGCCATGCCAGATCTTCTATATTCAGGCGCCACTGCGATGCGGACAATTCTCCAGAACCGCTTTGAACCGAGTTTGACCATCCCTTCAGAGAAGATAAGTGTTTGTGGGAGCAGATTACCATTAGGGCGACGAATACCGAGTGCAATCGCTTCAGAGAGCTTATCGGATAACTGCCCCTCCTCAGATACCCACGCAACGCCAACTAAAGTGCCACCATGCACTGTAACGAAGAGCGATTGATCTGGGGAGTCGAGTAGAACCCTGAGGTCATTGGGTGAAGTTCGATAATGGGCTAAATGAAGCAACTCATATATAGCATGTAATCGATCCCTCTGGTTCACCAAGCGATCCAGCTGTAGGCGATGAACACCATCATCAAACTCTGCGAAATAGTTGCTCTGCGGACACTCTGTTAGAAATAGCAACTCATTGATCGTCGCTTCTAAGCGATCACCCTGTGACCATCGAACCGGTTCATCCAGTTGCATATATTCAACAGCCGCTCTCTTTTTAGCCAGACGTTGTAAAAAGCGTAACGAAAAACCGCGTCCAAACCCTTCGTAGCCATTCACCGTTGTCGAGATAGCCAAGTGATTGACATGTTCAATTAATTGCTCCAACAGAGGCGTCGCAATGGCGGCCGCTTCATCAATGATCAATAATTCAATATTGGGGCTGTTTTTAAGCGCTTGCAGAGCCTCGGCCGGGTGCAGGAAGCGGGGTTTCATCTCGCCACTGTGTTGATAGAGCGAGTACAACGCTCGTTTATCGGGTGCCGTTATAATGACCTGATCAGAACGCCACTCAAAATGATGTAGTGCATGGCCTAACGCAGTCGATTTCCCTCGCCCTCTGTCGGCCGTTAATACTCGCGTTGAGGTTGATTGTGACCAGCCCTCCAGCAGACGGTTAACGACAACTTCTTGCTCTTTCGTTAAAACGATTGAGGAAGGCTGGGTAGTAATAGAACGGATCGATGATGCATCACTAATAACATGACCACTAGCCTTCAAGCCATTGATTAGTAACTGTATATAACTTGATACACACTGTTCAGACCGACCAATTTTGTCTAAATAGGGATCTGCATAATGGGGCCAAATAGACGCATTAGGTGTGATTAAAATAAGCACACCAGGCGCTCTTATAAGCCCTACTCCTTGAGCCAATGCATTCGGGGTAAACCCATCAAATGCATTGAATATTAGGTAGTCAATGGATTGCCCAAGCTCAAGCGCTAACCGTTCGGCCTCAATAGAGTTAAACCCATGCAGAGGCTTACCCACTAACAATCCTTTCAAAGGATCGAGTGACAGTTGCTCTTTGAGCTTTGCTATGGCCTCTAAGGCTGCCTCTTTTGAGTCACACTCTAGCCAAAGCAGTGAACGATGTGTATCAGCCACTAGCGATGACGCTCTTGATTGGCAAGACGCTGCTCTTCGTTCTTTCGCAATAGCAGATAAATAGCCGCAAGGCCGCCATGTTGTGGCTGACAGCTGTGAATTGCGAGCACCTCATCTATTTTTGGAAGCCAAAGCGATAAAGCACTTTTCATCTTATTTTGCGGAGCATGAAGATGTTTGCCGCGACCATGAGTGATCATGACGGTTCGAAGGCCAAATCGGTAGCACTCTTTAACAAAATTCGGCACCTCATCACAGGCTTCTGAAAGCGTTCTATTGATCAGGTCTAGACGCGCATCAACACTGTACTTACCTAAACGAAGATTACGGTACACCCCCTCCTGAACACCATCGCGCTTCCACTCAATGGGATCCAGAGGGTTCAACAATTGGCTATCAGAAAATCGAAAACGTTCATCGACCCCTTCAGCCTCTCGGCGACGCTGTTCGAGAGCCTGCATATCTCCACGCCTCAGGTGTTCGCGAGCAGAGACCTTAGCCTCCGCTTTGATGGGTTTTACCCCCTCACCCAGCATTAACGACGTGAAATCCTTTGATATCTCTTGATCTGACACACTCATTACCTCAAAACCAGCGGAAAGACTTTAAACTGGTTAATAAAGTGATTATTGTTGGTGTAATAACGAATAACAACCCTGATTCGATTCAGTCGCCTGTTAAGGACTCACAACTATGCAACGCGTCATTATCGCACTCATTCTGATTATCATTGCAGTATCAACTTACCTGTTCCTGAATAAACCAGAAATTTCTTCCGATACGCAAATCAGTCAACGTGACGCAGCCCAGACAACACCCTCCCAACAGCCCCTTGCCGACACTGAAAAAGCGGCGAAAAAAGTGATCAAAACATTGACTGAAGAGACCAAAGATGAAGCGCTGGATATAAAACAGGCGGAAAACTTTGTTACCGGTGAGCAGCTACTAGAACTGCCTAACATGAAGAGCGAGGCCACGCAGGTAGAGACGATACAAACGACCATAGAGGCATCTACCGAGGCTCAAGCACAAGGAATAGAAACCTCCACACTGGTCGTGAAACAGCCCATCGCCATCGCTGAGACGACCCAGCCTGACCAGATCATGAAACTGATCAACGAAGATAATGTCATCAATACAAAAACCTTGTCACCCGGTGATAAGATTCGCCTCAAAGAGCTACTTTCTAATCCTGATGCAGCGGCTGGCAGCGTATTTTACATCCACGCGGTAACACCCAATGATATGCAAGGTCTGTGGGGCATCCTTCAGCGCGGCTTAACCAACACCTTTCGTGAGGGTATCAAGCTAAGCGGTGACAATAGCCAAACGCTCATTGCTGAAATTCCTGAACTTGCTGACGAAGTCTTAGAAAATCAGCGCTCCTCCTTTTTAGGGGAGTTCCTCTACTCTAAAGTGAATGACATTTACATCTACAACTACCAGCAAGGTATGCTGGGTCAGGATCCTGATCTGATTAAACCGGGCCAACAGCTGGTCATTGTGAGTTACAGCGAAGAGGAATTGATCAAAATCTACCAACACTTCACACAGGGCTAGTCATATGATCGATTTTTACACCTGGGGTACACCAAACGGCCATAAAATACGCATCATGCTTGAAGCCTGCGGCTTAGAGTATCAACTGCACAAAGTCGACATTCTAAACAATGAACAGTTTGCACCTGACTTTCTGGCCATCAGCCCAAATAACAAGATCCCCGCCATTGTTGATCACGACGGCCCTGATGGTGAGCCTATTTCTCTATTTGAAACTGGCGCAATTCTGATCTACCTCGCCGAAAAAACTGGCCAGTTTTTGCCAACAGAACCTAAAGCACACTGGCAGGTCATGCAGTGGCTAATGTGGCAGATGGGTGGCTTTGGTCCTATGTTGGGACAAGCTCACCACTTCAACAAGTTTGCTCCAGAACCGATCCCCTATGCAGTTGAGCGCTACTGCAAAGAGGCTCATCGCCTCTGGGGTGTGCTTGATAAACAGCTACAAGGACGTGACTTTGTCTGCGATCAGCTCTCTATTGCAGACTTTGCAATATTTCCTTGGGCAAACCGTTTTGAGTTTCAAAGAATAGAGCCCGATCAATACCCGAATGTTGCACAGTATATTGAGCGCATGAAAGGGTTTGAGTTTGTATCCAAAGGGCTTGAGATGCCCAATAATTGATACCACAGCCCGCTACCTCAGCGGGCTTTTTGGTTGATCAAAAAACAAACAGCTGGCTAATTGGCCTAAAGTCTGTATAATTCTCGCCTCTTTCAACGATCCTCCACCTGCTTTTGACATACGGGCCGCGGGTAACGGGATCCCTTAAAAGCAGGAAATCTGATGTCTGATACTGATCAGCCGATCACATTTGGTGATCTCGGCTTAAGCACGCCTATTCTTGAAGCGCTCTCTGACGTAGGCTACGAAACCCCTTCTCCTATCCAAGCAGGTGCTATTCCGGCGCTACTTGATGGTCGAGATATATTAGGTCAAGCACAAACGGGCACCGGTAAAACCGCCGCGTTTGCACTGCCTCTTCTACAGAACGTAGATACCAGCAAGATGCACCCACAGGTCTTGGTCCTTGCTCCTACTCGTGAGCTAGCTATTCAAGTGGCTGAAGCGTGTGAGAAATACTCAAAATACATTCCGGGTCTCCGCACCCTTTCGATCTATGGCGGTCAGGGTTACGACACTCAACTGCGTTCTCTTCGTAAAGGCGTCCATGTCATTATCGGTACACCGGGCCGCGTGATGGACCATGTGCGTCGTGGATCTCTGAGCCTAGACAAGTTGGAATGCTTGGTACTTGATGAAGCGGATGAGATGCTTCGCATGGGCTTTATTGACGATGTTGAATGGGTGCTAGAGCACACACCACCGACTCGTCAGATTGCACTATTCTCTGCGACCATGCCGCGTGAGATCAAAACGATCACTGAGCGCTACCTACAAAACCCAGTCCACGTTAAGATTCAGAGCAAAACCGAGACAGCCAGCACCATTCGCCAGCGCGTTTGGGAAGTTCGCGGCCTCTCTAAGTTCCAGGCGCTGACTCGCCTACTAGAGATGCATGAGCACGATGCTGCCCTGATCTTCGTAAGGACTAAAACAGCAACGGAAGAGCTATCAGAACAGCTGGTTCAGGCAGGTTTCTACGCCGCTGCTCTTCACGGTGACATACAGCAAGCACAACGTGAGCGCGTTGTGGGCCGCCTCAAGTCAGGTAAATTAGACGTGGTTGTAGCGACCGATGTGGTCGCACGTGGTCTTGACGTTGAGCGTATTAGTCACGTAATCAACTTCGATATCCCATACGATGTTGAGTCTTACGTTCACCGTATTGGTCGTACCGGTCGTGCCGGTCGCCAAGGTGATGCCGTTCTGTTTGTCACTCATCGTGAACGCCGTCTGCTTAAATCCATTGAGCGCCACACTCGTTCACCGCTAGAGAAACTTGAACTGCCCGATGCGAAAGCACTCAACCAGTTACGTTCACAGCGTCTTAAAGAGCGTCTTGTTAATGCGATTGATAAGCCCCAAACAGCCGACTTCCACAACTTGATTAATGAATTGGTGACTGAGAGCGGCATTACAGCCTCAGCCCTAGCGGCGGCAGCGCTCCAGCTTGTCTACAAAGATAAGCCATTCTATCTGGATGAAAAAGAGCCAAGCTTTAAAGAGCGTCCACGTCGTGAGCGCACTGAACGTGGCGATCGCAAACCGCGTCGTGATGCTGGTGCCGATGAAGGTAAAACACGCTACTGGATTGGCGTTGGCCACCAACAAGGTGTTAAACCAGGCAACATCGTCGGTGCCATTGCAAACGAAGCAAACATCAGCAGTGATATGATTGGTCGAATCAGCATCAGCGAGAACTTCTCAACGATCGATCTTCCAAATGATCTCAAACATGGACAGTTGAAGAAAATTGCCGATGCTCGCGTCTGTGGTAAACAGCTGTCAATTCGTCCATGGCAGGATGAGATGTCAGGCAAGCCAACGCGCCGCAAGGGACCACCACGCGATCGCAACAGCAAACCTAAAGGCAATCGCAAGCCACGCGCTGAAAAAGCCTGATATGAAAACGGGCGACACTCATACTGTTAACTATAACTTCTAAACAGTGAGTTGCCGCCCGCTTGGCCGAAAGTTATATTTCGACTCATAATACCCTTAAAACCCGGGCCAGGTAAGCCAACCGCTGGTTGTCAGCTTCAGACTTTTCAATATTAAGTTTAGTCCGATGCAATCAGAGATCAACTGAAATTAATTCTTTCAGTAAGATAAAGTGAATCTGAGTGTCACGACGCTATTAATTGATTTTTTTGCTGTAAAGTCATCTGCTTAATTGCATATTCGCGCTTCGTGGCACTTGAACGATCTGCATGTTGCTCATTCCAAACTAGCTCTACGGGCCGCCTAGCTCGTGTGTATTTAGCGCCACCAACAAGTTCACCATTGTGTTGACGAAGTCGTCTAAATGGATCCGTGGTAACGCCTGTATAGAGTGTGTGATCGGAACAACGAACGACGTAAACGAACCAATTAGACAAGCCAAACGCTCTCAATAAACATTAAAGATTAGATATAATCACACCCTTAGCTGTAACTGCAACAGAGCATTTTGCAAAGAGTCTGACGTGATTGGTTTCCCCATAACAACATCAGCGCCAGCTTTCAGCAACAGGTCTCGTTCGTTGCCAACCGTTGCGGCGGTTACCCCTAACACCTTTACGCGACTTCCCGTCGCACGAATCGCCTCAACCAATTCATAACCGTTCATCTCCGGCATAAATATATCCGTTATGATCAGGTCCCATTTTTGATTATTAAACTGATCTAGGGCCAGTTGGCCATTTTCTACTAGTACAGGGTTAGCACCCAGTTTTTGCAGTAAGTTTTCACTGAGCTTTCTGAGCATCAAATTATCTTCTGCCATTAAAACACTCAAACCCTCTAGTGATACCATTGATGCAGTCTCATCTGGGATTGCTGACTGCCATGGCTCAACAGTCATATCGATTGTGAAGCAAGCACCTCCTAGCGCCTCACTCTCTTTAACATTGAGCGTCCCGCCATTAGCTTGAATGATCTCACGACAGATATGCAGCCCTAATCCCGTTCCATCCGCATCCGTATCGCCCCTTTCGAACGGCTCAAAGATCGACTCATATTGAGAAGACGGAATTCCACGTCCATCATCTTCAACCCTGATGCGTAGCTGATGTAGAGCCCTCTCACTGGCTGAAGTAGGAGCTGTCACATCGACCTGAATCTGAATCCTACTTCCTTGACCGTGCACAACCGCATTTTTAACTAAATTGGTTAAAACCTGTCGAATACCTCGCTGATCGAGATTGAATGGATGAGCTGCCAAATCATTGGATTTAACTCTGCAGCGAATCTGCTGTTTATCGAGCATCGCTTTAAGCGGTGTCAGAGATCTCTCGATGATCTCTAACGGGCGAGCATTAGAGAGTTCTCTCTCTTGAATCAGCTCTGGTTCAACCACCGTTCGTAAATCATCCAGTACCGCTAACAGATGCTGACTTGTTGAGCGGATATCATCAAATGACTCTGTAATAGCCGAATTGTCCGCATCCAACATCATATTTAGTGTAGCAGCCGGAGTTCGTAATTCATGACCAATCACTGCAAACATCTGCTTCTGTTTTTGGATAACCGATTCAAGGCGTTTTAATGCATCAGATAATGACTGCTCACTATCTTTAAGGTCCGACACATCCTACGAAATCTGCAGTCGAATCAGTTCGCCGTTTTCATTGGTCCGCAAGCCGATCACAGCACTTCTAACCCATTTAGTCCGTTTCAAATCCTCAATGTAAATCGGGTATTCAACCACCTCTCCTATTTGCTCAAGCATCTCGTTGATTAGAGTGCGGTATTGGGGCTCGGTGGCATTTAACCTCGACTCACCAACCAACGGATCGTTAGGTTCATCAGAAGGCGCTACTATCCATTTAGCTGTCTGCAGAGTGACGTTTTCCTCAAAGAGCGCCAATTTAGCGGCGGATATCGCTAAATGAAGTTGCGCATCCAGCGCCTCTATTTTAGCGAACTGTTCGTTTCGTACCTTTAACTGCCGTCTTAACCACCATGCAAACAGAAGTGAGAAAATTGCAATGGTAAATAGCGCCAAAAGAGTGAAGAGCTGAACCTGACGTTTGGTAAATACAGAGACAGGCTCATTGACGATCGAGATAGCCCCCTCCAGTTTGGACGTATCCGCTTGCCACCGATCTAGTTCGTTGTAATCAAAGATGAACTGTTTTTGAGGCGGTTCAAACCCTTCAGGTTGGTTATAAGCCAGTTGCGCAATCTTTTGGCCTATCTCTCTTGAAGGCGTTGTGTAACCACCCAAACCACCTGCCAGCAGCGTGGAACCTTGCATCGACAACAACGGTGCCACGCCCAGCTCGACTATTTGGTGGATTAACTGAATGGGCAGACCATCATTGGCAATCGAACTTGTACCACGCCCCACCCAAAGAATGGCACTTTCAGGGGGTAGCGCCTTTAAGGCTGTTATCGTCTCATCAAAGCTCAGTGAATCATCGAGCAGGGTTAACTGGAATTGATCGGCATAGTTAAAATCCCAAAGATCCTCGACCTCGTACCGACGTGAAGCTGGTGCAAGCACAACCAGCTCTTTAAGATCCGGAAAGAGTTTGTCGACGGAATCAAGGTTGGTCTCCAGATCAAACAGCTCCGCTTTTGAAAATCCAGGTAGCGATACATTACTGGTATTGATAGCAAACAGGTCAATGTTTTGGGTGGTTTTATTGGAAAGACCCTGCGCCACCCTGACCGCAAAATTCCCTTCCGCAATGATAGTACCGGGTAGTGACGGGTAATTTTTATAGAGAGACTCAATTTTACGATTTAAGTAGGAGGAGTCTTTTCTGAAAGCGTCCAATCTGTTGATACGAATCTCTTTTGAGAACAGCTCTGGTTGATCAAATACCAGACGGTACTGCTCATCGATGAACCCTTGAAAAATCTCCTGTTGAAAAGGAATCTGTTCATGGCCAGTAAAGAGAATCAACACATAGTTAGAGTCAACTGGTTTTTCTGTTGAAGCCAGCGCAGAGAGCTGGAATAGGAACAACAGACCGATCAGCCGTCGCCATTTTAAATGTGCCATTTTTTTGCAAATTGCGACGCAAAATCTATAAAAACAGCTCGTTATTAACACGTAAATACCTTCTCTATACCTAAAACAGGTACCCTACTCTTGGGTCCTTATCTGTTAAGTACAAAGCAAGTATCGTGCCAATAAAAACACTTTTAGGCAGAAAGCTGCTGAACCTGTTGCAGGGCGTGATTCGCCTCTTGATGCACATCGCCAAACCACGCTAGCTCTGAGTGAAGCGTTACTACCTCCCCCACAATGATGATCGATGGCGCAGGAAGTTGAGCTCGCTCTTGTAGATCAGATATCGTCGACAGTGAACCGGTCAAAACTCTTTGGTCTTTGCAAGTACCTCGCGAGACAATTGCAACCGGTGTCAAAGGAGAACGCCCCGCCTCAATCAACCCCGACGATATATCGGGCAGAGTGTGTAAACCCATATAGAAGACCAGCGTCTCATTCGTGGCTAGCAGGTCTGAAAAATCTAATTGCTCTTTACGGCCTTTTAACTGACCCGTGACAAAACGAACGGATTGAGCATAATCACGGTGAGTCAAAGGGATACCGGAGTAGCTACTGCACGCACTGGCTGCTGTAATTCCAGGCACCACCTGAAACGGCACCCCCTGCTCAGACAATGTCTGCAGCTCCTCACCACCACGACCAAAAATAAAAGGGTCGCCCCCTTTTAAGCGAACCACTCGTTTGCCCTGTTTTGCGTGTTTTACCAGCAGTTCATTGATTCCCTCTTGTGGCAAAGTATGTTGATCACGACGTTTACCGACAAAAATCAAATCAGCATCACGGCGGCAGAGATCGACCACTTCAGGCGAAACCAGCGCATCGTAGAGAACGACATCGGCTTGTTGCATCAAGCGAAGGGCCTTAAACGTCAAGAGTTCAGGATCACCTGGCCCCGCACCGACCAAGTAAACCTCACCCATTGGGGTTTTATCTTCCGCTGAGTCAATGGCCGCTTTCAGTAACTGCTCTGCCTCATCGTGCTGCTGAGCAAACACCTTTTCGGCGACACTACCCGATAGAATCGCCTCCCAAAACTTACGGCGACCATCAACCGTGGCAAATTTATGTTTTACCTGCTGCCTAAATCGACCCACCAAGGCACCTAGATCAGCATAGCCCCGTGGGATCAGCGTCTCTAAACGGGCACGAAGATTGCGCGCCAAGACCGGCGCTCTACCCGCCGAAGAGATACCCACTACAATCGGTGAACGATCGACAATGGCTGGAAAGATAAAAGTACAGAGCGCTGGGCTATCTACGACGTTAACGGGAATATTGGCAGCACGGGCATCAAAAGAGATCGACTCATTAAGCGATTGATGATCCGTCGCAGCCACGACTAACACCCTACCCTGCAATAATGATTTGTGATATGCACCCAGCTCTATATGGCCACCGCTCTGAGTGACCAACGTGCTCACCTCATCACACACCTCTGGCGCAATGAGATGAATCAGTGCGCCAGCACGGGTTAACAGTCGCGCTTTACGCAGTGCAACCTCGCCACCGCCCACCAGCAGAACGGGACGGTTTTTAAGGTCAAAAAAGAGGGGTAAATATTCCATTAGCTTGGCTCTACAGTTGCGTATGAAGCCCGCACTCACGGGTCTCTATCGCTTTGGTTGGATCAAAATAGTCATGCTCATTGGGCAAGTTATACTCTTTCAAGTAGGCCTCTAGCTGGGCATCAGTCTGCTCGAACAGTGGTGCCACTTTAAGCACACCATCCTTGGATAGACTCAATACATCTAGCGACTGCCTAAACTCTGTCTGATCTTTGCGGATAGCGTTAAACCAGACGTCTGGTTTTAGATCCGCCAACGCACGTTGAAAAGGTTCAATTTTGACCTGTTGCGTAAAGGTTTCATGAAGCGGACTGTCCACATCAGGTATACCACCCATAACCACGTTTCGATGCGCTGCTGTTTGTGCAGGCACATAGGTAATCAGATTCAAATTGAGGTCGTTAATCAGCTTCTCTGCGAAACGGTAGGTTGCCGACGTGTTATAACCCGAATCGACCCACAACACCTTAATGTCCGGCTTAATCGATGTAACCAGATGCAGTATGACCGATTCGTAGGGACGAAAATTGGTCGTAATGATCGGGTTACTACCCTGCTGAATGGCCCACTTAACAATCGCTTGGGGGCTAGAATTGGCTAGCTGTTGATTAGCGTTTTTGATATCGAAACTCATACTGTCTGCCTGTAAACGGGTTGAATCTGTCGTGCATCAGCTTGATAGCGCACGGATATCTCTTGATAGGCTGCTTTTACCTGCTCATCATCGATCGGGGCCTGTAAAACCGTCGAGTCAAAGCCACAGCGGTAGAGGTAGTCCAAACGATCTCGACTCACTTCACCACTGGCTCTAATCTCGCCCTGAAAACCCTCACGACGCAGCACACGAGCAAAACTGAAGCCTCTACCATCACGCAGCGCCTCAAAGTGAATTTCAACCAGCGATACCTTTGTTAGAAGAGGAATGAGATCATCCAGTGTCTCTTCACTGCTCAGTTTAACCCCCAATCGCTCCTTAGGTTGTGATATCGCCTCTTGCTCAAGCAGCTGAGCTAAGGGCACAACAATGAATTGATCAGTAACGCCCGAGAGCGTCTCTTGTTCTACCCATGGATCATCACTGACTAGGGTTTGATGCTTAAGCAACGGCATAGACTCTCTCCTTAAATGGCTCCACCCCAAGTCGGCGAACACAATCAATGAACAACTCATCCCCTCTGCGAAGATCGACGTAGACTTCTAGCAGTCGTTTTAACGTGTCAGCCACTTCATCGGCCGCCACGGCTCTACCGAGCACTTTACCCAGTGAAGCATCTGCCTCGCTGGATCCACCAAGCGTGATTTGATACCAATCCTCGCCCTTCTTATCGACACCAAGAATTCCGATATGACCTACATGGTGGTGAGCACAGGCGTTGATACAACCCGACATATTGAGGCGAATTTCGCCAAGGTCATGTAGGTAATCCACATCATCAAACGCATCATTAATCTGCTGAGCGATGTTTAAGGTTTTTGCATTTGCCAGTGAACAGAAATCAAACCCGGGGCAGACAATCATATCGGTGAGCGTGCCAATATTGGCACGCGCTAAATTGGCATCAGAGAGCGCAACCCATACAGAGTACAAATGTTTTTGCTCAACATTCGCCAGAAGAAGGTTTTGGTGATGCGTTGATCGAATCTCTCCAAACGAATAACGATCCGCTATCTCAGCGACAAGATCCATCTGCAACGCAGTGATATCACCCGGTGCCCCTAACTGCGGTTTAAGGGAGACAGTCACTGCACGGTAGCCAGGTACTTTGTGCGGATGAGTATTTCGAAGATACCAGTGCTTAAAGTCTGAATGAGCTTCTAAATATTTATCTAGGGTTAAATCAGCCGCTGCATCTGTGTTGTAGTTATGTGGCGTAAAGAAGTCACTGACCCGCTCTATCTCCTCTTGAGTGATTTTTAACTCGCTCCCTTTTAGGTGCTGCCACTCCGATTCAACAAGGTCACGAAACGCATCAGCACCCAACGCATCGACTAATATTTTGATACGAGCTTTGTACTTGTTGTCTCGACGCCCTTTAAGATTATAAACCCTGAGAATAGCCTCCAGATAAGAGATCACCTCATTGGCTGGTAGAAACTCACGAATGACCTTGCCAATTTTCGGTGTGCGACCTAAACCACCACCTACTAACACCTCAAAACCTAACTCACCCTGCTCGTTTTTAATTAGGTGCAGTCCGACATCATGGACTTGAGTCGCCGCTCGATCTTCAGGCCCAGACGTGATTGCTATCTTGAATTTACGAGGCAGATAGGCAAATTCAGGATGCAGGGTTGACCACTGACGAATCAGTTCACACCAGGGTCTAGGATCAGAAACCTCAGTCGCAGAGACACCGGCAAAGTGATCCGTGGTGGTATTGCGAATACAGTTGCCTGATGTCTGAATCGCATGCAGCTGAACCTTAGCGAGATCCGCTAAAATATCGGGCACCTCTTCAAGTTTTGGCCAGTTCAATTGAAAATTGGTTCGAGTGGTAAAATGACCATAACCCTTATCGTATTTACGAGAGATGCTAGACAGAGCTCTTAGTTGAAACGAGGTCATCGTTCCATAAGGAATGGCAACCCTGAGCATAGGAGCCTGCCGCTGAATATATAGACCGTTCATCAGACGCAAGGCTAGGAACTCATCGTCACTTAAGTTACCAGCTAAATATCGCGTTGTTTGATCACGAAACTGTTCAACACGCTCATCAACGATCTTTTGATCAACGTCGTTATAGATATACATTATCTAACCTACACCTTTACTTACTATTCCTTTAAACCGCTAATACAAAGCGGATGCCTATCGCCATTAACAGAGTGCCAATAACAGGCTGCATCAATTTCGGCGATAGATTGGCCCCCATTCGACTCCCCAACCACACCCCCGGTAGTGAGCCGACCAGCAGGTACGCCAACAATTCCAAATCCACTGACCCCATCTGCATGTGACCAAACCCAGAAAAAGCGGTTAGCACGACGGCATGGACTAGGTCTGTTCCAACAATGGTGCCCATTGAGAATCGTGGATAGAGCAGTATCAACATGGCTGTACCCAGGGCTCCGGCACCTACAGATGAGAGCGTAACCAACCCACCTAAAAAGAGACCGCACAACACGGTTAAGTAGGGCCGAAACTGGCCCAACAACCGCGATATAGCGCGGTCTGACTGCTTATCTGAAAATCGTCGAATCGACTCTCGAAAAAAGACAGCAACGGAGGTTAGAACCAGGGAGAGCCCCAGAGTTAGATTGATCGTTGATTCAAGGGTTGCCAGCGACTCAATCTGACTAAGGTATAGCAGCGTTAAATATGCGCTTGGCAAACTTCCCAACAACAACAGACCTGCTACTCGCCACTCAACCAACTGCTTCTTGGCATAATTGAATATGCCACCCGCTTTGGTAAACGCGGCGTACAGTAGATCAGTACTCACTGCAACGATAAGCGGAATCCCAAAACCGACAATAAGAATAGGTGTCATCAGTGCACCGCCGCCTATGCCGGTTAAACCAATAACGAAGCCGACCAGTAGGCCTGCAAAAGAGTATCCAAGTTCCATTCGGTAGCTCCGTTATAAATAGCTAAATTAAAATTACCGGATGGAATATATATACCTTTTTATATAACTCAAAATAATATTTGGGCGTTATATTAGCCCGAAAAGTTATATATCCAATACTTATATATTTTTTATTCTTTATAACCAAAGATAATATCTTAATTTTCATATATTCTTTTGGGTTATATAAAACGATATGCATAATGCGTTTTCGAAATTAAGGAGGCGCTATGAATCTTATTACCTCGGATCGTTTGACCCATCTAAAACAGCTAGAAGCTGAAAGCATTCACATCATTCGTGAAGTGGCCGCTGAGTTTAACAACCCAGTGATGCTCTACTCGATCGGTAAGGATTCATCCGTCATGTTGCACTTAGCACGTAAGGCTTTTTATCCGGGTAATCCCCCGTTTCCTCTGCTTCATGTCGATACCACTTGGAAGTTTAAAGAGATGATCGAGTTCAGGGATAAGATGGCCAAGGATGCTGGCATGGACCTATTGGTCCATATCAATCAGGAGGGGGTCGACATGAACATCAACCCCTTCGTCCATGGGTCTGCCAAACATACCGATGTTATGAAGACTCAAGGCCTAAAACAGGCGCTCGATAAGTATCAGTTTGATGCCGCCTTTGGGGGTGCTCGCCGAGATGAGGAAGCGTCTCGCGCCAAAGAGAGAGTCTTCTCTTTTAGAGATCAAAACCACCGCTGGGATCCCAAGAATCAGAGACCTGAGTTGTGGAACATCTACAACACAGAGATCAATAAAGGTGAAAGTATTCGAGTCTTCCCTTTGTCGAACTGGACTGAACTGGATATTTGGCAATACATATACTTAGAGAATATTTCTCTTGTGCCACTTTACTTTTCAAAGTTACGTCCCGTGGTTCAAAGAGATGGCATGACCATCATGGTCGATGACGAACGTTTACCCCTTAATGAGGGTGAGGTACCCGAACAGAAATCGGTCCGTTTCAGAACTCTGGGGTGCTACCCATTGACGGGTGCCGTTGAATCCACCGCGACAAGCTTGCCTGAGATAATTCAAGAGATGCTACTGGCTACCACCTCAGAAAGACAGGGCCGGGCCATTGACCATGATGGTGCGGGATCCATGGAACAGAAGAAAATCGAAGGTTATTTCTAGGATATATTATGAGTCATCAATCATCCCTTATTGCCAATGACATCAATACCTATCTTGAGCAGCATGAAAATAAAGAGCTGCTTCGTTTTATTACCTGTGGCAGCGTCGATGATGGCAAATCGACTCTGATCGGGCGCCTGCTTCATGACTCCAAAATGATCTATGAAGATCAACTGGCTGCCATCAACAAAGAGAGTAAACGTGTCGGTACTACCGGCGAACAGCCTGATCTGGCGCTATTGGTCGATGGCCTTCAAGCAGAGCGTGAGCAAGGCATCACCATTGATGTTGCGTACCGTTACTTCTCAACGGCCAAGCGTAAATTCATCATTGCCGATACCCCGGGTCATGAGCAGTACACACGCAACATGGCGACCGGTGCATCAACCGCTGATTTAGCCATTATTTTGGTGGATGCCCGTTACGGGGTTCAAACGCAGACACGCCGCCATAGCTTTATTGTTTCGTTACTGGGCATAAAGCACATCGTCATTGCGATCAATAAAATGGATCTCGTTGCGTTCGATCAGAATCGGTTTAATGAGATTCAGACAGAGTTTCTCGCGTTAGCCGATAAACTTGGCTTGTCGGACATTCACTTCTGCCCTATCTCGGCGCTAGTGGGCGACAACGTGGTGGATCCGTCCGTCAACACGCCTTGGTACCAGGGCCCTACCTTAATGGAGTTGCTTGAAAATGTTGATATCGGTCGCGCAACCTCAGAGTCTTTTCGCTACCCCGTGCAATACGTCAGCCGCCCTAACCTTGATTTTCGTGGCTATGCAGGGACTATAGCCTCAGGATCGATCAAAGTTGGTCAGACTGTCAAAGTGCTGCCCAGCAATAGACAGTCTAAGGTTAAATCGATCGTTACGATGGATGGCAACTTGGAACGTGCCTTTGCACCCATGGCCGTCACTTTGACACTTGAAGATGAGATTGACATATCACGCGGTGATACTCTCGTTCTGTCGGATGATGCCGTCGAACCGATTAATGCGCTTAGGGCCAAATTGATCTGGATGGATCAATCCCCGCTTAAGGTGGGCAACAACCTGCTGATCAAAACGACAGCAGCCAAATCATCTGGCCGAGTGACTGACATTCACTTTAAGGTCGATGTGAATAGCCAAGAGGCTCTACCTGCCGACACATTAGCGCTCAACGAAATTGCCGAAGTAAGTTTGCAACTGGATCGCCCCATCCAGATGGACCCCTACCATGCCAATGCTGCAACGGGAGCCTTTGTCGTCATCGACCGTTTTACCAACAGAACCATTGCAGCAGGCATGATGGTTGAAGCAGAGCAACCCATTGAACTGACCGAAATACACACTGAATCCGTGGTTGACGCTGCGCTGCGCTCGCGTCGATTGGGTCATAATGCCGTGATTGTTGGGTTGCCTAATATTACTGATTCTGTCCTGTATACGCTGGAGAAACGTCTATTCGATACAGGTCATTTACCGGCTGTCAGCCGCCATCCAGAAGAGGCGGCTCTGTTAAAACAGGCCGGCCTAGTTGTCTTGAGCACACTGGCAGAGGGAAGTGACCTAGTCATTGGGCAGCAGCCTCAATGTGATGCCTATTTGGACCTGAGCCTACCCACTGAAAAACAGGTCGATTTGATTCTGCAGGCACTGACTGAACTAAAGTTAGTTTAGAGACGTCTAATTGACCTGAAACAACCGTTGATACTGGGTTCTAGAGGCGGTTTAGGGTACACTCTAAACCGTTTCTTATTTGCATTTTTTGCGTTCAACGCCATAGCGATAGACGATGACTGAGTTTCTACTAATTTTAATCAGTACCGTACTGGTGAATAACTTTGTACTGGTTCAGTTTCTTGGCTTGTGCCCATTCATGGGGGTGTCCAACAAGTTAGAAACGGCCATGGGGATGTCGCTCGCGACTACCTTCGTGCTGACGCTCTCATCGGTCTGCAGTTACCTGGTCTACACCTACCTGCTTCTACCGTTTGATCTTATCTATTTGCAAACCGTCAGCTTCATTCTTGTGATTGCTGTGGTGGTGCAGTTCACTGAGATGGTCGTGCATAAAACCAGCCCACTGCTTTACAAACTGCTGGGTATTTTCTTGCCCCTGATCACTACCAACTGTGCCGTATTGGGTGTGGCTCTGTTGAACATTCGAAAGCAGAACGGATTTATCGAATCGATTGGCTATGGTTTCGGGGCCGCGGTCGGCTTCTCATTAGCGCTTATTCTGTTCTCAGCCTTGCGTGAGCGAATTGCCGTTGCCGAGGTACCTGTTACCTTTAAAGGCCCTGCCATTGGTATGATTACAGCCGGTCTTATGTCACTCGCCTTCATGGGCTTTGCTGGCTTGGTTCAGTTTTAAGGTGCCAGCATGAGCAGCATTGTTATTGCCATACTCGTTCTTACTGTTCTGGCGCTCATCTTCGGAGTGATTCTGGGCTTTGCGGCTGTACGATTTAAGGTAGATGGCGATCCGATCGTCGATCAGATTGATGCTCTACTGCCTCAAACCCAATGTGGTCAGTGCGGTCATCCTGGCTGCCGACCCTATGCAGAAGGCATTGCTGCTGGCGAAGCGATTAACAAGTGCCCTCCTGGTGGGCAGACAACTATTGACCAGCTCGCCGAGCTTCTTAATGTCGACTCTGTTCCATTAGATTCAGAGCACGGTGTCGAAGATGTTCGAAAGGTTGCCTACATTCGTGAAGATGAGTGCATTGGCTGTACTAAATGTATTCAAGCCTGCCCAGTGGATGCCATCCTAGGCGCGGCTAAGTTGATGCACACCGTCATTGTCGACGAATGTACCGGTTGTGATCTATGTGTTGAGCCCTGCCCGGTCGACTGTATCGATATGCTACCTGTTGCGACGAACACCTTGAACTGGAAGTGGCCTGAACCCCCTCAGACCAATAATCTGATCGCGACTGACAGACAGCCACACCTTGAGGAGAATGCATCGTGAAGGTATTTGGTTTTCACGGCGGTATTCACCCGCCTGAAAATAAGAAGCAGTCTACTCGTGCTTCTGTGCGCCACCTACCCATTCCAAAAGCCTTGGTGATACCGACACAGCAACACCTTGGTCTGGCGGCAGATCCCGTTGTCTCCGTCGGTGATCGGGTACTTAAGGGGCAAACCATTGCAGAACCTGTGGGTCGTATCAGTGCCTCGTTGCATGCCCCCACCTCTGGCACAGTGACCGCAATTGAAGCGCAACCGGTACCGCATGCTTCCGGCCTGGACGCTGAATGTATTGTCATTGAATCGGATGGACTGGACCAATGGATTGATCATCAGCCCATTGATTACAAGGGAATAGAGCGCACTGAGCTGGTTAAGCAGATTCGCCAAATGGGCATAGCAGGCATGGGCGGTGCAGGTTTTCCAACCGATGTTAAGTTGAACCTTGGCTCGGATCACATTGTCACTACGTTAATTATTAATGCCGCCGAATGTGAGCCCTACATCACCGCTGACGATAAACTGATGTGCGAACACGCCTCTGAAATACTAGAGGGCATCAAGATCATTCAGCATCTGCTGGAACCAACTCATACCCTTCTGGGTATCGAAGACAATAAACCCAATGCCATTCGTGCCCTTAATGAGGCATTGGCTGAAGCGGACATTGATCTTGACCTGGTTGTCGTACCGACTAAATACCCTTCAGGTGGCGAACGCCAGTTGATTCAGCTCTTGACGGGCGTTGAAGTACCAAGCGGCAAAATACCTGCTGACATAGGCATAGTGGTACAAAACGTCGGTACAGCACAGGCCCTGCACAGAGCCATTAACCACGGTGAGCCGTTGATACAACGAATAGTAACCGTGACGGGAGAGGCGGTTGAACACCCTGGTAACTTCTGGACACTATTAGGCACCCCTTTCTCAGATCTGCTCTCGGCGGCTGACCTAAAACCCGGTGCCATGCATCGCTTGGTGATGGGCGGACCAATGATGGGGGTAGCGGTTGAGACCGACTCCATTCCGGTGATCAAAACAACCAACTGTCTCATCGCGGCGACAGAGAGTGAGATGCCAGAGGCACCAGCGGCACAACCCTGCATTCGATGTGGTATGTGTGAACAGGCATGCCCAGCGCAACTGCTTCCACAACAGCTCTACTGGTTTGCCAAGGGCAAAGAGTTTGAGAAGGCAAAAAATCACAATCTATTTGACTGTATAGAGTGTGGTGCTTGTGCCTACGTCTGCCCTAGTAGCATCCCTCTAGTGCAATTCTACCGTTATGCAAAATCTGAGATCCGTGCAGAGGAGCTTGAACAGCGTAAAGCCGACCATGCTCGTGAGCGCTTTGAAGCGAGACAAGCACGACTAGAGCGCGAAGCGATTGAGAAAGCAGAACGCCGTAAAGCACGTGCTGCTGAAGCGGCTAAAGCCCAAGCGGAACGTAAAAAGCAATCTGAGAGCAGTGCCGGTAAAGATGATACAGCGGCTCTGAAAACAGCCGCTGCTGTTGCAAGAACTAAATTAAAGAAAGCAGAGGTCGCCCTTAAAAATGCTCAAGATAAGGGGCTGGAAGGGATTGATACCTTACAAGCGACGGTTGATAAACTGAAACAGGCGGCTGTTGAGGCCGAGCAGGCTTTGCAAAGCTACTCAGCAACCGAAACAACCGCTTCCAAAACCGACAAGCGCGAACCGACACCAGCCAAGCCTGATTTGAAAGCGTTGAAACAACAGGTTTCAATCATGCGCACAAAATTGAAGAAGGCAGAAGCCGCTGATGACGTCGATGAGAGCGAGATTGAATCACTGAAGGCTCGCTTAGAAGAAGCTAGCCAGGCATACGCTGATGCCGACAATGCGTTGATAGAGCTGGCCAAAACAGCAGGTATCGATCTTAAACAGTTGCGCATTGATCTAGCCATGGCGAAAGTGGCTGTAACGAAGATAGAGCGCGCGATCAGTAAAAGTGACGATGAGACGGAGCAAGAGACTCTAAAAGCGGACCTTGAGACGGCTAAAGCCTACTTTACTCGACTTGAATCACAACTTAAACCGTACGAGTAGGATAAAACGATGTCACTGATACGGATGAGTTCACCCCACGTTACCCGAAGCAATACCAGCTCGGGTGTCATGCAGTTGGTGCTTCTGGCCATGATCCCAGGCATCCTCGCGATCACACTTTTCTTTGGTTGGGGAACTCTGATTCAGATTTTCATCTGTCTGGTCTCAGGCCTGACCTTTGAAGCCCTGGCCCTGAAGATGCGAGGACTGCCCGTTTCACGATACCTGGGTGACTACTCTGCCACGGTAACCGCACTGCTGTTAGCCGTCTCCATACCGCCTTCAGCCCCTTTTTGGGTAGGCCTAGTTGGGATGTTTGTTGCGATCCTGTTTGCAAAACAGGTCTATGGCGGCATCGGTAACAACCCCTTTAACCCGGCCATGGTTGCCTACGCTCTACTCTTGGTCTCATTCCCAGTACAGATGACCAGTTGGAATCTGCCTTACGTACTAAGTGGCAGTGAGGGGTGGTCCATTCCACCGCTATCGGATTCAATTGCAATGATCTTTGCCGGATCGACACAGGTCATGGACGCCTATACCGGTGCAACGCCTCTGGATATTCTGCGTAACCGAGATGGTTTTACTACCGAAGAGATGTGGCGCAGTAGTCAAACCTTAATGAGTGGTGCTGCGGCCTATCACGCCCTATCGGCGGCATGGTTCATGGGCGGTATCTACCTGATCTATAAAAAGGTGTTCACCTGGCACACGCCTGTCAGCATTCTGGCTACCTTAGGACTAGTGAGCGCGATTGCCTACGGCGTTGATCCAAGTAATTTTGTTGACCCGTTCAACCACCTTACTCTGGGAGCTACCATGTTAGCGGCCTTCTTTATCGCAACCGACCCTGTCTCCTCGGCAACCAGCAACCGTGGTCGAATCGTTTTTGGTATTGGGATTGGATTGTTAATTTTTATTATTCGAACCTGGGGTAACTACCCAGATGCCGTCGCGTTCTCCGTTCTTTTGATGAATCTAGCAGCACCGATGATCGATCACTACACCCAACCGCGTAGTTACGGCCATAAGCGCGCACGTCTTGGGCCTAAAGGAGAGTGAGTATGGAGCAGAACGAACACCCTACGACAACTCAGTCCATATCAAAAAGCGCCGTTGGCATTGGTCTATTCGCCGTTCTATCGGCCGCTGTGATTGCTGTTACCCAAGTGACAACAGTCGATCGAATTGACGCCAATATACGTGAAGCTGAATCGCGTGCACTGTTTGAGATATTCCCCGCGTCAATTGATGCGCGGCTCTTTGACCACCGGATAGAGCTGGAAGCAGGTCAGTTGAACATCGAGCCTGGGACGACGGGCTACCAAGCGATTCAGGACGATCAAGTCGTGGGGGTGATTCTACCGGTTACCTCTTCCCAAGGTTACTCAGGTGATATCGACCTGATTGTCGGCATCAATGCCGATAGCACAATAGCCGGTGTTCGTGTGATCTCTCATCAAGAGACACCTGGGCTTGGGGATAAGATCGATAGAGCGAAATCAGACTGGATAGAGAGTTTTAAAGGAGCTCTTCGCAACGGTCCCGATGACTCAAATTGGGCCGTTAAAAAAGATGGCGGTCAGTTTGATCAATTTACCGGTGCTACGATTACACCCAGAGCCGTCGTTAAAGCGACCGGTGTGGCATTAGATTACTTTGAGTCCCAAAAGAATCTGTTATTGTCACCAGCGACACGTGAGAAGAGTCATGCAGAGTGAAACACAGACACTGATTAAGAACGGTCTTTGGACCAACAATCCTGCCCTGGTACAACTACTAGGACTTTGCCCGCTATTGGCTGTCACTAATTCGGTGGTCAATGCACTCGGCCTTGGATTGGCGACCCTGGTGGTATTGACCGGCAGTAACCTAACTGTCTCACTGTTTCGCAAGCTAACGCCTGAAACAGTACGCTTGCCTATCTTTGTTATGATCATTGCCGCCTTTGTGACCGCCATTGAGTTATTGATGCAAGCGTTCACCTATGAACTCTACACCATACTGGGTATCTTCATTCCGCTGATCGTTACCAACTGTGTAATTATGGGACGCGCAGACGCTTTCGCCTCTCGTAACGCCATCAAAGAGTCTTTTATAGACGGTCTCTCTATGTCAATTGGCTTCATGGTGGTCTTGGTTATACTTGGCGCTATGCGTGAACTGCTGGGCACCGGCACACTGTTTGCCAACATGGACCTGCTATTCGGGGAGATGGCAACACACTGGCACATCACCCTAGCCGATGAGTACCCTAACTTCCTGTTTGCTATTCTTCCTCCGGGAGCATTCCTTGGCTTAGGCCTGCTGATCGCACTTAAAAACCTGATTGATCAGCGAATCAAAGAGCGACAGCCAATCCCCGCATCAACCGAGGCAGCGGCAAGCACTGGGTCTAAACGAGTTCGCGTAACAGGTTAGAGCGATGAACAAACAGAAGCGCACCGAGATTTTCGAGCGACTTAAAGCAGACAATCCCAACCCAACGACCGAGTTAGAGTACAGTTCGCCTTTTGAACTATTAGCGGCCGTACTGCTATCGGCACAAGCGACGGATGTTGGCGTCAACAAAGCCACCCGCAAGCTATTTCCTATTGCCAACACCCCACAAGCGATCATTGATTTGGGTATAGACGGTCTTAAAGAGAAGATTAAGACCATCGGACTGTTCAATACCAAAGCAGAGAATCTGATGAAGACCTGCCATATGCTGGTCGAGCTTCACGATTCAGTAGTACCAGACAACCGTGAGGATCTTGAAGCGCTGCCTGGTGTCGGGCGCAAGACCGCCAATGTCATTCTGAACACCGCCTTTGGCCAACCCGCTATGGCGGTTGATACCCACATCTTCCGCGTCTCTAATCGGACAGGTATTGCACCTGGTAAAAATGTATTAGAGGTAGAGAAACGATTGCTGCGCCTTGTGCCAAAGGAGTATTTAATTGATGCCCACCATTGGCTGATACTTCATGGCCGCTACGTCTGCGTCGCTAGAAAGCCTCGATGCGGCGCTTGTAATATTGAAGATTTATGTGAATTCAAAAACAAAACAGACTACTAGGATCAATCATGAGCACCGATGACAACAAGCCTTACCAAGGTGAAACCAACCAGACCAAAAATGGCTTTTTAACACTGATGTCTCGTCTAGTGATTGATGAGAAGCTACCGGTACGTTTTATGTATAAAACCGTTCCTGAGCATCTAAATGATACAGGCTGGCGACTGTTTACTGGTTATGAAGATGATGAGTTTCTTGCCAACGAACAGGTCAATATGATTCCAATGCCGTTAGAGAAGGTCGTAAAAATAGACCCCTCTCTAGAGCCGCTATTGGAGTACAACGCAGGGACTGTATGGGAACGCACACCTGAATCTGAGGGCTGGGAGCGCGTCTACGACTATAAGATTCCCAGTGCCAATGTTGATGTTAATATCACCAACGATATCGATCAATTCGGTAACGAAACGACTCACTGATCCGTTCATACTCATCGTGGCTCTTATGGGCCAAGCCCTCTTTTTTTAAGCTTGAAGTGGCCGAGTCGCGATGTTCCTCAATTTCTGCTCTTGAATTTGCTCTATCCTATCCCCAAATTAGTTGTTAAGACAGTGACCCTGAGGTACTGCTTACCGACCACGCCGATTGGGTGGTTTAACTCTAAACAACATATTGCTTAATTTGAGGATATGACTATGCGTAATTTTGATCTAACACCCCTATACCGTTCTGCCATTGGCTTTGACCGCCTAGCTAACATGATTGATACCGCTAACCGAAGCGAACAATCGGCTTACCCTCCGTACAACATTGAAGCGACTGGAGAGAACTCTTACCGCATTACCATGGCTGTAGCCGGCTTTACTCGTGATGAAATTGAGATTACCAGCGAGAGCGGCAACCTAGTGATTCGCGGTAACAAAGCGGAAGATCAGGTAGAGCGAACCTACCTATACCAAGGCATCGCAGCTCGCAACTTTGAGCGCCGCTTCCAGTTAGCCGACCACGTCCGTGTAGAGAATGCATCGATGGAGAATGGTCTACTTCACGTTGAACTGATCCGTGAAATTCCAGAAGCGATGAAAGCTCGCCGTATTGAGATCAGCTAATCTGTAATCATGGGTCTGGCCTTAGGTCAGACCCTAGCACTCATTTGAGACGGTATTTAAGAATATCCCCGATCTTCACCGCATCGCGCTCTGTTCTTAGCTCTTGAAACAGCGTTTTAGCTTGCGGATACTGCCACCCCAGCATATTACACCACTGTTTAATGCGACCATGAACATGGCGCTCTTCGATTAGCGAGACGACATCATCGAAGAACTCAAGAATATTGGGTTTGAGAAGTTGCCAGCACTCCTCTAAATCGACGGGATAACTTCTATCTTTGATCTGATGTGGCAGCAGCGGATTAGCAACCCATCCACGCCCAATCATCACATCGTCACAACCACTCACCTCACGGCAACGGTCATAATCTTCGACGTTCCACACTTCACCATTGGCGATGACAGGGATTGAGACTGCCTCTCGTATTTTAGCGATCCACTCCCAATGGGCTGGGGGTTTATACCCTTCAACCTTAGTGCGGGCATGCACAGTAAGATAGCTTGCGCCCGCCGCCTCGATTGCCTGTGCATTATCGATTGCCAATGATTTGTCTTCATAGCCTAGGCGCATTTTAGCGCTGACGTCGATCTGGTTTGGTACCGCATCACGAACCGCTTTAACGGCGGCATGCACAACCTCTGGCTCTTTCAGCAGTATCGATCCACCGCGGCTCTTGTTAACGGTTTTAGCCGGGCAACCGAAATTCATATCGATGGCAGGAGCACCTAACTCAAGCGCGATCAGAGCATTGTTGGCAAGGGATTCAGGATCAGACCCCAACAGTTGAACAACCAGTGGGGTCTCACCATAACCGCAGTAATCCTGATTCAGTTCCGGAATCAGCTTATGAAATACTTTTGAGGGAAGCAGCGTGTCGTTAACACGCACAAATTCGGAGACCATCTGATCGGCGCCACCTACTCTAGCGATAAGGCGACGCATGCTGTAATCAACAACGCCCTCCATTGGGGCAACAATCAGGCGCATAAGAGGAGATATTAAATAGTGTCTAAACCGCGCTGTAGATCACGTTTTAGATCATCAACGCTCTCTAAACCAACGGATAAACGGATCAGGCTATCTTGAATGCCTGCTTCAGCACGCGCCTCTGCAGACATGCGTCCATGAGTCGTCGTTGCAGGGTGAGTAATTGTGCTCTTCACATCCCCTAAATTGCCAGTAATCGATACCACTTCAGTGGCATCGATAAAGGCCCAAGCAGCCTCTTTTTGAGCCAGGACTTTGCTAGAGACTTCAAAACCAAGAACCGCACCAAAACCTGACTGCTGACGGACAGCCAGTTCATGTTGTGGGTGGGAAGCAAGACCCGAATAGTAAACTTTAGCCACTTTGGGCTGCGCTTCTAACCACTGAGCAATCTCTAAAGCAGACTCGGAGTGCGCCTTCATACGAAGTGGCAGAGTCTCTAAACCTTTTTGGAAAACCCATGCGTTGAATGGGCTTAAACAAGAGCCGGCAGTACGAATAAAACCAAACACCTCTTCCATATCGGCGTCGGTACCGACCACAACACCGCCCACTACACGACCCTGCCCATCAAGATGTTTTGTTGCAGAGTGCATAACGATATCAGCCCCCAACAAGAGTGGCTTTTGCAGAGCCGGCGTTAAGAAACAGTTATCGACCACCAGCTTCGCACCGGCAGCATGCGCAATATCAGCAACCGCTTGAATGTCGGTCACCTCGGCTAACGGGTTACTCGGTGTTTCAAGAAAAAACATCTTGGTAGTTGGACGCACCGCCGCTTGCCACGCGGTCAAATCTTTAGGGTCAACAAAGGTTGTTTCAATACCCGCTCGGCTCACATATTTTTCAAACAGTGATACCGTAGAACCAAACACAGAGTGTGAGCAGACAACGTGATCGCCGTGCTTCATTAATGACAAACAGAGGCTCATGATGCCCGCCATACCGGAACTGGTCGCGATGGCGCGCTCACCACACTCTAGAGCAGCAATGCGACGCTCGAAGGCTTGAACCGTTGGGTTCGTAAAGCGAGAGTAGACATTCCCTTCGACATTACCAGCAAAGGTATCCGCAGCCTCTTTAGCTGAGCTGTAGACAAAACTTGAGGTTGGGAAGATGGCGTCAGAGTGTTCGCCCTCTTCACTACGCCACTGGCCTGCTCTAACGGCAAGCGTCTCTAGCGCGTAGTGATCATCATTAAACTGAATCCTTTCAGGTCTCTCGAACTGCTTACTACCCATGCTTCATCCTTAAAAAGCTTTATGTAGGTTGGCAGACTCATTTCCTTCGGTCTGCTCATCATTGGCGCTCGCTTTTGCATCATCGTTGCGTTTGGCATCGATGTTATCCAAGTAGGTGCTGGTCACCGTGCCTGTCACATACTCCCCGTTGAAGACACAGGTATCAAACTGGGTCACCGCCGGATTAAGTTCAGTCACACAGGCTTTAAGATCGTCTAGATCTTGGTAGAGCATCCAGTCACAACCGATCTCATTACCCACCTCTTCCGCGGTACGGCCATGTGCAATCAACTCACTGGCACTTGGCATGTCGATACCGAAGACGTTCGGGTAACGTACTTCAGGAGCAGCCGAGGCAAAGTAGACTTTACGAGCACCGGCATCGCGAGCCATTTCAACAATCTGTGCCGAGGTTGTGCCGCGTACAATGGAGTCGTCAACTAGCATCACCACCTTGTCTTTGAACTCAGACTGGATCGGGTTCAGCTTTTGGCGAACGGACTTCTTACGCTGAGTTTGACCCGGCATGATGAAGGTACGGCCGATGTAACGATTCTTGATAAAGCCTTCCCGGTAGGTCACTTTCAAGCTTTTAGCCATCTCAAGTGCCGCGGTGCGACTGGTATCAGGAATCGGGATAATGACGTCAATATCGTGCTCTGGAAACTCTCTGCGAACCTTATCCGCCAACTTGACGCCCATCTCCATACGCGCGTTATGAACCGGCGTCTTATCGATAATCGAGTCAGGACGCGCTAGATAGACATACTCAAACAGACAAGGAGCGAGTACCGGTGTCTCAACACACTGCTTGGTAAAGATCTCACCCTGTTGGGTAATGAAGATCGCTTCACCAGGCTCAACATCACGGACCATCTCAAAACCAGCGGTATCCAACGCCACGCTCTCAGACGCAACCATGTACTCAACACCCGCTTCGGTTTCACGTTTACCGTAAACCAATGGACGAATACCAAAAGGATCACGGAATGCCGCCAAACCGAGGCCTGTAATGATCGCGACAACGGCATACCCACCCTGACAACGCTTATGCACAGTCTCCACAACGTTGAAGATATCTTCAGACGTTGGGTGCAGTTTACCCAGCAGTTGAAGCTCATGCGCAAAGACGTTCAGCAACACTTCTGAGTCAGACGTCGTATTGATGTGGCGAAGGTCTGAACGGAACACCTCGTCAGCCAACTGCTCAGAGTTGGTCAGGTTACCGTTATGTGCCAGTGCGATACCATAAGGGGAGTTTACATAAAATGGCTGGGCTTCAGCAGAGCTTGAGCTACCCGCCGTTGGATAGCGCACATGGCCAATGCCCATTTCACCATTCAACTTTTTCATGTGTCGTGTACGGAAGACTTCGTTGACTAAGCCATTATCCTTACGAAGATAAAAGCGGTTACCTTCACAAGTAACCATACCGGCAGCATCTTGGCCGCGGTGCTGTAGGACTGTTAACGCATCAAAAATGGTCTGGTTAACATAGGTTTTGGCTACGATGCCAACTATTCCACACATCCGATCTACCTATATCGAACTAATTCACGACACTGGCGCTTGCCGGATCGCTACTGAGCGTCCAGATCACACCACCAATCTCTTTTGCAGTCTCTTTAGTCCACTCCTCCATCAAAACGAAGTGAGGAATGAGCTGAGAATCCTTCCACCATTGATCTTCAACCGCGGGCGTTAACCCTAGCAAAGCCACAATGACGACCACAACCAAACCACCACGAACGGCACCAAAGCCCATTCCCAGGATGCGATCCGTTGCAGATAAACCGGTTGCACTGATCAGTGCGGTAATCAACTTACCAACAAGGGCACCCACGATCAGTGTAAAAATGAACAGAGCAGCAAAGGCTGCCAACATACGAAGTGATGGGGTCTCGATGTAATCCACCAGATAGGCACTCAAACTGGTAGCAAACAGACGCGCAATAATGAAAGCGCTGACCCAAGTGACAAGTGATAGAGCTTCCCGTATGAAACCACGCTTTAGGCTAAGTAGACTGGACACGGCAACGATGCCGATAATTAGCCAATCAGTCCAGATCATCTTCTCTATCCAAAATTGAAAAACAGCTACATTTTATCAGAGAGATCCGGTTAACCCAAAGAACTCTTCATCTATTTGTAATGGTTTACTGAGTGGTAAAGCGCACGATCATACCGTCGAGTGAGTACTGCTCTTTAATCAACCCTTTCAATGACTCTAGGCGGGTGCGTTGCATTTCAGGGCCAATGTAGACGCGAACCAGATCATTGGAACGACGAATGTAGACCTTATATCCCGCTTTCGTCAGATCAGCACGAAGAGATTTAGCATTGCGCTCATCCCTGAAACTCGCCAACTGTAACGACCAAGCGGCAGGAATTCCGTTCTCATCCAAACGCGGCATATCCTCTGCCGGCGAGACCTCGTCTGGTATACGCTGCTGCATTTTTTCGACCACCTCTACCGGTGGTGCTTTGATAATTACAGGCTGAGCAACAGGCACTGGGTCCGCAGGCGTCTCAGCTTCACTCACAGGTTGATCCAAGACAACCGCAGGGGCAACTTCCATCACAGGCGGTAGGCTCGGTGCAGGAGGAATTCGATCAACGATCTTACGCTCTTTGTAACCGGCGGCATCAAAGATCAGTGGTGCAATAGAGAGTGAGATCACAAGGAGCGCGCCTAAACCTAACAAACGACGGCGAATACTTGCCTGGATTAATGCGTCTTGAGCCAACTCAATGCCTCCGTAACCGTTAAAAATGAGCCGCAGACCAGAACCTGCTCGCCCTCTGAATTACTTTTTGATAGTTGATCAAAGGCATCGGATACCGATGCAAAACAATGATGTGGTGTGTCAGAACCGACGAGCGTCAAAAGCTCATCGGCTTGACTAGCACGCGGGCCTTTAAGGGACACAAGGTACCACTCATCAACAATAGGCCTAAGTGCTTCGACCACGCCCTGTCGATCTTTATCGTAGAGCATACCCAACACTAGGGTTCGTTTCGACGGTTTGGGTAGCTGAAGTAAACGATTAGCGAGGTACTGTGCCGCCTGAGGATTGTGGGCCACATCCAGTATGCACTCGCTAGCACCGATTTTCTCGCTCTGCATTCGCCCAGTTAATCGAACAGTCTCAAGGCCAGTAACGATCGCTTCAATCGATATCTGAGGTGCCACCAGCGTTAACACTTGCAACACAGTCGCAGCATTAACCAGTGGTAAGGACGTTACAGGCAGATCAAAATAGGCAATGTGCTCACCGTCTAGATCCACGCCCGCCCAGTTCCAAACGGTTTGAGCATCATCTAAGCGATAGTCCTGATCAAACAGGTAGAGCGGAGCATTAAGTTCAGCCGAGTACTGAACAATTGAACGTGCAGCGGGTGACATACCACACACCGCAGGTTTACCTGGTCGAAAAACTCCCGCTTTCTCACGAGCAATCGACTCGATGTTGTCGCCAAGCCAATCAACATGATCCAGTGCTATCGAGGTGATGACGGCGATATCCGCATCGACAATATTGACCGCATCTAAGCGCCCACCTAGACCTACTTCGAGAATGACATAATCAAGCACTAGGTCAGAAAAAATGATGAGTGCGGCCAGTGTACCGTACTCAAAATAGGTTAGAGAGATCTCTTCACGGGCTTGATCAATCCGGCAAAACGCATCAACAATCACTTCATCAGAGGCATCTAAACCATTGATCTTTATGCGTTCATTGTAGTTTAAGAAGTGCGGAGAACTGTAGACACCAGAGGTGGCATTCGATGCACGAATGATCGAATCCAACATGGCACAGGTTGACCCCTTACCATTGGTACCCGCCACCGTGATGACTTTACTGCGAGAGAAATCTAGATTCAGGCGATCGGCTACCTTAGCAACACGATCCAACCCCAAATCAACCTCAGTTGGGTGAGCGGCCTCAATGGCTGAGAGCCACTCTTCCAAACTGTTCGCTGAGCTTAAATGGCTCATCGCTCAATCGTCTACTTGCGCTTATTCAGCGGGTTGCTGTGCAGGCTGGCCCTGCATTTGGCGAAGCATTTTTGCAAGACGGCTACGCATCTCACCACGCTCAATGATCATATCAACTTGACCGTGCTCTAAAAGGAACTCACTGCGCTGAAACCCTTCAGGAAGTTTTTCACGGACGGTCTGCTCAATGACACGTGGACCAGCAAAGCCGACCAGTGCGCGGGGTTCAGCAACGTTAAGATCGCCAAGCATCGCAAGACTGGCAGAGACACCGCCATAAACTGGGTCTGTCAAAACAGAGATGAATGGAATACCTCTCACTCGCATCTCTTCAAGTACTGCCGATGTACGGGCCATTTGGAACAGCGAGAACAACGCCTCTTGCATGCGCGCACCGCCCGATGCTGAGAAGCAGACCAGAGGAATGCCCTCTGCAAGCGATACTTCGGCCGCTCGAACAAAACGCTCACCAACCACGGTACCCATCGAACCACCCATAAAGCGGAACTCGAAAGCAACCGCTGCAACGGGATTACCTTCTAACGTCCCTTTCATCGCGACCAGTGCATCTTTTTCACCAGTATCGCGCTGAGCAGCCGTTAGACGATCTTTGTACTTCTTAGAGTCTTTAAATTTAAGGCGATCGATCGGCTCGATGTCGGAGGCAATCTCTTTAGTCGACCCTTCATCAAGAAAGTAGTTTAAACGCGTGCGAGCACCAATGCGGAGGTGATGATCACATTTAGGGCAGACGTTGAGTGTCTTTTCCAGCTCTGGTTTGTAAAGCACACTTTCACACTTGGGACACTTCTCCCAAAGCCCTTCAGGTATGCTGTTACGTTTTTTATCTTCATTTCGTGCCAGTGACGGTACGATCTTTTCCAACCAGTTACTCATGGTACTCCCTAAATGATCGACTTAAGCGTCGATCGCTTGACGCATTTCTTTAACTATACCTGCAACGGCAGCAGGAATCTTCTCTGGCGTGTTCGCCAGTTCAGCAATTTGATTCACCAGCACAGATCCAACGATCGCGCCATCAGACACTTTAGAAACAGCTGCAGCTGATTCGCCATCACGAATACCAAAACCTACGCAGATTGGAAGATCGGTATCCTGACGCATGTCGCTTATGTACGCCCCTACTTCGTCTACATTCAAAGATTTAGAGCCAGTCACACCCTTCACTGAAACATAATAGAGATAGCCACTGCCTTGATCACAGATCGCTTTACGACGAGCAGGGGAAGTGGTCGGTGCAATGAGGAAGATGATATCGAGTGACTCTGCCTTCATCGCAGCCATAAGGCCACCCGATTCAATCGGAGGCATATCGACGACCAGAACACCGTCAACGCCTGACGCTTTGGCATTTTTAGCAAAGGCTTCATATCCCATCACTTCGATTGGGTTTAAGTAGCCCATCAGAACCACCGGCGTGGTCTGATCCTGTTCACGAAATTGAGCAACCATCGCCAGCACATCGGTCAAACTGGTGCCGTGCTCAAGCGCACGTTCACAAGCTAACTGAATCACTGGACCATCGGCCATTGGATCTGAAAAAGGGACGCCTAATTCAATGACATCAGCTCCCGCTTCTACCAGCGCATGCATCAAAGGGACGGTAACACTGGGGTTTGAATCACCACCGGTTACGTAAGGGACAATCGCTTT
>JAAZVX010000038.1 GCA_018623095.1 Marinobacterium sp. | reverse complement strand
GGCACCACTTTTACGCAGAATGATCGAGCAGTCCAGAGTGGCTGGTGCTAAGCTAGGCGGATATTGGAATGATGTGGGTACGGTGGATCGCCTTGCCGATGTTGAAATGTTTTTAAAAGAGGCGGGTTGATGAATCCTCAAGCCATAGGTGAACAAATTTTTCGTTATCGCACCGGAGTGGTGTTAGGTGCACTGGTCGGCCTATTTACAGGCGGTATCTGGGGTCTGATTTTCGGTGGTTTTTTAGGCTTTCAGTTGGAGCGTGTTGTTCGCTCAGCCAAACAGATGGCGCCACAGCTGATCTTCTTTCGAGCCACATTCGCAGTCATGGGGCGTATCGCCAAAGCAGATGGACGCGTCACCGAAGATGAGATCGCTTACGCACGCTCCGTAATGGATCGGATGCAGCTTGATGAGTCCAAGCGCAGAGAGGCGATCGATTATTTCAACGACGGCAAATCACCTGACTTCGATCTGGATCCCCTTTTGCGCCCATTGGCGGCGGTCTTTAAACACCGTAACGACCTGCGAATGATCTTCTTTGAGTTGCAGATGGCGGCCGCATTTGCCGATGGTGAGATCAGCGATGCTGAGCGTTTAGTGATTGTCGACATCTGTCAGCGATTGGGCCTTAAGCGCGACGCCATTGATGCCCTGATTCGTCGAATGCAAGCGCAAAGTAGCTTCCACCAACATTGGCAGGGTGGCGCGCCTACTCAGCAGCGAATCGACGAGGCCTACGCAGTGCTCGGGGTAGATGCCAGTGCTACCGATGCACAAGTGAAACGAGCTTGGCGCAAACTGATGAGTCAGCACCACCCTGACAAGCTGGTCTCAAAAGGTTTGCCCGAAGAGATGATGCAACTGGCCAAAGAGAAAGCCCAAGAGATTCAGGCCGCTTACGACCTGATTCGAGAGGTTCGCAAAGCCGGTTAACGGCCCATTAAAAGCGTCTTCAGTTTTTCTTTCTGTTGTCTCTTTTTGCACTGACTTAAAATGAACGAAATTAAACAGCTAGGTTAGACCCATGAAAGATTTTTTGATTGCCCCTTCGATTTTGTCAGCTGACTTTGCTCGCTTGGGTGAAGAGGTTGAAAATGTATTGGAAGCGGGGGCTGATATTGTCCACTTCGATGTGATGGATAATCACTACGTTCCTAACCTAACGATCGGTCCGATGGTCTGTAAGGCACTGGTTAACCATGGCATCAAAGCACCAATTGATGTGCACCTAATGGTGAAACCGGTTGATCGTCTGATCGGTGACTTCATCGACGCTGGCGCTAGCTATATTACCTTCCACCCAGAAGCGTCTGAGCATATCGATCGCTCACTACAGATGGTTCGTGACGGTGGCTGTAAGTCTGGTCTGGTCTTCAACCCAGCGACTCCGCTGCACTATCTGGATCATGTCATGGATAAAGTGGACATGATTCTTTTGATGTCGGTGAACCCTGGTTTTGGTGGTCAGAAGTTCATTCCGGGCACGCTGGATAAACTTCGCGAAGCACGTCGTCGTATTGATGAATCTGGTTTGGATATTCGTCTTGAGATTGATGGTGGTGTGACTACCAGCAACATTGCCGACATTGCTAAAGCCGGAGCAGATACCTTCGTTGCAGGCTCTGCTATTTTCAATACCGAGGATTACAAAGCGACCATCGACACCATGCGTGCGGAGCTAGCCTCAACACGATGAGACTCTTTGCCGACCAAGCACCTAAGCTGATCATGCTCGATCTGGATGGCACCTTAGTGGATTCCGTTCCAGATCTGACCGTTGCCGTTGATCAAATGCTTACCGCGGTGGGGCAACCTGAAGCGGGCGACGCCAAAGTGAGAACTTGGGTTGGCAATGGCGCGCATGCTCTTGTAGCAAGGGCGTTGTCGGATTCGATGGATTATCCCGCCGATTTTCAGCAGAGTGCCGAGTATCAGTTGGCTTATCAGCTGTTTCTAGACTACTACGAAGCGTCTAACGGCGTGACAGCGTGCACCTATCCTGGGGTCAAAGAGGCGCTGGTGCGCTGGCGTCAAAAAGGGATTCAGCTCGCGGTCGTAACCAACAAGCCAATGCAGTTTACAACGCCGTTAATTGAAGGGGTCGGCATTGCTCACCTGTTTGATTTCGTCAGCGGTGGTGACTCCCTACCTAAGCGCAAACCTGAACCCGATCAACTTCTGGATATCATGGCCAAAGCCGGTGTTACGGCTGAAGAGTCGTTAATGGTGGGGGACTCTTCCAACGACATTGATGCCGCTCATGCTGCCGGCGTTGCCGCACTGGCCGTTCCTTACGGCTACAATCATGGTCGCCCTGTGGAGGAGTGCAATCCCGATCAGGTGGTTGAGTCTCTGGATCGTTTCCACCACTAACGGGCTACAATTTTCAAGGATTGATGGTTAGCGCTTTATGGATAAGCTCTCCTTTTCGCTGTTTATTATTTTTGCCGGTTTAGGGAGTGGCTACCTGCTTCGTAGAGCCGTTGAAGCCTCTTTTATTCGACTCCCATTTGCTTTAAGCACACTCAGTCGTATGACACGTGACCTGGGAATCATGGTGATGATACCCATCGCATTTCTGCTAGCGATCTGGGTGCTCGAATTCACAGATACCAGCCTGCTGGCGCTGCCATTGGTCTGTCTTTTTGCTCTGATAGTTGGTGGGCTGTTGGGCTACGGTTTAGGGCTTTTAAATAAGCAAGATCGCCCCAGTCGAGCGGTCATGGGTCTTACCACTAGCTTCACCAATATTGGCGCCATGGGATCTTTGGTGGTCTACCTCTTTTTGGGCGAAGCGGGCTTTGCTCTAGTAACACTCTATCGCCTGTTCGAGGAGATCTTCTACTTTCTAGTGGGGTATCCGGTTGCACAGTGGGTGTCAGGCAAGGGGAGTGAGGGGTTAACTCGCTCTCAACGTCTGATTAAGGTCTTTAAGCAACCCTTTTTAATCGCCATATTAACGGCGTTTACGCTGGGGTTTTTATTTAATCTAAGCGGTTTAGATCGTCCTGAATTCCTTGATAGCGCAAATGACTGGGTGATTCCTATTGGTACTTTTAGCATGTTGGTGTCAGTCGGCTTGGGGCTGAAAGTGACCAGCATCGGGCGCTACGCCAAATACTCAATGCAGGTCGCGATCACACGCGTCACCCTTGTGCCACTGTTGACACTATCGATGGCTTGGTTGGTTGGGTTAGGTGAATACGCGGGTGGATTAGCGCTCGGTGTCGTGTTGATTTTGAGCTCCATGCCGCCTGCTGTTAACTCGGTGGTAGCGAGTGCCTATTACGATTTGGATGTGGATCTGGCCAATTCAAACTGGATCGTCTCTACCTTTTCGATGGCGCTGGTCGTTCCTTGGCTCTACCTAGCCCTGCATATGATGCAATTGGTCTAGAAAGGTTAATGATTTTTCCGCAAAGAGGTTGCACAGCCGATTGGGATTGGGCATCTTACAGCATCACTAATCGATAACAGCGGCTGTCACACCAGTTGCGCGTGCACTGCAGGCACGAAGAAAGGAAAAATCATGGATATTAAAGAGGCATTAGCCCTTGTTGTTGAGGGGCACCATTTATCGCGTGATGAGATGACCGCAGCGATGCGCCAGATCATGACAGGCGAGGCGAGTGATGCTCAGATCGGTGCTTTTCTAACCGCACTTCGCATTAAGGGTGAGACGGTTGAAGAGATTACTGCAGCGGCCGATGTGATGCGCTCTCTTGCCGTTCCGGTCAGCGTCACTGATCCACAAGCGGTTGATATTGTCGGTACCGGCGGTGACGGATCAAACCTTTTCAATGTCTCGTCAGCGACCTCATTTGTTGTAGCAGCAGCGGGCGGTACCGTGGCTAAGCACGGAAATCGATCTGTCTCTTCCAAGTCGGGTGCGGCGGACCTTCTTGAGGCGGCAGGTATTCATCTAGCGCTCAATCCAGAGCAAGTGGCTCGTTGTATTGATGAAGTGGGCGTCGGGTTCATGTTTGCGCCCCAGCACCACAGTGCGATGAAGCATGCAATCGGCCCTCGTCGTGAGTTGGCGATGCGTACGTTGTTTAATGTTTTAGGTCCCCTAACTAACCCAGCAGGTGCCAAACACTACCTAATGGGTGTGTTTGATGAATCTTTGTGCCGTCCAATGGCTGAAGCGCTGCGCAGTTTGGGTGCCGTGCACGCACTGGTGGTTCACTCTAACGATGGTTTGGATGAGATCTCGCTAGCGACCACGACTCAGGTGGCTGAACTTAAAGAGGGTGAAGTCACCGAATATGAAATTACCGCCGACAGTGTGGGCCTAGAAGCGCAAACGCTAGAGGGTCTTCAGGTGACTGATGCCGGAGAGAGTCTGGCTCTGATTCGTGCAGCGATGAGCGGTGCTAACCCTAAAGCGGCCGATATGGTGGCTCTGAATGCCGGTGCAGCACTGTATGCAGCGGACAAAGTTGATTCACTCACAGCGGGTGTGCAGTTGGCCGTTGAGACCATCGCATCCGGTGCCGCGTTAGCCAAAATGGAAGAGCTGGCTCGCTTTAGTCAGGCGTTTAAGGAAGCCTAATGTCAAACATCCCTACAGTATTAACCCGAATCATTGATCGTAAGTTTGAAGAGATCGCAGAGCGTTCACAAGCGATCTCGATCGATGATCTGAAAGCTCAAATTGAAGCCAACTCTGGCAGTGCAACGGATCCTCGAGGTTTTGTTCAGTCTATGCAAAATGCGCTAGCGGAAGGTCGCTCTGCTGTCATTGCTGAGATTAAAAAAGCGAGCCCAAGTAAGGGTGTGTTGCGTGAAGCTTTTAACCCATCTGAAATAGCACAATCCTATGCCGCCGGAGGCGCTAGCTGCCTATCGGTATTGACCGATGTCGACTTCTTTCAGGGGGCGACTGAGTACCTTCAACAGGCTCGTGCAGCCTGCTCGCTACCCGTGATTCGCAAAGACTTTATCGTTGATGAGTATCAGGTCTATGAAGCGCGTGCCATGGGTGCGGATTGTATCCTGTTGATCGTGTCTGCTCTGGATGATGACAAAATGAGAGAGCTTAACGACCTGGCTATTTCACTGGGTATGGATGTGTTGATCGAAGTGCACGACCGTGAGGAGCTGCTCCGTTCTCTGCCGCTGGGTAACACCCTGGTGGGTATTAACAACCGTAATCTACACACTTTTGATGTCAGCTTGGATGCAACCATTCAACTACTAAGCGACATTCCGGACGACCGTATCGTTGTTGCCGAAAGCGGTATCCTGGGGCCTGACGATGTGGCGCTCATGCGTCAGCATCAGGTTAACTCGTTTTTGGTAGGCGAAGCGTTTATGCGAGCTGAAGTGCCGGGTGAGCGCTTGGCTGAGCTGTTTAAATAAAAGGATTTTATAATGCATGTTGAAGTGAGCTGGGAAGGCGAAGAGCGTTTTAAAGCGATAACAGACTCCAAGTTTGAAGCACACGTTGATCGTGATTTAGAGACGGGCCCACGTCCGATGGAGTATATCTTGGTTGGGCTGGGTGGCTGTGCCAGTGTTGATGTCATGAGCATTTTGAAAAAAGCACGCCAAGATGTGGTGAGCTGTGTTGCCTCAATTGATGCCGAGCGAGCCGATGCTGTACCAGCCGTGTTCACAAAGATTCACCTGACATTCAAAGTAACAGGCCACAATCTTAAACCGGCCGCGGTTGAACGCGCGGCTCGCTTATCGGCTGAACAGTACTGTTCGGTCTCTAAGATGCTCGAAGGGGGCGGAGTAGAGATCACCCACAGCGTGGAGATCAGCGACGCCTAACCCCGCACCGGACTTGCAAAAGGGCGCGTAGATAGGTAATATCACGCGTCCTTTTTTTATCAACCTCCTTGCTTTTGGAGAGATCGGCTGTAAAGGGGCCGGTCACAGACGATCCAAAGGCTACTAAACCGTAAGGAGCTACAATGCGTCACTACGAAGTACTGTTCATGGTTCACCCGAACCAGAGCGAGCAAGTGCCTGCAATGATCGAGCGTTACACGACTCTGATCGAAGGCGACAACGGCAAGATCCACCGTCTAGAAGACTGGGGTCGTCGTCAATTGGCTTACTCAATCAACAATGTACATAAAGCACACTACGTTCTTATGAACATCGAAGCTACTCAAGCAGTAATGGATGAGCTAGAAAACTTATTCCGTTACAACGATGCTGTGCTACGTAACATGGTTATTCGCACTAAAGAAGCGATCACAGAGCCATCTCCAATCAAAGCTGCTGATGCGCGTGAAGAGCGTAAGCCTCGTCGCGAAGAGCGTCCAGCACCAGCTAAAACTGAAGAATCTGCTCCAGCAGCAGCTTCTGAAGAATAATTTAAGTAGGAGATATTCAGATGGCACGTTTTTTCCGTCGTCGTAAGTTCTGTCGTTTCACTGCAGAAGGCGTTACTGAGATCGATTACAAAGATCTAGACGTCCTAAAAGGTTACATCACTGAAACTGGCAAGATCGTACCTAGCCGTATCACTGGTACTAAAGCTAAGTACCAGCGTCAGCTAGCTACTGCTATCAAGCGCGCTCGCTACGTAGCACTTCTTCCATACACTGACGGTCACGACCGTTAATAGTGATTGGTAGCTTTATAGCTATCTTTGGGTGATTGTTTAATTTTTTACTGCAGGTATACCTGCAGCCTAAATGAGGTTTGAGAGATGGAAGTTATCCTCCTCGAGAAGATCGGTAAACTAGGTTCACTAGGCGACAAAGTTAACGTTAAAGCTGGCTTTGGTCGTAACTACCTGATCCCACAGGGTAAAGCAGTTTCTGCAACTGCTGCCAACGTTGCACGCTTCGAAGAGCGTCGTGCTGAACTAGAAGCGGCTGCTGCTGAAGCATTGGCTTCTGCGACTTCACGCGGTGAAGCACTAGAAGGCAAAGAAGTTACTATCACAGCGACAGCTGGTGAAGAAGGTAAACTGTTCGGTTCTATCGGCGCACGTGACATCGCAGAAGCGATCACTGCTGCTGGCGCTGAAGTAGAGAAGAGCGAAGTTCGTCTTCCAAACGGCGTTCTACGTAACGTCGGCGAATACGAAATCGTTGTTCAGCTTCACGCAGAAGTATCGGCTACAGTGAACCTTAAGATCGCTGCTGAGTAATCAGTCGCTTTCTTTGAAAAAAACCGCGCCTCGGCGCGGTTTTTTTATGCCCAAACAGGTATAGTTATTTCCTTAAACAGTTGAACCATTCAGACCCTTTATCATGCTCGATTATCAAGACGACGATCTCACACAAGCCAAAGTGCCACCTCATTCGATTGAGGCTGAGCAGTCGGTACTAGGTGGCTTGATGCTCGACAACAACGCATGGGACGTTGTGTCGGAAGTCTGTCTGGAACAACACTTCTACACCGGTGGGCATCGCATGATGTTCCGCACCATGCAGAAGCTGATCGATCAGGGGCGTCCTATTGATGTCGTGACGCTCTCAGAAGAGCTCGACCGTACCGGTGAGCTAGAGCGTGCTGGCGGGTTGGAGTATTTGGTTGATCTGGCGCGCAATACGCCAAGTACATCAAATATCCGTGCCTACTCCGAGATCGTTCGTGATCGTGCATTGCTGCGTCAGATGATTTCGGTTTCAACAGAGATCTCAGACTCCTCCTTCTTCCCAGACGGCCGCTCGGCCGATGAAGTATTGAATGAGGCGGAATCTAAGATCTTTCAGATCGCCGAGAATCGTCCCAATCAGAGTGGCCCGCAATCGGTCAATCCACTGCTGAAAGCCGCCGTTGAACGCATCGATGAGTTGTTTAGTAATGGTGACGCGTTAACCGGTTTAACGACTGGATTTGACGACCTAGACGATCGTACCGGTGGTCTACAACCCTCTGATTTGATCATCGTCGCGGCTAGGCCCTCGATGGGCAAGACCACCTTCGCTATGAACTTGGTGGAGAACGCCCTAATGGGTGACGATAAGCCGGTGCTTGTCTTTAGTCTTGAGATGCCAGCGGCGCAGTTGATGACGCGTATGTTGTCATCGCTTGGGCGTATTAATCAGACCCGTGTGCGTAACGGTCAATTGGAAGATGATGATTGGCCTAAGCTGACCGCGGCCGTCAATATGTTAAAAAACAAGCCGCTCTATATTGATGATCAGCCGGGTATTAGCCCTAACGAGATGCGCACTCGTGCGCGGCGTATCGTACGTGAGCATGGCGAGATCGGCATGATCATGGTCGATTACCTGCAGTTGATGCAGATTAAGACGGGTAAGAGCGAAGGGCGTACTGCCGAGATCTCAGAGATCTCCCGATCCTTGAAGGCCTTAGCCAAAGAGATGAACTGTCCGGTTGTGGCATTGTCACAGCTTAACCGCTCTCTGGAACAGCGCCCCAATAAACGCCCTGTAAACTCCGATCTTCGTGAATCGGGCGCGATCGAGCAAGATGCCGACGTGATCATGTTCATCTATCGTGATGAGGTCTACAACGAAGATTCACCTGAGCAGGGTGTGGCAGAGATCATCATTGGTAAACAGCGTAACGGGCCGATTGGTACTACGCGCTTAGCCTTTATCGGCAAGTACACCCGCTTTGAAAATCTAGCGCACAGCTACGAATATCCACCGGATGAGTAAATCTAATGCTGTGGTGTCTGACCTCTGGTCTGACACCGTCTAATAAAATTCCGTTAAATGAAACGGCTCTAACGTTTTGATCGACTTGCTCCAGCGAGCAAGCTCAGGGCTGCTGTATGGTTCAAACTCCGGTAGCCTGAATTCGATGTATTCAAGCGCGACCTCTAAGCAGAGCTGTCCTAAACCGACCTGCCCATTGAGTGCGTGGGGAGGGTTCATTTTCAGCTCCTCCAGCGTGCGTGTAATGGCGCTGCTTCTGCGAATCGCCAGCTCGTTTCCCTGCTCAGCACTGCTTCCGCCAAAACGCTTGTTGAAGGCTAGCCAAAAGGCCGCATCGATTAACCCCATCGCTTTACCAGCCAGTGCCAGTTCTAAATAGAGTCGATTCGCCGGTAGCAAGCTAGGGTCGGGTTTGCGTCGTTCTAAATAGTGAACGATCAGTTGGGTTTCGGTTAACGAGGTGCCATCGTCCAGTACCAGTACCGGTACCCGTGACATAGGGTTGGCTTGAATAAGCTCTGGCGTATCCGACGGTGGATCAACCCAATGCATGACACACTCGTCATCTAGCCCCTTAAGCATCAACGCGATACGAACGATTCTGGCGTAGGGCGAGGTGGGTGTTAGCATTAACTGCATGGTTAGGCCTCTTTCAACAGGTTGGCGCGGAAGGCTTCGGGTAACCCAACCACCTTGCGGACATCATAATCAAAGAAGACAATGCCCGTTTTGATGTGCGCTATCTCCACAGCGGTCGCTTTGTTGGTCATCAAATAGAAGATGTCACAGCCATACTTGTTAAAGTCGCCAACGGTAATGTCGATCTGAATCTGGTCACCATGAAATCCCTCGGCTTTATAGACGATGGCACTGTCGGTCATGATGATGCCTAAACCCTCGACATCCATTTCAGTGTAACCGTACTGTCTAAAAAAACGGGTCCGGGCTTCATGCACAAAGCTGAGCACAGAATCATTACCTAGGTGGTTGCCGTAGTTGATATCACTAATACGAACATCCATCACCGTTGAAAATAGGTAGTTGTCGGGCATATCAATTTTAATACGTGCCATGGGCGGTAAATCCTTCTTGTAACGCTAATCCCTATATGAGAACTTAGCTTGTTATCGCACACAGCACTAGTGCTTTTAAGGAATTCTTATGTCATCCGCTTCCACCAATGTAAAACTCTACCCTGCCGCGCAAGCACTGGGGGCCGCAACACCGCCAATTATCATCTCGTTGGGTGGCTTGGTCAGTCTGTCGATGAATGCGCCACAAGATCTGATGACCATGCCGGTATTTCTGTTTAACCTAGGGGTGGCGCTCAGTACCTTGCCGGCCGCCATTATGGTTCGTCAGTTTGGTCGTAAAGCGGCCTATCTGTTTGCAGCATTCGTCTGTGTGGTAGCGGGTATTGTTGCCGGGGCCTCGATCATCAATCAGTCGTTTATCTGGTTCTGTAGCGGCACTTTCTTGGCTGGTTTTTATGCAGCGCATGTGCAGAGCTACCGCTTCGCCATTACCGAAGGGTTAAGCGGTGAAGAGCAGGGTAAGGCGATATCACGTGTCATGATCGGCGGCTTGGCGGCGGCCATTATCGGCCCGCAAGTGGTCGTCTGGACGGAAGGGGTACTTGACGCACAATACGCCGGCAGTTTTCTATCGATGTCAGTGCTAGGGGTGTTGGCTATATTACTGCTAACCCAGTTAAAGCCCGTTGAATCGAACACTAAACCCAAAACGGGCGGTTCTAAGTTCGAGGCACTGGCGTTGCTAAAGCGACCTGCCTACCTAACTGCCGTTGCAGCGGGTGTGGTCTCCTACGGATTAATGGCGTTTGTGATGACTGCCGCACCCATTGCGATGGTCTCCCATGGTCATGAGGTGCAGCAAGCGGCACTGGGGATTCAGTGGCACGTGTTGGCAATGTTTGCGCCGAGCTTTTTTACTGGCAAGCTGATGGCGAAGTATGGCAAAGCGCGAATTACCGCCGTTGGTCTGCTGTTGATCGCCCTCTCTGGGTTAATCGCACTGTTTGGCTTGGAGTTAACTCATTTCTGGGGATCCCTAATCCTGTTAGGTATTGGTTGGAACTTTGGCTTCATTGGCGCCACGGCGTTAGTGGCACAGAGTGTGCCAGAAGAGGAAAAGAGCGTTGCTCAGGGTCTGAACGACTTCCTTATCTTTTCGATCGTTGCCATCGGCTCGTTTATGTCGGGTCTATTATTGAACTCGACCAGTTGGCAGGTGTTGAATCTGGTGATTTTCCCAATTGTTGCGCTGGTGCTTGGTTTGATGCTGTTTAATCAAAAACGGGTCGCCTGATGTCTATCGGCTTAGTTGATAGAGTATAAATTGGTATAGATTTTGCTTATATGTAATTAAGAGCTAATTAAGAGCCTATTAAGAGCCAATTGGCACTCAAAAATAGCTCTATGACCTTGTTTTGATGGTATGTAGGGTCATTGAGCTCGTTTATTTTAATTATCCAGGCAAATTGCTTTGCAATTTGCAATGCACTTAACAAGGGGTTAAGTCATGCAACACAATGCTGAATTAAATTCTGATCATCTGAATCGTACAGTTGTAAGGTCGGCGCAATTCCTTTTGCTGGCTTTAACTCCGGCACTAGTGCTAAGTATCCATCGTGGGGTAGCCATTGACGGTAACCTCGCCGTTCCTGCCGTACAATCGCTGTTGTATCTGATGCTAGTTGCCGTTGCGATGCCTAAGGTGCCGTTGACGTTTAAATCTCGCATAGGATTGATCGCTTTCATAATGTTTGTCGTTGGGTTAGGTGCGCTTGTCCGTAATCAAAGCATCTATGCTGGTGTTGCCTTCTTTTGGCTTGGGTTTATATTCCTGTCGATCCTATCGATTGGGTTATGGCGCTACGCAATACCTTTGGTGGGCTCTATTGCGCTAGTGCTTTTGGCAGTACAACTGGGGTATGAAACGCCAGCTACCGGTGCGCAACATCTGTTTGGTTTCCTGGGAATAGCCTGTGCTTCAATTACTATTTTGGGCGCCATATTGAAGCGCTCATCAGAGCAGCGAGATGCCTTAGCTGAAGCCTTGCAGATAAGAGAGGTGAATGAAGCGCGACAACAGCAGGCTGCTTACCTAGCTAACATCGCATTCTTTGAGTTTGACTACGCCTCTGGGCTATTGGATGGCGATGCTCAGCTTAAACGGCGTTGGGGTCTTTCCGAAACGGCAGGTGCCTTTGCTCTCTCTGAGCATTTAGAGAAATTTCCTGAAGAGAGTCTGGAGATTATCAATGGGCAGATCATGGCGATGTCGGCTCAGCCTGCCGGCAGCGAGTGCACGTTTACTAATAATGAGTGGGTTGATGGCGAGTTGCGCACCCACCGTGTTACCGGTAAAAACATCACTCGCGACGGAGCATTGATTTTTTATGGGTCCTCCATCGATATCACCGCTGAAACGAAGGCGGTTGAAGAGGCTAAAAATCTGTCTGAACAACTGCTCACTGAACAAGAACGACAGAAACAGATGTACGCCGTGATTGGGCATGAGTTGCGCACGCCGGCGGCGAGCTTGCGGATGATGTTGGATGATCTTGATGAGGGGGAAACACTGGATATGTCCCTGGTCGAGG
>JAAZVX010000004.1 GCA_018623095.1 Marinobacterium sp. | reverse complement strand
TTGAAGTAGAATCTTCACAGCGCTTAGAAAATATTAACAAAGCGATGGCTGAAAATGATTTAGCCACACTGGGTATTGAAGCTCACTCACTGAAAGGGACATCCGCTACCTTTGGTGCAGAGACCCTTCGCTCAACAGCAGAACGCATTGAAAAAGCGGCAAAGAGTGGTGATCAGGCGACAGTTGATCAGTTTGTTCCTTCAGTGCCCGCTCAGCTGGAGTCAGTTCTAACTGAATTGAACCGGTTCTCAACGGCACTATCGACCTAACAGCGTCTACAAAGGAATTTTCTGATGTCTCAGAACCAAGTATTAATCGTTGAAGACAGTGCCAGTTTACGACGTATTTATGCTCAGTACGTTGAGAAAGAGGAGGTCTTAGTTGATACGGCCGCCACTCTCTCCGAGGCCCATGCTGCGCTTGAAGCAAAGGTCTATCAGGTCGTGCTTCTAGACCTCCGTCTTCCCGACGGTGATGGGTTCGAAATTCTGAAACGGATTGTTGAGCATCAGATTAAGTCGCTGGTTATTATTATGACAGCACATGGCTCAATAGATATAGCCGTTGATGCCATTCGTTTAGGGGCTTACGATTTTCTGGAAAAGCCTTTTGATGCGAGGCGTTTAAAGGTTGCGATTGGATCGGCACTTGCGCAAGTGTCGAAGCTCAACTTTGCGCCTGTAGATTCGGCTGAGAAAAAGCAGCGTGAAACTTTCCACAGTTTCATTGGGGCTAGCCCCGCTATGCAAGATATGTATCACCTCATTGAGCGGGCGGGACCGAGTAAAGCGTCGGTATTTGTTACCGGTGAAAGCGGCGCTGGTAAGGAGCTCACGGCTGAAGCACTGCACAAACAGAGTGCGCGTTTTGAAGGCCCTTTTGTTGCCATCAACTGTACAGCCATCCCTAAGGATCTTATGGAGAGCGAGATCTTTGGCCACGTTAAGGGGGCATTTACCGGTGCCAGTGCAAATCGTGATGGGGCGGCGACTAAAGCGAATGGTGGTACGCTGTTTTTAGATGAAATTGGTGAAATGAGTCTCGATTTGCAAACCAAATTGCTGCGATTCATTCAGACCGGCATTATCCAAAAAGTAGGCAGTAACTCCGATGAAGTGGTGGATGTCCGTTTTATCTGTGCAACTAATCGAGACCCTTTAAAAGAGGTTCAGGCCGGCCGTTTTAGAGAGGATCTCTACTACCGCTTACACGTTATTCCTGTTCACCTTCCGCCGCTACGAGATCGTGGCGATGATATTTTGATGATTGCTGAATTCTTCTTGAACCGCTATGCACGTGAGGAGACCAAGTATTTCGAAGGTTTTGATGATGAGGCTAAGCGAAGACTGCTTGAGTATCATTGGCCTGGTAATGTCCGTGAGCTTCAGAATGTAGTCCGCAATGTGGTGGTGCTCAATCAAGGCGGTCTTGTCAGTGTGTCTGATCTTCCTGCACCGCTTAATTCAGTTCTAGAGATTGCCGCTCCGATTCAGGAGAGTCGTGAGCTGCCTGTAGAGGTGCCATCGAAGAGGGCAGCAAGCAAAGCTAAGCCCTACTCCAAGGTGATGGCTCAAAGTCTTGATGAGATCGAACCTCTAGAGGTGCTAGAGCGCAAGATCATTGAGAATGCTGTCAAGCTCTGCAAGGGTAATGTGCCTAAGGCTGCAGCACTGCTCGAAGTCAGTCCCTCTACGCTCTATCGAAAGATTAAGGGATGGAGTTAAGCGCTCTGATCTGAGTGCCGCTCATTAGAGCTGGGTAAGCTTTGCATGCCTAGCTCTGATCGATTGCGACCTTTAGCTTTCGCTCGATACAGAGCTTCATCAGCTTTTTTAAACAGCTCTTCGGCGTCAATACCTGCTATGTAACTGCTGACACCAAAACTAGCCGTCACGTTTTTAACTGGAGTGAATGAGTGAGTCTGAATCAATTGTCTCAGTTTTTCTGCCAGCGTCAGTGCTTCAGATTGGTTGGTATTGGGCAGTATTAACATAAACTCCTCGCCACCCCATCGACCAAGCACATCAACATCACGTATGTTCTTTTTGAGCAGATCGGCAACCGAAAAAAGCACATCATCACCCGTCAAATGTCCATATTGGTCATTAATCTGTTTGAAATGGTCTATATCTAAAAGCAGGATTGAGAATTGAGAACCATATCGTCTTGCCCGTCGCAGCTCTGTCTCAAACAGTTCATCTAGCCGAGCGCGGTTATACAGGCCGGTCAGTTGATCCGTCATCCATAGCTCTTCCAGTTTTTTCTGTGTGGATATATCTTCTCGTATTTCGGTAAATCCAATAATCGATCCATTTCGATCGTATTGTGCCTCTATCTGTAGCTTCACCCAGTAGAGTCCACCAAAGGCATTTTTCTCTTGTACTTCAACGCTAACAAATCCTTTCTGACTAGCCTCTTGATAGCGTTTATTCAGAATTGAAGAGCGGTTGCTTTCTGGAATAAGACACTCAAGTGTTAACGACTTAAGTTGCTTGATTGTATAGCCGGTGTGCCCACAGAAAGCACTTGAGGCCTTAGTCACCTTGCCGTCTTGATCGGTATTAACCATTAGAACGTGTTTGTCGATGATGGCAAGGTGTCGCTGTGTCTTTTGACGTTCGCGTTTAAGCTGCCTTAACTGTTTATGGCCTCGTGAACGAAGTAGATTTAGGGTTCTAGCCATTGTGCCTAGCGCTAGGATAATCAGTGCTACAGAGACGAGAAAGAAAAATGGGTGCAGTGTGATTTCAGTCATCAGCGAGAACTCATAGGCCAAAACGGACTGGCTAATGAGCAAGAGTAGAAAACAGGAAGCTAGGTATTTAAAGCCCATAAAACAACCTTTCAAGTGTATGAAAGTTTAAGCCTAGCAGAGGATTTTGTTTTTGCAGGTTTATTTTAAGGCACTCCAAAAATATATATGGGCGCCCTTTATAAAAATAGGTTTTATTAATCAGTTACTTATCAATAACTTCTGATAAAGGCTGTGCAAAAGTTTGCACCATATCCCATGGGAAGCGTATCCAAGTATCTTGGCTCACTTCAGTTATGAAGGTATCCACCAAAGGTTTGCCCGCTGGTTTTGCATAGAGCGTGGCAAAATGCGCTTTAGGTAGCATCTCGCGAACGTATTGTGCAGTGCGTCCAGTATCAACCAAATCATCAACCAGAATCATCCCTTCGCCGTCACCCTCAATGCCTTTAAGAACCTCGATTTGTCCCTGAACTGAGGCTTCGCCACTGTCGGAGTTAGAGTAGCTAAGCACACAGATCGTATCGATCATTCGAATGTCCATCTCGCGAGCTAAAATGGCTGCCGGAACTAAGCCGCCTCTAGTGATGGCAACAATGCCTTTCCAGGGGCTCTGTTCAAGAAGGCGCCAGCTCAGTGCACGTGCGTTTCGGTGCAGTTCGTCCCAACTAACGGGAAAGTCTTTGCTGTAGGGGGTCATAATCTTCTCCTAGGAAATCGCACGGGCCGCAAGAGTTTTTGCAGCTTTATTATGTTCAAACATGATCTGTTCAAGGTCTTGGCCAACCAATTCGCCAGCTTTTACGCGCCACTCACCATTTACCATGACCGCTTCTGCATGATGGGCGCCGCACAATAGCAGAGCTGCCAGTGGATCGTGAGCACCACTGAAACGAGGTTCATCCAGCTTAAATAGAGCAATATCGGCTGCCTTACCTACGGCTAACTCACCAATATCGTCACGTCCTAATACCTTGGCTGAGCCTTGAGTACCCCAGCGATAAGCATCTAAATGAGTGACCGCAGAGGATCCGTATCGAAGACGCTGTATGTACATAGCCTGTCGCACCTCTTGAATCATATTAGAGCAATCGTTGGATGCCGAGCCATCAACCCCTAAACCAACGGGTGAACCAGCTGCTTCAAGCTCTTTCACTTTAGCAATGCCAGACGCGAGCATCATGTTGGAGCTTGGGCAGTGACAGACACCAACACCTGCTTTACCAAGACGGTTAATCTCTTCGTCATTAAAGTGAATGCCGTGCGCTAGCCAGGTGTTATTAGAGAGCCAACCGACCGATTCGAGGTAGTCTACCGTTCGCATACCAAATGAGCGCTGACAAAAATTCTCCTCATCAATGGTCTCAGCCAGGTGGGTATGGAGCCGAACATTGAGTTGCTTAGCCAAGCTGGCCGTGTCTCGCATTAACTCTGTCGTCACCGAAAAGGGTGAGCAGGGTGCCAGAGCGATTTGTGACATAGAGAAGGGGGTACTGTCATGGTAACGAGAGACCAGACGTTCGGAGTCTTGAAGAATCTCATCTTCCGTTTGCACCACACTGTTTGGTGGTAAGCCGCCTTGATCCTGCCCAAGACTCATCGACCCACGGGTCATCGCCATACGCACGCCCATCTCACGACCGATTTCGACCTGATGATCGATGGCGTCGGTAAGATTAGCCGGGAACAAATAGTGGTGATCAGAGGCGGTGGTACAACCTGATAGAAGCAGTTCGGCCAGTGCAAGCTTGGTCGCGGCTCGGTGTACTTCAGGATCCAAGTTGGCCCAAACCGGATAGAGGGTTTGTAGCCAAGGAAACAGCTCGTTATTGAGTGCAGAAGGGAGTGCACGGGTCAATGTTTGGTAGAAATGATGGTGAGTATTGATCAAGCCAGGAATCAGCACCTGATCACTGACATCAATGGTTTGATCAATATCAGCAGGTGTATGACCTTTGGCGACCAGTGATACGATCGTCTTGCCGCTAACCACGATGCCGCCAGATGCGTCTTCATCGTTTCCCGTATAAACCGCTAAAGGATTGGCTAACCAGAGGCGTGGTTCATGTGTCATGGTAAGGAGCGTTCTCAATGATTACTGATGGATAAAATAATCCTCTATTGAACCCAATATTTGACTCAAAAATCAAATAAAATTTAACCCTTAAGTCAGATTATTTATTTGACTGAATGGTTAGGTTTTCACACAATAAGCCTATTATATATGACATTTCAGGCAGTCTATTTATGATCAGTTACTGGAAAAATGGATCCGTTCAACAGGATCGTACGCTTTCCAATACTCAGACGCTTCTGGAGTTCCTGCGTGACACGAAACGGCTTACAGGGACTAAAGAGGGGTGTGCATCGGGTGACTGCGGCGCATGCACGGTTGTACTGGTCACATTAGATGCCGATGAGAAGCTTTGTTACGAAGCGGTTAATAGCTGTTTGATGCCCGTTGCAGAGCTTGATGGTAAGGCATTGATTACCGTTGAGGACCTTGCCCAAGGCGACCAACTTCATCCATTGCAGCAGGCCTTTATAGATTATCACGCCTCACAGTGTGGATTTTGTACACCTGGTTTTATTCTTTCCGCCTTGGCGCTTAAAAAACAGCACCCTAGCCCAGACATCGAGGCGATTGATGAAGCTCTGGGCGGTAATTTATGTCGATGTACCGGTTACTCACCGATTATTAAGGCGGTTCTGCTTGCTGATTGTACGAATGATCGATTTACTCAGCTTGAGGCATCCTTAGTTGACTCTTTAAAGCATCTTAATCGTAACGATGATCCCGTCACCGGTTTCCATCAGCCCTCCACCCTTGAAGCGCTTTGCTGTTTAAAAGCTGAATACCCTGAATCGGTTCTTTTATCTGGTGGGACAGATTGGATGCTGCGGGCTACTCAGGGGTTGGAGCGCGTCGAAACACTGATTAGCACTGAAAAAATTGCTGCTCTGCATCAGCTAACGGTTGAACAGGGGTGTTGGTCTGTCGGTGCCGCTGTCTCTTTGACGCGCATTAAAGAGCAAGCGAAAGTGTCTGGATTTGCTGCACTTGATCAGTTGCTCAGCCGATTTGCATCACAACAGATTCGCAACCGCGCCACCTTAGGTGGATCGATTGGCAATGCCTCTCCGATAGGGGATTTGGCGCCACTGTTGCTCGCGTTACAAGCAGATCTGACCCTAAACAGTGTTCAACAAGAGCGCACCGTTGCGCTAGAGGATTTTTTCTTAGGTTACAAGCATACCGCATTGCAATCGAATGAAGTGATCAGTCAGATCCATTTCAGGGTTGAAGAGGGGGCTCATATTTATTTCGAGAAGGTCTCTAAACGCATAGATGATGATATCTCTGCCGTTGCGGTTGCGACGCACTACACTCTAGATGAGGGTAGAATTCACGGTCTACTCATTGGTTTAGGTGGCATGGCGGCGACGCCGGTGCTCGCGAAAGATGTTATGACCGCCTTCGAAGATGTTGACCCTACCACCATAACGCTTGAACAAATATCTTCAGCGTTGAGTGAGTTAACTCCTATGTCAGATCTTAGAGGCAGTGCTGAGTATCGTTTGACGGTTTGCGCGCGTGTTATTCATCACCATTTAACACGCGCGGAGGTGTCAGCATGAAGCCAATAGGTTCTCCAGTCACACACGACAGCGCGCTGCTGCATGTTACCGGTAAAGCTCGCTACGTGGTTGATGCTCCGTTACCTGAAGGGACGCTGTTTGCTGCTATTGGGCAGGCCACTATTGCACGCGGCCGCCTCGTATCGATGGACCTAAGTGCCTTATTGAAAGCCCCGGGGGTTGTGGCTGTCTTAACTGCCTCAGATATACCCGGTATCACTGATATTGGCCCTGTCTATCCCGGTGATCCTCTGTTGGCGGCTGATGAGGTGCTCTTTCATGGTCAACCGATCTTTCTTGTGCTGGCTACCGACGAGAAGCTCGCACGATCAGCCGCTCTGCTGGCTAAGGTTGAGTATGAAGAGACCCCACCCATTTTGACGATTGATGAGGCAAGATCTAAAGCCTACCGAGTGCGCCCGCCGCATGTGATGCAGAGAGGAGATCCGTCAAATATAAGCTCAGCTGACCACAAGATATCAGGTGAGATTTCAATCGGTGGTCAAGAGCACCTCTACCTCGAGGGGCAGGCTTCTCTTGCAACGCCGACAGAGGAAGGGGGTATTCATCTTCTCTGTTCTACACAACATCCTACGGAGGTTCAAACGCTTGTCTCTGAAGTGTTAGGCTTGCCATTCCATGAAGTAGTCGTCGAAGTCAGACGCATGGGCGGCGCCTTTGGTGGCAAAGAGACGCAAGCAGCGCCCTGGGCCTGTTTAGCGTCGTTGGCAGCACACAAACTGAACAAGCCGGTAAAACTACGCCTGCCCAGAGTGACCGATATGACGGTTACTGGGAAACGTCATCCATTTGTTAATCAGTACCAAGTAGGATTCCGCTCAGATGGCTGCATCGAAGCGGTTCAGATCGATATTAATGGCGATTGCGGCTGTTCACCTGATCTAAGTGATGCCATTGTCGATCGCGCTATGTTCCACTGTGATAATGCTTACTACTATCCGTCGGTCAAAGTGTGTGGCGAACGTTGGCGCACCGATAAGGTTTCCAATACTGCGTTTCGTGGCTTTGGTGGCCCGCAGGGCGTTATTACCGCCGAAGCTATGTTGGATGACATTGCCCGTGTCTGTCAGCAAGACCCTCTCGATACTCGTCTTTTGAACCTCTATTCAGGTCAACAGACCCATTATGGTCAAACGGTCGACGGCTCCACACTTCATCAGATTATGACGCAGCTACGAGCGAGTTCTGACTATGATCGACGTCGTCAGAAAATTGCTAAACATAACTTGGCCTCTTCTCGATATCTTAAAGGGTTAGCGTTAACCCCGGTGAAGTTTGGCATCTCCTTTACCGTTAAGCACCTAAATCAGGCCGGTGTGCTTGTTCACATCTACACGGATGGTTCTGTTCTGGTCAGTCAGGCGGGTACTGAGATGGGGCAAGGCTTATACACTAAGGTATCGCAAGTAGTGGCCTCTGTTCTGGGTATTGAGGTGGATAGGGTGAAAATGAGCAGTACCCGTACCGATAAGGTCCCTAATACCTCACCAACCGCCGCTTCAAGTGGAAGTGATATGAATGGCATGGCGGCTTTTGAAGCAGCATCCACATTAAAACGTCGTATTGCAGAGTTCATCGCACATCGCGAATCAATTAGCCCAGAAGAGATCGCATTCAATGCGGGAACATTGAGCTGGAGCAAGGGCTCCATGACATTTATCGAGGCGGTGAAAGCCGCCTATATGGATCGTGTTCAGCTCTCGGCTACGGGCTTCTATAAAACACCGAATATCTGGTATGACAGAGCCAGTGCGCAAGGCAATCCTTTTCTCTACTACGCTAACGGTGCAGCCTGTTCTGAAGTCATTATTGATCGTTTGACCGGTGCTACGCACATAGAGCGAGTCGATATTTTGCATGATGTGGGTAACTCCCTAAATCCCGCTCTAGATAGGGGGCAGATTGAGGGTGGATTTGTTCAGGGTGCAGGCTGGTTAACCAGTGAGGAGCTAAAATGGGACGACAAGGGGCGGCTACTGACCAACTCTGCAGCGACCTACAAAATTCCAGCGATCAGTGATCGACCGACTCACCTGACCATAGATCTACTGGAGAAACCGAACAGTGCACCTACCATTGCCCGTTCTAAAGCGGTTGGGGAGCCTCCTTTTATGCTGGGTATTTCTGTATGGTGTGCAATTCGCGATGCAATTTCGAGCATTTCCGGCTATCGTATATCACCTGCCTTAAATGCTCCGGCTACCCCTGAGGCGATAATCAATGCCATTACCACTCTTGAGGAGTCACCGTGATCCAGCGATGGAGCTACCAACTTGCCGAACTGTTAAAACGTGGACAACCGGTTGTACTGATTACCCAAGTCGGTGAGCGAGGCTCAAGCCCGCGATCTTCTGGTGCCAAAATGTTGGTCACTCACAACGCTACCGTGGACTCTCTCGGTGGCGGTAATCTTGAGCATCAAGCCATTGAGTATGCTCGACAGTTACTCTCTGAACAAAAAGATGGGTTGCACGAATTAGAGTACACGCTGGCGGGCAACTTAGGGCAGTGTTGCGGTGGTGAGGTCAAGGTTCTGTTTGAGGTCTTCAATACCTCTCTGCAGCCGCTCTATCTCTTTGGTGCAGGTCACATAGCACAGGCTTTAGTGCCTCTTCTGGCGCAATTACACTTTGCCGTAAACTGGATTGATGACCGCGATGAGCTGTTTGTAAATCCAATTCCTGACGGGGTTACTCGCATCGAACGAGATCCAATTGATGTGGCGCGAGACATTCCTAATGATGCATGGATGTTGATTATGACTCATGACCATCAATTAGATCTCGATCTTCTTTTGGCGGCGATCGATGGTGGTCTGCCAACCTACACAGGCATGATTGGTTCAGAGACCAAGGCGCTTAAATTCAGACAACGCCTTGCTCAGCGTGGGATATCTCAAGAGATTATTGATGCTATTCACTCGCCAATAGGGCTACAGAATCTGCACACCAAACTGCCGGTTGAGATCGCCATTTCGGTCGCAGCCGATGTGATGACTCGGCTTCAGTGTGAACGAGGTTTGCTTTGAGTCAATCCTGGGCCTTACGCTGCCAGATCTTTAGCTGTACCTCGCAACCCAGTGATAACGAGGGGTGGTTCTATCATTCAGATGGTCTTATCTGGATCGTTGATGGATTGATAAAGCGGGTAGGGAGCTACTCTGACGTCATTGGCGATCTACCAGCGAATATTGTTCTAGAGCACCGGCCAGACCATCTGTTAACGCCTGGCTTTGTTGATACACATGTTCACTACCCGCAGCTTGAAATGATCGGTGCTTACGGGACTCAACTGTTGGATTGGTTGAATCGATACACCTTTCCTGTTGAATTAAAGTATCGCGATATTGATTACGCGACAGATCAGGCGGGACGGTTTCTCGATCAGCTTTTGGCTAATGGTACGACGACGGCTCTTGTCTTTGCGACCTCATCCGTTAACTCTGTGGATGCGTTCTTTGCTGAGTCTCAGCGTCGCAATCTGCGAATGATCAGTGGCAAGGTTCTTATGGATCGACATGCACCCGAGGCGCTGTGTGATACGGCTCAATCTTCTTATGACGACTCTAGATCGTTGATCGAGAAGTGGCGTGGCCAAGGACGACTTGGCTATGCGGTTACACCTCGTTTTGCACCCACGTCCACTGATGCTCAACTTGAGGTGGCTGGCGCGTTGATCAAAGAGAACACCGATACCTATCTGCATACCCATCTATCTGAGAATGTCGATGAGATTGCGTGGGTTGGTGAGTTATTCCCGGATCATCAAGGCTACTTAGATACCTACGATCAATTTGGGCTTGTGACGGATCGCTCTGTTTTTGCTCATGGCATTCACCTCAGTGATGTTGAGATGCAACGTTTGCACGAGTGTGGTTCTGCCGTTTGTCACTGCCCATCATCCAATCTGTTTTTAGGTTCAGGGCTCTTTCCTCTAAAGCGCTTACAACAAGCTGGAGTCAATGTGACCATGGGTACCGATGTCGGTGGCGGTACTTCGCTGTCGATGCTGAGCACACAGGGAGATGCCTATAAAATTCAGCAGATGGCAGGGCATCTTCTAAAGCCCTTAGACGCTTTTTATATGGCTACGCTGGCTGGCGCTAAGGCGTTGGGTTTGGATGATTGTATTGGTGCGCTAGTCGAGGGCTACGAAGCTGATATGGTGTTGTTAGACTTGGCATCAACACCGGTGATTGAAGAACGAATGAAGCGGGCCGGTCAGATTGAAGATGTGTTGTTTGCACTCTCGATTCTAGGAGATGATCGATCAGTAGCGCAGACCTATGTAATGGGTAAGCCTGCTTTAAGTTAAAGTTTAACTTTAACAATCAGTCGCTTACCACGACCTTCACCAATCAACTTTAGGTCAAGCTCGCCCTTTAGTTGATCAACCATGGCACCCACGATGGCCAGTCCTAGGCCGCTTCCGGGCTGAGATCTCTGATTGCCACGAACAAATCTCTGCTTTAATCCTACTAGATCTTCTTGCGCCAAATCGGGCGCTAGATTCTCTACACTAAAGGCTCCATTGGACTCTAAGCGAATGATAACAGGACTCTCACTGGGAGCGTACTTCAAGCCATTTTCAACGAGATTACTGAGTATGACTGCTAAAGCGTCAGGATCGATATTCAGCAGTGGTGGTGATTCGTTAATGATCTCGACTCGACTGTTTAGGGGGTCCAACTCGCGAGCAATCATCTGAACAATGATATCTAAATTGGTTGGTTCACCTTTGTATAAGGTGACCGACTCTGCTCGTGCTAACTGAAGCAGCTTATCAATTAGACGTGTTAATCGCCCTAAGCTGGATTGAACGACCTTAAGACGCTCGGCCTGATCGGTCGATCCCAGCTCATCTGACAGTCGTTGAAGTTGAACGGCGGCTACGGCGAGTGGAGTCCGTAACTCATGGGCACTGTTTGCAGCGAACTCTCGTTCGGCTTGCAGAGCAGTTCTTAAACGTTCAAGCAGGGCGTTGGTCGCTTTTTGTACCTCTAAAAAGTCTTCAGGCAGTTCCACTTGCGCCATCGGATCCAAATTACTGCCGCCACGAGTCGCCATGCTCTCTGCAAAGCGCTGAACAGGTGCTAATCGACGTTTAACGGCGATGTAGACTAACAATACGCTCAACGGTAATGCGATGGTAAAGATCAATAAGAAGAGCAGTGCAGTATCAAAAAGAACCCCGTAGCGGTGGTCTACGGTCTCTGCAACTTGAAGGTGGTAGCGGCCGTCCAAGGATGAGGCTGTATAGATACTGAAATTTTTCCCATGCGTAAAACCGGTCTGCAAACTGTTGAGCATCGGTTTCATTGGGGCATTGTTTGATCGTACCAGTATTCGCCCTTGGAAATCCCGCAACTGATACATAAGGTACTCTGGTTGATCGCCCAGAATTCTGGGACCGACACTGAGGTTGAGGGTGCCGAGCAAGCTGAGTTCAGGCCTAAGATCGAGAAGGCCGAATTGATTGAGACGGTAGTCAGATATCGCTAGGGGTAGGACCCTTTGGGCCGTCTCTTTAAGGCTTTGATCGTAGGTAGAATTGAGCTCTTTGATGAGCACCCAGAGTGCCACCATGGTTGCTAACAGCCAGACCAGCACTAAGCTCAGTGCGATCTGAACGCCAAGCTGCGCCGCTAAGGTTTTGGGTTTTAACAACACACTAAGTCTCTAACCGGTAGCCAAGGCCACGTGCTGTTTTAATCAGCTCTTTACCCAGTTTTTTGCGCAAGCGACTGATGTAGACCTCGACCGTATTACTCTCTACTTCATGTCCAAAGGCGTAGAGGCGATCCTCGATCTGCTCTTTGCTAACGATGTGACCAGGTCGTTTAATGAGCGTCTCTAAAATGCTCCACTCACGCGCTGTTAACTCCACATCTTGCTCATCGACTTGCAGTGAGTGTTTTTGAAGATCGGCTTTGATTCGACCAAAAGAGACGGCATTGGTCGCTAAACCGGCTCCACGGCGTGTCACGGCTTGGATTCTAGCGTTCACTTCATCCAGGTCGTAAGGCTTTATGACATAGTCATCGGCACCCGCATCAAGGCCAGCAATTCGATCGCTGATTTGATCGCGTGCGGTTAGAATGATGACGGGCGTTGTTAACCCAGCTTGTCGGCGCTTTTTAAGCCAAGGGATCGCATCGCCATCAACCAACTGAAGATCCAGCAAGACGATATCGTACTCTGTGGTGAGAAGGGCGGTTTCGGCTTGGCGCAAATGGTCGAACCCATCAACCGCCATACCAGACAGTTCCAAGTGTTCTGTTAACGCGTTAGCTAATGCCAATTCATCTTCTACGAGGAGTACACGCATGACCAGCTCCGTAGTTGGTTAATGCCTTAAATGGGTTATTGGGCCAAATAACAATGAAAACAACCTTAACTCCGGCGCTAACTGATCTGCATACCAGCCAGCACGAGGGCGGTTAAGGTTTTTTCAGCCTGATCGTAAATGTCGAGAGTGAGTCGTCGTTGACCGAGAGCGGCTTTTACTTGGAGCTCGTAATCGGCGTAGTGTTGGGTTGATGCCCAAATGATGAACATAAGATGCTCTGCAGAGATGTTCGCGTTGACTTTACCAGCCGATTGCCACTGTTTGATGATGTCACAACGGCCTGTAAACCATTCATGGTACTGTTTACCGAAGCGTTTTTTCATATGGGGTGCGCCGTTAATCACCTCTGCAGCAAAGATGCGTGATGCTTCAGGGTTTTCACGTGAGAAAGCTATTTTATTGGCAATATAGTCCGTCATGAATGCTTTAGGATCGTCCTCAACCACCAGAAGGTCGAGTGACCCATCCCATAGAGACAGTATGTGCGTTAATACCTCTTGGTAAAGCGCCTCTTTGGAGCCAAAGTAGTAGTGCACATTAGGCTTAGGTAGCTCGGCTCTGTCCGCTATGGATTGAACGGTGGTTCCAGAAAATCCTTTTTGTGCAAATTCACGTACCGCAGCGTTGATAATGAGTTCTCGGTTACGTTGACGAATGGCGCCGGTGTTTGAATCTTGTTTCATAGTAAATAGTCACTTATGGGTATAAATAACACCCCATTGATAGGCTGTTCTGTTACTCTAGCGACTTGATCTTGTGGGTCAAGTTTTTACCTATTTCAATCTCTTAGCTTAAGGTTTTTACTGTGTTTCGACTCTTTGAGCGCTTTACTCAGCCCTATCCAGAACAGGATGGTTTAAAACCACCCTCAACACTGTTTGCATTTATGCGTTTCTACACCAGAGGGTTTGAGATCCCACTATTAATTCTGTCGTTAAGTACCGCCTCTATCGCCATTCTTGAAGCGGTGTTATTCAGTTTTATGGGAGATCTAGTGGATTGGTTGTCGACTATGACACCGTCTGAGCTTATGTCCGAAAAGAGTGGCCAGCTTTGGGTGATGGCCGGTGTGCTATTGATACTTTTCCCTCTGTTGTCTCTGATCCACTCTTTAGTGATGCACCAATCTCTTTTAGGTAACTATCCAATGGCAATTCGTTGGCTGTCACATCGTTACCTGCTCAAACAGAGCGTCAGTTTTTATCAGAATGATTTTGCAGGTCGCATTGCAACTAAGGTGATGCAGACGGCGCTCTCGGTGCGTGAAGCGGTGATGAAACTGTTGGATGTTATGGTCTATGTACTGGTCTATTTCATCAGTATGTTGATTTTGGTCGCTCAATCGGACTGGCGGCTGATGATTCCTATGCTGGTTTGGTTAATCGCCTACATCGCTATTCAGCTCTTTTTTGTTCCCAAGCTTAAGCGCGTTGCAACGGCACAAGCCGATGCTCGTTCAGTTATGACAGGCCGAATAGTCGATAGTTACACCAATATCAATACGGTGAAGCTGTTTGCCCATACTCAACGCGAGTCTGATTATGCGAAAGAGAGCATGGATGGCTTTTTACACTCGGTCTATCGCCAGATGCGATTTGGAACCGGCTTTAACGTGCTAGTCAACACGATTAATTATCTACTGACGTTCTCTGTGGCTGGGGTCTCTATCTATCTCTGGTCTGACTCACTCGTCACTGTGGGTGCTATTGCGATAGCGGTCAGTCTCTCTTTGAGGTTAAGCGGCATCTCTCACTGGATTATGTGGGAGATCAGCATGCTGTTTGAAAATATCGGAAGCTCAATCGACGGTATGAAAACACTCTCTAAACCGATCGATATCATTGATAAACCTGACGCTACAGAACTGACTCAGGTGAATGGTGAGATTGAGTTTGACTCGATTCAGTTTAATTATGATATCGATAAACCGGTTTTAAACGGTCTTAAGCTGCACATTAAACCCGGTGAAAAAGTCGGAATTGTGGGGCGATCCGGTGCCGGTAAATCAACGCTGGTCAATCTTCTGTTGCGATTTTACGACCTCGATTCTGGCCAGATAAAGATTGACGGGGTCAATATTGCTGAGGTGACACAAGACTCACTTCGAGCCCAAATAGGTATGGTCAGTCAGGATACCTCATTACTACACCGCACCATCCGCGAGAATATTCTCTATGGGCGTCCTGACGCAACTGAAGAGGAGTTGTTTAAAGCGCTTAAACAGGCGCAAGCCGAGCAGTTCATTGATGATCTAACCGATCCAGAGGGGAATCGCGGTTTGGAAGCTCAAGTAGGCGAGCGTGGCGTGAAACTGTCTGGCGGACAACGTCAACGCATCGCTATTGCACGCGTTTTGCTTAAAGATGCGCCCATACTGGTATTGGACGAGGCGACTTCAGCCTTGGATTCTGAAGTGGAAGCTGCCATACAAGAGAGCCTTTATGAGTTGATGCAGGGTAAAACGGTTATTGCCATTGCCCATCGTCTATCAACCATTGCAGCCATGGATCGATTAATCGTGATCGATGAGGGGAGAATTGTAGAGCAGGGGACTCATCAAGAACTGCTCAGTTATGGTGAGATCTATGCACAGCTTTGGGCTCATCAAACCGGTGGGTTTTTGGGCATAGAGTAGCTGTTAACTACTCTATGCAAGACTGAACTTGCCTCTCTTGTTCGGTTTGGTTATTGGTCTGTTTACGCATCCATAGCCGTGTAAAAAATGTACCAACAATGTAAGCCACCAAGACGATCATAATGTCTGTACTGACAAAGCTAACCGCAGTGATCATTGGTCCCGGACAGTATCCAGCGATTCCCCAACCCACGCCAAATAGAGAGGCACCGATGATCAAGCGACGATCGATCTGCTCTTTAAGAGGCGTTCTAAAAAGCGTGTCACAGACGGGTTTATTCCGTTTAAGAATAAATGGCGTCGCTAGGATATTTACGGCTAAAGCACCCGCCATGACGAAGGCCAAAGAGGGATCCCATCGACCCGTTACATCAAGAAAGTTAACCACCTTGGCTGGGTCAATCATCTGTGCGACAGATAAGCCCAGGCCAAAAAGGAGGCCTGATACTAAAGCAATCAATAGTGATTTAAGGTTCATTAAGCGCTTCCCAATAGATGGCGAACAATAAACACGGTGATCATAGCGGTAAGCATGAAGGTGAGTGTTGCAACCAATGATCTGAGGCTTCTGCGAGCTAAGCCGCAAATACCATGACCACTGGTGCAGCCTGTGCCGAGCGCTGAGCCTATGCCCACTAGCAGTCCTGCAAGGACCAAACCGAGTTTACCGGTGACCGGCTGAATGCTCTCAACACCGGGTGAAATGCCCAATAATTGATACAGCAGACCACCAAGCACTAGTCCAATTAAAAAAACGATGCGCCAAGGGATATCCTCTTTTTCAGGAAGTATAACGCCACCGGCTATCCCTGAAACGCCGGCAATTCTCCCTTTGAAAAGTAGAAGAATTGCAGCCGATAAGCCAATAAGCGCGCCGCCAGTGAGAGCGCTGTAAGGTGTGAAATTAATAATTTCCATGGGTAGTGTTTAGAGTCGTTAATTTAGCGATGGGTAATGCTAATTGAGAGGATCAGGTTTGGCTAGAATTTATCTAGATCAATGGGTTAGAAACTTAGATTCCTTTACAAACTAGAGTGAAGAGTTGAATCGCGCCTCAATTTTATCTAGTGATGAAAAGCCCAATGCTAAGGGCGTTACTGCATCACCGTTTACAAGAAGAAGTGCCGGAAACCCCTGAATACCCAACTTTCTACAAAACTCAAGTTCACTGTTCAATTTGGTCTCTATGGCGTCACTAGTGATCAGCTCACTGATCTGATCAGCATCGAGACCTATCGATACGGCACACTCAGACAGAGTTGTCATATCTGAAGGGTTTTTAGCTTCCAAATAGTAGGCTTGCTGAATGGCACTACTCATCAATTGTCGACCATTTAATAGAAGTTCGCCAGCTGCAATGACTGCCCTACAACTAGGGTAAGTTGAACGTCTTGGCGTATTCTGAATCCAAAAGTCGTGATTGAAAACGGTCCCTGTTTGTGACTCGATCCGTTTCCAGGTCGATGCAATCGCATCACGCATGGAGTGGGGCATGGGTTCATCATTGTCGGGAGCCAGACCACCCATCACCCAAAGCACGTCTAAATCTGGATGCAATGCAAGCCAGTTATCCAGCGTCTTTGAAAATGCCCAACACCATGAGCACATCGGATCCATTACATAGATGAGTGATCTGTTAGTCATACGATTAAATCTTCACCGCTACGCGTCCACGAACCTTACCTTCCAGAAGCTCAGCGCCTTTATCGATCACTTGATCCAGAGTAATCTCATTAGTCATTGTATTAAGGTCATCTTGATTGATGATCTCAGCTAAGGCTGCCCAGGCCGATTCGCGTTGAGCAATGGGTTGCATCACACTGTCTACACCTAAAAGTGATACGCCACGCAATATAAACGGCGCCACCGTCATTTTAAGGTCCATGCCTTGAGCAAGACCACAGGCTGCTACTGCGCCACCCCATTGGGTTTGCGCACAGGCATTTGCCAATGTGTGGCTGCCAACGCTATCAACAACGGCTGCCCAGCGTTCCGCTTGAAGTGGCTTGCCTGGCTCTGATAGCTCTGCACGATCAATGATCTCAGATGCACCCAATGATTTAAGGTAGTCCGCCTCTTCAGGTCGGCCTGTTGAAGCGCAGATGGTGTAGCCAAGTTGTTTCAAAATGCGAAGCGCAAAACTGCCAACGCCGCCATTAGCGCCAGTGACCAGCACTGTGCCCGATTCGGGAGTGACGCCTGCAGACTGTATTGCTTGTACACAAAGCATTGCTGTGTAACCTGCCGTGCCAATGGCCATGGTTTGGGCTGAGCTAAGTGCATCAGGTTTCTTGATTAGCCAATCGGCTTTGACGCGTGCTTTCTCCGCTAGGCCACCCCAGTGGGTTTCACCCACGCCCCAACCATTCAAAATGACTTGATCGCCTGCTTGGAATCGGCTGTTTGAGCTTTCAATAACGGTTCCGGCAAAATCAATGCCGGCCACCATGGGAAAACGGCGCACGACAGGCGCTTTGCCGGTAATGGCTAAACCATCTTTGTAGTTAAGGGTTGAGTACTCTACTTGAACCAGCACATCACCCTCTGGCAGTTGAGACTCATCTACTTCCGAGAGTGAGCAGGTGTAACCAGCTGTTTCGTCTTTATTAATGAGAATGGCTTTCATCGAATGGATACTCCTTTAGAAAGGTTCGACTGGATATAAATTGATTAAAAAATAGATAGAGAGGGGTATCTGATTGCTGAAGTTTTGCTCGCAATACTGCACCTTCCCAACCTATCCAAAATGCTTGTGCGAGTTGAGATGAGTCGGCACTCTTATCTACTTGTCCCGCTACTTTGCCCTGTTCAAACAGCTTACTGGTGAGTTCAGCCCATTGGTTAAAAATCGACTCAATCGCGTTGCGAAAGTCCTCATCCAGTGCCGTGATCTCTTGTCCTAAATTGCCAATTAGACAGCCGCGTTGAAAATCATACTTCTGCATCCCACTGGCAGCCGAGCTGACAAACGCTTTTAAACGCTCAATAGGGGATAGCTCAGTATTTAAGAACTGCTTATTTAATTGATGCTGAAAGAACTCGTTGTAGCTCTCTATGACAGCCAGCCCAAACCCTGTTTTAGAGCCGAAGTGGTGGTAAAACGAGCCTTTCGGTACGCCAGCTTGTTTCAGCAGCTTATCGAGTGGGGTGGAGGCAAAACCTTTAGAGGTCATTAGCTCAGTCCCAATTCTTAGCAGTTTCTCTTTGGCGCTTTGATCGTTCATCGTTATCAACTGAATAATTTTTGATCATACTAGACCGGTTGGTCTAGCGCGTCAATCCGTTCTGAGATGCTTGCTTTAGATTAAATTGGCACGTTGATTGCTAGGTTTTCTTTATATAGACCATCAGAAACAGTGAATGAAGTTAGAGGTCCATGATGAATAAACGAATCTGTGAGTCGCTATCTGATCAAGCGGTTTTTAATGTTAATAGCCTAACCAAAAGCCAATTTAACCTGATCTACGTATGGATCAATGAGCAGGTCGATGATGATGGGAAAGAGATACTGACGACTATATCGTCATGGGTGAATGGTGAAGGTGACAAATTCGCACTTCAGATCAACTTTCGTTTTGATTCCAGTTGCCCCGGTAAAATATGGGCTGACTGCGGCTCGCAGCCATTGATTATGAATGGACACATCCTAGATGAACATGGGTTTAAGATTCCTACTCATAAATACCGCCGCTTAAGTTGGGATCTGCTGATGCATATCGACACCCAGGCGCTCGAAGAGCAAGTATCAGAGCTTCACAGAAGTACATACCAGTTTAACTGAGCAAAAAAAGAGTTATTTATAAACCTCTTCCATAGGTTTGGCGTGTTGATTAGACGTGTATATCAGTGCATTTTTACGACTCAACTCAGTTGGGGAGGATACACCGCAGCTTCTAGCAATGGTCTCTAGCTCTTTATGCATCTCTTTAGCATACGCCGCGACACGAACCGATTTATTAATAGGGTCCAGACCTTCCTGAAGTCGTTTGTCATGTGTCGTAATTCCCGTTGGGCATGAATTTTTGTGACACTGTAAGGCCTGAATACATCCCAGCGAGAACATGAAGCCACGAGCTGTTGTGACAGCATCTGCACCGGCACATAAGGCCCAAGCTACATCAACGGGAGTAATTAACTTTCCTGAAGCGACCAACTTTATTCGATCTTTAAGATTCAGCTCGGTCAACAAGTTTGAAACTAGGGGGAGTGATTCTTGCAGATTCATACCCGCGGCATCGATAAGCGACATGGGGGCTGCACCGGTACCGCCGTTGCCACCATCTAGAGTGATAAAATCAGGTGCATAGAGTTTAATCACGTCATCAAAAGCGTTCTGACTTGATTGGCTATCGATTATATCCGCCGCGGCAGCCGATGCTTTATTGGTTAAAGCGGTAAGCATCTCTCTGAATTCAACGATATTACCTACACAAAGCTTAATGCCAACAGGTTTCTCAGTAATGGATCTGATGTGTTTAATGAAATTGTATAGATCATCGAAACTCTGTATCTCTTCGTGAGTAGGGGGCGAAATACTTGCCTTTCCTTCAGGAATTCCGCGTTGAGTTGCGATCTCCGCAGTGACTTTATCAGCCGGAAGGATACCGCCTTTGCCCGGTTTAGCGCCTTGAGAGAGCTTTATCTCAAACATTTTTACATTATTGTTATTGGCAACAGCTTTCAGCTTCTCCTCATTTAAAGAGCCATCCGAGTTTCGAACACCATACTTTGCAGTGCCGATTTGAAAGACCACATCCGCGCCGCCTTGAAGGTGTTCAGTCGAAGCGCCGCCTTCACCGGTATTGATCCAAACACCGGCTTCACGTGCACCTGCAACCAGAGCTTTGACCGCCGGTTTCGAGATGGCACCAAAGCTCATACCCGAAATATGAAATACCTTGTCTGTAGCGTAGGGGTTTGGGCAGAAGGGGCCAAATATCTGTTGTCTGGGTTCTTCCTTGCCAGTGTAGGGAAATACCGAATTTGCGAAGAGCACATCCCCTTCATGTTGAAGACGAGTTGAACCAAACGCTTGAAGAGTCGATTCCTGTTTGGACGCTTGATATACCCAGGTTCTGTCGGCACGGTTAAAAGGCATCTCCTCACGGTCTTGAGCAAAGAAGTACTGTCTAAAGAAGACACCCATCTCTTCGAACAGGTAGCGGAGTCGTCCAATGACGGGGTAGTTGCGGCGTATGGTATGGTCAACTTGGTGACGATCACTGATATAAAGTAGAAATAGGCCGGAAACGAAAATAAGAAGAATTACGCCTGGTAAGTAACTCAGAATAAAATCAAACAATCCAGTAATAATGCCCATAACCACCTCAAATCAATTGCTATTAATAAACGTTAACATGAAGATGGGTTTTACATGTTAAATTTTCTCTTTAAGCATAGGACAAGGAATTAAAAGTGACTAACTCTTTGACTTCATTAATTAATACGGCCGATGCTCTTTCATTGGATTGTGACAAACTCATTTTCGACTGTCGATTTGATCTGATGAATTCAGAAGCAGGGCGACTAGAGTACGAAGCAGAGCATATTGAAGGTGCTATTTACGTCAATTTAGATGAAGTCATGTCCTCTCCGATCACAGCAACGAGTGGCAGACACCCTCTACCAACAAAAGAGTCGTTTTCAGCCTTCTTAGAACAATGTGGTGTAAATGAGCAGACGCAATTGATAGCTTATGATCATTCAGCAGGCCTTTTTGCTTCACGTTTTTGGTGGATGTGTCGTTGGATAGGGCATGAATCCGTAGCCATTCTTAATGGTGGCGTCGATGAGTGGAAAATGCAGGGTGGTCGCGTTAGCACCGAGTCGCCGATAATCAATAAAGTAGGGAGTGTGTCGGTTAAAGAGAGCTTAGAGAGCGTGGTCGATGTTGATGCGGTTATCAAAGCATCCAATCATCAGCACCGAGTGATTGCCGATGTAAGGGCAGCTGAACGTTTCCGCGGCGAAGTTGAGCCAATAGATCCTATCGCTGGCCATGTTCCAAATGCCATCAATATTCCTTTATCTGAAAACTACGATTCTGAAGGGCGTTTTTTACCGGCTCAACAGCTAAAACAGGTATATATGAGTAAATTGGGTCAATACGAAGCCAACTCTCCGATTATGATGTGTGGCTCTGGAGTGACGGCTTGTCTGAGTCGGTTTTGTATAGAGTTGGCAGGAATGCCCCCCGTGAGTGTTTACCCAGGTTCTTGGTCAGAGTGGATTAGAGATCCAAGTAGGGGAGTTGCTAAGGGAGAGTAGTTTGTAAAAGGTGTCTGGCTAAGTGCCAGACACCTAAAAGGTTAAGCTTTTTTAACGAACTCAGACTTCAGCATCAATTTGCCACAATCGATATTGTGGTCACCATCGACTAAACGGCGTACTTGAAACTTTGTACCGACTTTCTCAGTACCACCGCCTTTGACTTTTAGGTCTTTGATTAACGTAACCGAATCACCTTCTTGTAACTGATTTCCGTTGGCATCTTTAACAACTAACTGATCCTCTGGCTCTATCGCTGCATTGGGGTCCCATTCATGGCCGCACTCAGGGCATACAAATTGACCTTGATCTTCATAAGTGTAGGGAGAAGAGCACTCTGGGCAAGCGGGGTAAGCGTCAGACATTGGTAATTCCTTAACAAAAATAAGGGTTTAATCATACCTGAATTAAAACACGACATTAAAGTTATCCACACACAAAAACTCCCTGTAAACCACGAAAAAATGCACATGAATCAAACTAATAATTCGTTTTTCAGGCTAAGAATTATGCGGATCCTTTGTGAAGTCTCAATGATTATAGGGTGAAGCTATTTATATATTTATAATTCAATTTACTGTTTTTATTGTGATTTTATTTAAAAAAGTCTCTATTAGCTCAAAAGATTAGATTAGCTCAACAAAACCAATAAGAACTTGGCGCTTAATCTGAAAGGTGTCTTCAGGCTTATTTGTTAATGACTAACCACAAGAGATCCTCAGATTCATTCACACAACTATCAACAGTGGCAGGTCATAGTCATGCCGGTTAGTAGTTACGTCGCGAGAAGAGTTCCACGATCCCTGTATAACCATTTTTCCTTTTAGAAACCTGTTCATCAGGGATGGATTGCACTGGTTTTATTCTACTTACGTTAGTGAGGTTAGTTAATCATCACGTCATACATAGTGCACTGATGCCGCATATTAAATATACGTATAATATATATTATGTTAAATTATAATTATTAAAAAGAAGCAGGCTTTCCCTGCTTTCTATCCATGCCTAATGCAGCAAAATAACGCTATAAAGCACCCCTATAGATTCCTTTGGTGTTGACATCAATAGCGAGCTCGCCCGCTTGTAACGAAGAGTCCTCCGATAGCGTTGCTACAAGCTCGTCACTGTAGCCGACCAAGCTGATTCCTTCTTTGTCCAGAAGCGTCATGACGCGCTCTAGTGCAGCAATGACGGACATTTGGCGGGCTGTAAAGCCTTCACCTTTTGCACTTTGATTCTCAATGTTACGGCGCTTTGTGGAGATCTGCTTCAGCACATACCCATCATCATCAATAAGAGACAGTTTAAGATCTACCGCTTTTACATCAATAATCAGCTCTTTGAGCTGCTCAAACTGTTGCAAACTTGAAACATTAATATGATCACCAGGATTGCTATTAGCGACGATCTTCTTGAGTTTGTCGGTGTCTGCACTGGTTTTTACGTGAATAAGCATGCTACTTCCAGTCTCTATTTAAGCTTCAGCTGCGCATTCTCTGTTGAGAGTCTCAATACTTCTGCATTGAGGCGCGCAATCTCTTCGGCCTGTATTTTCAACCGTACTTGTGCTTCTAGCAAGTCCTCATTACTGTGCGTGCTTGTGGTTGTCTGTTTTAGCCTGGTTTCCATCTCTAGCAAAGCCTTGGCTGACTTGTATGACTGCTCACGCTCGCTGTTTAACTCCCCTATAGCCTGATTAATCTCGATTTTAAGGGTGCTTATCTCACTATTTCTTTCGCTGATTATTCTATTTAGATCAATAATTTGTGAGTTATACTTCGCATCAATTGTAGAAAGTTCTTCTGAGAGTTTTTTCTGCGCTTCTATGGCCTGCTTTTGTCTGTTTTCACTTGCGCGGTTGGCGTAAGCGACAGCATCACTCCATATCTTGCCTGCAAGCTTAATTACGGGTTCTGGAAGATCATAGCCGTTTACTTGTGCGTCCAATCTCTGCCCAAGGTTTGACCACCACTCATTTAGCGCTTTGTTAATGGTGGTTAGAGAGCCTGATCCCAGTCTATCTCTAATATTTTGCTGAGTAGGTTTGGTGCCTTGCCTAAGCAATTCATCAGCGATTTCGTAGACTTTTTCGCGGGTTGTAGTGTTCATTTGATACATAGTACATATTAAAAATACGTACTATATAGATTGAAGCGTGGTTTATCTAGGGATGCACTGCTCAACCACCTCTAAAAAGGTGTTCATAGAGATAGGTTTTGCGATGACCCTGTTTGCACCGGCATCAAGTAGAGCCTCAGACTCTTGCCCCATAACGGCAGCGGTTACGGCTACAATCGGAACATCGATGCCCTCTTTTCTTAGCTTTTGGATCATTTGACGACCGTCTAGTACCGGCATAAAGAAATCGCTAAGAACTAGGTCGTACGTTTTGCTGGTCGCCATCTCGTACCCTATGTGTCCATTCTCAGCAACATCGACACTGTTTACTAATTTTCCCAAAAGGTTTTTAGAGACCATTCTTATAATGGGATCATCCTCGACAACCAGAAGATTAAGCCTCTTCAGCAGATCCCCGGTATCGAGTGACTCCTGTCTAAATACCGGCTTAGTCTCTTGGGCGTTGAGATCGACCATAGGTATCTTAACAATGAAACGTGCTCCGCCTTGGTCATTTCTATCAACATTTATGTCTCCGTGAAGCTCGTTTAGGGACTGTCTAACAATAAATAAACCAAGGCCACTACCATCCACTTTAGTACCCAATCTTTCAAAAGGTTCGAAAATGGTGTCAGTTGCCTCTGTTGGTATGCCCTGCCCATCGTCAGAAACGGTGAGAGTCAAATAACCCTTATCAACCCTTTGCTGCCATTCAGCCTTGACGTTAATTGTACTCCCTTTGGAGTGATGTATTGCATTCTTTATCAGATTTAACACTATGATTTTTATACGCTGTTTGTCTGATACAAGACTAATTTTTTCGTTATCAATCAACTCCAGCTTAACCACCATTCCATTCAGCTCGGCCAATCTAGTCATCTGCGAATGTGCATCGATTAGCAACTGATTAGGGTGGAATGTTGTTTTGCTTAACGGAATGGCTCGCTCAGGGTTGACGGCTTGCGTCATGTCTTCGAGTACCGACATCAGATGATCAACAGTGCTTTTCATCTGCTCTGTCTGCTCTGAGCTTGGGGTCGCCTGCTCTAATTCCTCAATCAACATTTTTAATGTTGCTACAGGGGTTCTCATTTCATGGGAAATGATCGCAAACAGCTGACGCTGATTGATTAATTTCTCTTCTACTTCGGTCAGCTTTGAGGGATCAAAGAGATCGATCTGCTTAAATCGAATATGCTTTAGATGGGGAGCGTTGTTAGTCCTAGTCTCATAGGCTGAAAGGTGATGGATCTCTTTATCAATACCTCTGTAACGAAAATTGGTACCAGGTCGGATAGCTGACGGATCTGTAAATTTATCAGCAGGGGTGAAATGAGATTCAAATTGCCTAAGAGAGAGCCGCGATGTTTGTACAAAAAATTGTTGGGCTCGGGTATCCAGATGAACGGTTTCACTGTTGTAGTCTATAACGATATCAAACTGTGATTCATTTAATGAATCAAAGGCCAAACAGAGTTCATTAAACTCTGTTTCTGACTCGTTTAAACTGATTTCGGATCGGCTCTGCTTCAATGGATAACCGTTTTAACTAATGGCTTTAGTTAAAACATAGCAGGAATTATGCCAACCGCTACTCGAGTTCTAAATTTTTTAAAGAATCAGTGCTCTTCGGCTCGTCCGCTAAAGTAAAGCTCAATGGACGATTGGTATCGTTAGACACTTTTGGCCTATCTCTATTGTCGATTATCTCTTCAACTTGAGAGACATAGCGCTTAGAGATCATAACAACTGGGTTGTGCTCTTTGGTGTCATCCAGGTAGAGAGGAATGAAGGAGCGATCATCATTCATAATGTCTTGAAGTCGCTCACCCGGAGCGAGATAAAAAGCCCCAACCAGACGTGTACCGTCATGCATACGGACATACACTTTTAAAGCGCTTTTACTAACTACTTTACTGCCCTGCATAGTAAGTCCCCTGCTACATGACTGATACTAGTTTAGCTTAATTTATTTAATTTGCGTAATTGAAGATATAAAGCCGAATGATCTAGGTCACCTTTCCCCATATTCTCCGCTAAATCTTTGTAGCGCTCATAAACGGTCTGCGTAATCGGTAGATCAAGACCAAAAGTTTCAGCAGCCTCTAGGACATTGCCCTCATCTTTTAGCTGAGTGGTCACCTTCCCGCCCGGTTCAAACGACCGTTCACTCATGCGCTGACCATGCAGCTGCAGTATAGTGCTGTCTGCAAAGCCGCCTAATAGCGCACGCCTAAATGCCTCAGCATCAACCCCCGCTTTTTCAAGCAACAAGACTGCTTCAGAGACAATGGCAATGGTTCCGCCGACTATCGCTTGGTTTGCAAGCTTAGAAAGTTGACCAGAACCCACATCACCGACTCTAGTTGCTCGCCCCATGGTAGAGAAAATGGGAACTGCTGTTTCAAAAGTCTCTGTATCACGACTGCCTGCCATGATTGCTAACCTGCCCTCTTCTGCACCTTTTACGCCCCCTGAGACGGGCGCGTCGATAAAACGTGCGCCGGTAGACTCAACGAGATGCGATATCGCTTTTACCTCATCCAAAGAGGTAGAACTCATATCTATGACCAGATGTTGATCAGTTAGCCTAGGGCACAACTGAGACACCACACTTTCAACTACCTTACCGTCAGAGAGCATGGTGATGATGATGTCGGAATGTGCCACTTCGGTTAACTGATGTGCCACAGAAGCACCTAAACGCTCTAAAGGTGCACACTTTTGTGGTGAACGATTCCAAACCGTTAATTCAAAACCATGATTCATAATCCGGTTCGCCATTGGCAAACCCATTAAACCGATTCCTATAAGAGAGACTTTTAACATTGTCGATCCAAAATTCGTTTATCTTAATGGCATTATCTCAATCATAGTCTAAACTTAAAGTAGTTAACCATTTAGGTAGATAATATGTCGCGCTATAGGGCAGAAATGGTGGAATCCCTAACAACCGAATGGTTAAGCGAGCAACCACTGTTGGACGTGATTCTAGAGAACTGTTTCGATCAAATCTTTATAAAGGACCTATCTTCAACGCTGATCTATGCGAATAGAAATCTGGCCCTGCATTACGGTCTTAAAGAGGTAGAACAGATACTGGGCAAAAGTGATTTTGACTTCTACAGCCCAGAACATGCCGAGGCGACTAGACAGGAAGAGTTAACCATTATGGAAAGCGGTGAGCCAATCATTGCAAAACTCTATTCTGAAACCTGGTCTAAAGGCGATGAGACCTGGAACCTATGTACTAAACTGCCACTAAGAAATAGACATGGTGAGGTTGTTGGTTTAATTGGCTTTGGACGCGATATCACCAAAGACAAACGCCGTGAAAAGCTCATCTGGCAACAGTCTAACTACGATGCTTTAACAGGCTTGCCCAATCGAAAGTTCTTAGTGGGCAGCCTAAATTCGATGATTTATGAAGCCAATGCACAACATCGATACACCCTACTCTCAGTAGATATAGACCGATTTAAAGCCTTTAATGATAGTTACGGTCATAGTTGCGGTGATGCGATTCTAGCCTACGTCGCGAAATGCATTCATCAGAATGTATCCGATACAGACATCGTTGCTCGTGTCGGTAGCGATGAGTTCTTAATACTTATAGATAATGAAAAGAATAAAACCAACATCGTCGACTTAACCGTTAAGATCCGTTCAGACATACATAAGCCATTTTTCTATCAAAATAAGCAATACGATATCACTTGTTGTATTGGTGCAGCAGAGCTTCCTTCCGATGCACTTAATGCAGCTGACCTAATGAAATTCACTGAGCAGGCGCTCTACCGGGCAAAACAGCTTGGCGATAATCAGTTCGTATTCTACTCACCTGAAATGACGACCGCCTCTATTAGGCGTCAAACGCTGATTGCGGATTTAAAACAGGCCGTGGCAGACGATCAAATAGACGTTGTGTTTCAACCGATTATAAGTTGTGAAACAGAGCAACTATACAGTGTTGAAGCGTTAGCAAGGTGGCATCACTCTTATTATGGCCAGATTCCACCAGACGAGTTTATAAAAATTGCAGAAGAGTTAGGCATCATTGCCCAGCTAGATGAACGGGTTTTTCATAAAACCATTGAAGCGGCTACGCAGTGGCAGTCATTGATTAATCCACTGCCAGTCTTCTCAGTCAACGTCTCAGCACGCAGTCTGAATGCTGGCGAAGATAGTAGTTCAGATATTATTAATTTGCTCTCTAGTTTGAACCATGGAAAACTTTTAAAGTTACGTCTTGAATTGACAGAAGGCTCACTCTTTCTACCCACAGAAAAACTCAATGACTTAATGGGGTACTGCGCAAGCAATCAGATTGAGTTGGCGTTAGATGACTTTGGGACGGGCTACTCAGCGTTATCCTATCTACTGGACTTTAAAATTGATTATCTGAAGATTGATAAAGTTTTCATTGATGGTCTTCCCGAGAACAAACGCAATCTTTCAGTCTGTAAAGGCATCATTCAGATGTCCAAGTCGCTGGGCATCAAAATAATCGCCGAGGGAGTGGAGAAAGAGGAGCAGCTTAAGGCGCTAAAAGAGTTGGGTTGTGATTACATCCAAGGCTACTATTTCAGCAAACCACTCAGTTCACAAGATATTATAGATCGCTACTCAACCTAGAGATCAGCGATCTAGTAGGTAATTATTTGGTCTCTAGATACTTTGCGACCATCTCTTTTATGTGCTGCCCATTACAAGGCTTGGTTAAAAAGGCTTTAGCCTCTAGCTGCTCTGCCCTCTCTTGTATTTCTGGGGTGCCAAAGGCGCTCAAGAAAATAACTGGAATAGTATTTGTCATGCTGATTTTGTCGAGCAGATCGGCTAACTCCAGACCGTTCATACCAGGCATGTTGACATCAAGCAGAATCAAATCAGGTTGACGTTTAACCGCTAATGAGAGACCTACTTCAGGATCGACTGCGCAGATTAGTGTGTAGTCGGATTCCAAAGCATCGCGTATTTGTGCCAGAGTAAAGGAATCGTCATCAATACAAAGGATGGTTTTTTTAGACATGCTTCAGCAACTTAATAAAATTTGTCTATTAAGTTTAACAGAGAGCACTGCTTAGGCAAAAAAAGATAATTAAATGGTGCCCCGGACCGGACTTGAACCGGTACAGCCTAACGGCCGGCAGATTTTAAGTCTGCTGTGTCTACCAATTCCACCACCAGGGCATTGATGATGTGTATCTTGCGATACATCCCTAAAGCGAAGACTTTAGAGAGAGAAAATGGAGGCGAGCACCGGAGTCGAACCGGCCTAGTAATGATTTGCAATCATTTGCATCACCGCTCTGCCAACTCGCCATTTTGGAGCGGGAAACGAGGCTCGAACTCGCGACCTCAACCTTGGCAAGGTTGCGCTCTACCAACTGAGCTATTCCCGCACTTGATAAACAAGTGGCGCGTATTATAGACGCTTCAACCACCCTGTCAATCGCTAGATTGAAAATAGATCTGCTTAAAAAATAACCACTTACTCAGCTTTAAGGCTTTATTGGTCGGGTTTAAGATGCGGCCAGGCTGCGCGAAGGTAGACGAACATCGACCAGAGTGTTAATAGCGCAGCGGCATAAAGAATACCGACCCCAATCCAAGCGAGTGTTGTTCCAGGAACCGCTCCGATCATAATAAATATGGCGAGCATCTGGAGTGCCGTTTTAGCTTTGCCAATCATTGAAACGGCCACCTGAGCGCGCTCCCCTATCTCCGCCATCCACTCACGCAGCGCAGATATAACAATTTCTCGGCCGACAATGATGATAGCAGGTATCGAAAGAATAGCTGGCCAATCAGAAAAGAGTCTGCCATAGGTGTCGACTAGTAAAATCAACGCAGCAGCAACCATTAGCTTGTCGGCTACAGGATCAAGGAAGGCCCCAAAGCTACTCTCTTGTTGCCATTTGCGGGCAAGATAACCATCCAACCAATCAGTAACGGCCGCCAATGCAAATATGCCTGCTGATATCCAGCCTGCAAAGGGAGTTGGCCAATAATAAGCAATAATAAAAAACGGAATTAAAACAATTCGTAACAGTGTAAGAACGTTGGGTAGATTCATGCAGAGATGCACCTTTAGCTATCGGGGTGCAGAGCGAGGTAGATCGTCTCTGCAAGACTATTACTAATACTAGAGACTTTTGCGATTTCTTCAACACTTGCCGACTCTACAGCCTTAGCGCTACCAAAATGTTTCAGAAGTTCTCTGCGACGTTTGGGACCGACTCCTTCTATACCCTCAAGAAGCGATTGGTTTCTGGCCTTGGCGCGTCGTGCTCGATGCCCTGTGATAGCAAAGCGGTGTGATTCGTCGCGAATGTGTTGCAGTAGATGAAGGGCCAATGAATCAGACTGCAAAATATTCTCACTACCCGTATCAGCATCAATGAGAATTTCAAAGCCCGCTTTTCGTGTCGGCCCTTTCGCGATTCCAATCACTTTGATCCCCTGAATATTGAGCTCGTTAAGGACCTCTACAGCCTGAGCAACCTGCCCCTTACCACCGTCGATGACTAAGATGTCAGGCAAAATCGCATCCGCACTGGTCGCCTTTTCAAATCGGCGGTGCAGTGCCTGATTCATGGCTGCATAGTCATCACCCCCGGTGATGCCCTCTATGTTATATTTTCGATAGTCACGCTTTAGGGGACCATTTCGATCAAACACAACGCATGAGGCAACAGTGGCCTCTCCGCTTGAGTGACTAATGTCAAAACACTCCAGTCTTGACGGAACCTCTTCCATCCCAAGCGCTGACTGTAGTTCAAGAAAGCGATTGTAAATGTTCTGCTTATTAGCAAGTTGAGATTGCAGGTTTTGTTCAGCATTCTGCTGCGCCAACTTTAGCCAGCTCTGGCGATCGGTTCGCACTTTACTGGTGATCAACACCTTACGCTCGCGCATTTGACTAAGTGCTTCACTAAGAAGCTCAGCCTCTGACAGCTCAATAGCCGTAATGACAGTCTCTGGTATTTCGCGCCCACCCGATAAGTAGAACTGTGCTAGAAAGGCGCATAACACGTCATCGGCGCTATCCTCGATGGCAACCCTAGGGTGGTAGACCTTAGAACCAATAACACGCCCCTGACGCACGAATAGAGCATGCACACAGACGCCACCGGGTTGAACCGCGACACCGAATACGTCCGCTTCCCCTTTCTCTCCTATAACGGTCTGCTGCTCTTGGACGTGCTGTAAACGGGAGAGCTGATCACGAAGTTGTGCTGCCTTCTCAAACTCCAATTTACTTGAGGCCTCCTCCATCTCAGAAGCAAGCTCGCTCATGACTTTAGGGTTCTTTCCCTGCAGGAATAACTTGGTATGACGAACATCTCGCTGATAATCTGAATCTTCCACTAAGCCAACACAGGGGGCGCTACAGCGCTCTATCTGGTACTGAAGGCAGGGTCTGGAGCGATTGCGAAAGAAGCTGTCGTCACACTGGCGTACCTTAAAGAGCTTTTGCAGTAGATTTAGACTCTCTTTTACCGCACCGCCACTGGGAAAAGGCCCAAACAGTGAACCCTTCTGTGCCCGTTTTCCTCGTTGGTATCGGACAGCAGGAAACGGATCTTTATCGGTAATCACTATGTACGGATAAGACTTATCATCACGCAACAATATGTTATAGGGCGGTCGATACTGCTTGATCAGATTTTGTTCAAGCAGTAGAGCTTCTGTCTCAGATCCAGTCGTGGTGACCTCGATGGAGTTTATCTTGCTCACCAGCGCCTGAGTCTTAATTGATAGCCCAGTCGATCTGAAGTAGCTAGAGACTCGGTTCTTTAAGTTTTTAGCTTTTCCTACGTACAACAGTTCACCATCGCTGTCATACATCTGGTAACAGCCTGGTTTATTAGGAAGGGTTGCCAGAAAGGCCTTGGCGTCAAACGTGGTCAATCAGTTAACCCTTTGCGCTGTTGCGTTTAGATTCCATATAGATGTAAGTCGCTTCTTGATAGATCTGATTCAGGTCATCTCGAGTGTCATCAGTAATGCCAGCGCCGCGCGACAGGGACACTTCAAGAAAGGCGCTGATCTGTGCGTGATAGTAGAGACGATCATCGTAAGCATCGGCACGTTTCATTTTACTTAGCGCAATTTGTGCACCATTAATGAGTATGTAGTTAATATCCGTATCAGAGAGGCGTGGGCTACGCGTGGTCTTTTCCATACGCGCTTCCGCTTCAGCCTCTTGAGCTTGACGTTTAGTCATTAAAGCCATTCCCTGCTCCTTAATCCGCTCACTTAAAATGGGTTTATAGAGTACCGTATTGATCACTAGAATGTTAATTTGATTTATCAATTCTATTGGCGTGTTTTATGAAAAAGAGTGTCTACACAAAAGAGCAGACAATGAGTGAACTTGCTTGGTTATGCCAAGCTCAAACTCTGCTCGGCGAGAATCAGTTCAGAGCTGACCCTATAAACATCAATGGCTCTATCTTAACGTCGCTTAAAAACCATCATCGATTGGGTGTTCACTTTGAAGATCTATTTGAGTTTCACCTTAGGTTACTACCTCAAATATCTGATTTATATAGCCATATTCAAATCATTGAGGATAAGAAGACCTTAGGTGAAGCAGACTTTCTGATTAACCACAAAGGGTGCTGGCAGCATGTAGAGATCGCCATCAAGTTCTATCTTAGAGTCGGCCAGTCTGAACAGATGAGCGATTATTTAGGGCCCAGTTTAACCGACTCACTCGATCGAAAAGTTAAGCACATTGAAGCCAAACAACTAAAGCTGTTTGAAACGGAAGCGGCCAAAAAAATTCTACAAGCAAAGGGAGTAGAGTCTCCCGTCTCAAGTTTTGCCCAGATATTCGGCTGGCTCTTCTATCACGTGTCTGATGACCAGTTGAACATACCGAAGAACATTCACCCACATCATGCGCGTGGACGCTGGTTGGCCGTAAATGAATTACACGCCTTTTTGAGTGAATACCCAGATTCAGTCCGCTTTATGTTGCCGGCACGCTCAGAGTGGCTTATCTCGCCCTCTCAGATCAAAGGCATCTCGATGAGCAAGCGGGATCTGTCTCTAAGCGCGTCTAAACTTATCGATCGACCGCAACAGCTATTTGTGGTTCTAGGAGAGGGATATTCTAGGCAGTTGGTAGAGCGATTGTTTGTCGTACCAGAATCGTGGCTGAGCCGCGCTGAATCGATGATTCTTCAGGCATAAAAAAACCGCCTAGATTGGCGGTTTTTTTTAAAAATGGCGGCTTATTCGCCGGCTTTCGCAGCGTCTTTAGCGATAGCACCTTTTAGAAGCTTAATGCCGACTACGGTCATAACAAGCATTGCACCGATGATTACTAGGCTTGGCGCTAGTGAAATAAGATTGTATTTATCGATTGAGCCCATCTGACTAAACCTCATTGATTCGTTTATTTAAGACGAACTCATTTTATTGATATAAATCAATTCCTGCAAGATATATACAACTAATTATCCATCGATTGAAGGCGTTTTAGGAGACTACTAGTATCCCAGCGGTTGCCCCCTAGCGCCTGAACCTCAGAATAGAACTGATCAACAATGGCCGTTACCGGCAGTCGTGCACCGTTGTTTCGGGCTTCGTTAAGTACAATACCTAAGTCTTTGCGCATCCAGTCGACCGCAAACCCGTAATCATAATGATCGTCAATCATGGTTTGATGGCGATTGACCATCTGCCATGAACCTGCAGCACCATGCTGTATAACATCGATAACTGCAGCCACGTCTAAGCCACTTTTTTGACCAAAGTGAATCGCCTCAGACAGCCCCTGCACCAAGCCCGCTATACAGATCTGGTTCATCATTTTGGCCAGTTGCCCTGCTCCGGCTTCACCCAAAAGGCTTTGCGATTTAGCATAGGCATCAATCACTGGCTCAACCTGTTTATAGATCTCTGAATCCCCTCCACACATCACACTGAGCACACCATTTTCAGCACCCGCTTGTCCCCCTGAAACAGGTGCATCAATAAAGCCAATTCCTTGATCGCGACAGGTACTACTTAATGTTCTGGCAGCTTCGGCTGACGCCGTAGTGTGATCGACAAGAATGGCACCCGGTTTCATACCATGAATAGCACCCTCACTACCCGTTGTTACCTGATAGAGGTCGTCATCATTACCGACGCAGACGAACACAATGTCACATTCTTCAGCAGCTGCTTGGGGTGTTTTAGCCGCTTTGCCTGAGTACTCACCGACCCAGGCTTCTGCTTTTGCAAAGGTACGGTTGTAAACAGTAACCTCATGTCCCGCTTTAGTAAGGTGCCCTGCCATAGGGTAACCCATTGTACCTAAGCCAATAAAAGCAACGTTTGCCATGTTATGATCCTTATTCTTTAGATGATTCGTATGGATGAGTATGAGCTTACACAGTATTAAAGCCTATACGCTAGGTTTGTTTATAATGTTCACTGCAGTCAATACACAAGCTGCGCAACTGCCTCCTTTAGACTTCAAAACGCTAGAGGGTAACCCGATCACCCTCGACGCTTATCAGGGTGAGGTACGGTTAGTTAATTTCTGGGCAACCTGGTGTCCACCCTGCATACGCGAGATGCCGGCACTGGGTCGTTTAGAAGCCGCTGTAAAAGGTCATGCACGTGTTATTGCCATCAATGTCGGCGATATGAGCGACCAAGTGGAGGCCTTCGTGCTGGAAAACTTTGATGGTGCTGAACCAGAGATCTGGCTCGATGAGCCGGGCGCTGCGTTCATGACTCTGCGGTTAGAGGGATTGCCAATGACGCTTGTGCTCGATAAAGAGGGTGAAGTGGTCGATAAGGTGATCGGTGAGCGCGAATGGGACAGCGAATCTGTCATTGAGTATCTTAAGGAACTGGCTGCCCAGTAGCAGCCAGTTGATTTGAGTTTCAGCTAAACTTTGCTAGGCGAGAGACGATCGCCAACACCATTTGAGCCGAGTTTTCTGAGGCGGTTTCAATAAACTGATCAAAGCTGACATTGGACTCTTGGCCCGCTATATCAGACAGTGCACGAATGACAATAAAAGGAACCTCAAAACGGTAACAGGTTTGTGCAATGGCGGCCGCTTCCATTTCAGCCGCTTTCATTGTTGGGAAGTTCGTTCTCACCTTCTCAACATGAGCAGAATCACTCATAAAGGCATCACCCGTCGCGATTAACCCCCTTTGACAAGCAGTATCTTCAAATTGTGCAATCGACTCCTCTGCCACTTTAAGTAGAAGCTCATCTGCTAGGTAAGCGGCAGGCATTCTAGCCATCTGCCCAATTTCATAACCAAACACAGTCAGATCAACATCATGGTGGCGCACCTCATCAGAGATCACCACATCCCCTACTTTTAACGTAGGATCAAACCCACCGGCAGAGCCTGTATTAATCACGCAGCTTGGCTTGAAGTGGTCTAGTAATAGAGTTGTACCGACGGCGGCATTGACCTTACCGATACCCGATTTGAGCAGCACGACTGAAACACCGTCGATAAGGCCTGAGTAGAAGGTAAAGCCCGCAATTTCAGAGACCTCTACCGATTGAATACTATTTTTAAGGCGTTCAATTTCCTGATCCATAGCACCAATCAGTGCAATAACAGGGTTTGTCTTGAGGGCGGTTTCTAAACTGGACGAAGGTTGGTTGTCAGTTTGAATCTTGGCATTGATATCGTCAGGGCGGCTCATGTGAAACTCTTGAGATCTAATTGAGGAAGAAGTCTAACACGATTAATTAAAAATTATTCAGCCCTAGTGCGTTGTATAGCTGCACTATTTCACTCGGTATATCAGCGTGAATGGTCAACCGATTTTCGGTCACCGGGTGTGTAAACTCGATTGACCTAGCCATTAATACCAATCGATGAAGATTGAATTGATCACGAAACATCCGGTTGTGACGCCCTTCACCATATTTTGTATCGCCAACAATCGGATGGAGAAGATGTTTCATGTGGCGGCGGATTTGGTGTTTGCGGCCAGAGTGAGGAGAACAAGCGACACGACTATAGCGTGCTGTTGAGTATCGACCAACGGGGATATCTAATTCACACTGATCAAGTAGTTGATAATCGGTTACCGCCTCTTTAGCCTCTTTATCCTGGCTTGCTAAAGGGTCTGCAAATTTGTCGTACTTAGGCACCAGTGGATGGTCTATTCGCCCCTGCGGTTCACTGAACCACCCTCTTACAAGACACTCATACTGTTTCTTAACACCCCTGGCCTGAAACTGTGCTTGTAGCGCCTTAGATGACTCGACCTCCTTACCGACTAACATAACCCCACTGGTGGCACGATCGAGGCGGTGGATGGTGTGCAATTTATCCGACCGGTAATGCTCTTTTAGAAGGCCCATTAGGGTGGGTTCATCTGGCTTACTGATCCAGCTTGGGTGTACCAGAAGCCCTGACGGTTTATCAACGGCAATAAGGTAATCATCTTCAAAGAGAATAGAGAGTTGCATATTGGTATCCTTTAACTATGCACATCATACCTTTTCCGGTTGCAAACCACAGTGAGTCTGCCAGAAATCAATTTTGTGCAGCGCACAAAATTGTTTGACACCATACTAGAACATACCTATATTAAAGCCATGGTGCACTGCACAATATATTAATTAAGGAGTATAACTCATGATGAACGAACTAAAAGATAGCATGAAGCCTATGATGGCAATGGCTGAAATCAATAAGAAGACTGCTGAAGCCCTAATTGGTCTTCAATCTTCGTATGTAACAGAAGTCGTTAACGCTTCACTTTCACAGATGAAATCTCTATCTGAAGTGAAAGACCCAAAAGCTGCGCTTGAGCTTCAAGTTAAATACTTGAAAGATGCTGAAGCGAAAATGACTGAAGTTGCTGAAAAAGAGATTGCAACACTTGCAGCGGCAAAAGCTGAATTGACTGAACTGATGGAACAGAGCGTAGAAGATTACGCTTCAGCTCCAATGTTCGAAGAACTTAAAAAGTTCATGGCAGCTAAAGCCTAAATAGAGCAAAACATCGTTGCAATTTGCACTGCAAGTTGCAGCAATTTTAAAAAGAGAGCCTAGGCTCTCTTTTTTGTTTTAGGCCTTAGTTGTTCAAGCAGAGCCGAGATCTGAATAGGCTTAGAGATAAACCCATCAGCACCCTCCTCAATAATCTGTTCGGTCTCTTTACCGACGACGGCTGCTGTTACGGCAATGATAGGCAAGCTACATCCCTGTGCACGCAATGCACGCACCAGGCCGTGTCCATCTAACTCTGGCATCATCAAATCGGTCAGGATCAAATCAAACTCACCGTCCTGATAAGTCTCCAATGCTAACTGACCATTAGCACAGGCTGTAACCTGAGCCCCCTGCTTTGTTAACATCTTCTCAGTAAGCATGCGCAGCACATCTTCGTCCTCAGCGAGTAATACGCGGACTCCTTCAAGACTCGTATCTAACTCAGTAGAAGCACACTCTTCCATGCTAGCCATAGTCAAAGGGAAACGCACCGTAAATTGAGCCCCTCCACTGGCATTGCCACTGTAGATGAGCGTCCCACCAAGCTCTTCAGCCAACTCCTTAGCGATAAACAGCCCCAATCCTGTGCCATCCTGCGTTGTATTGCCTCGTGCAAAAGGTTCAAACAGCGCCTCTATCTGATCATTGGGTATCCCTTTACCATTATCCTTCACAATTAACTGAGCCTTATGCTGATTAACAGTGAAGGCAACAGACACTTCTGACCCCTCAGAGTGAATGATGGCGTTTTTAACCAGATTGGTCGTTAGCTGACGAAGTGCCTGCTCCTGAAGCATAAAGAGTGTTCCCTGCTCCACGGCTGACTTTAAGTGAGACGTGAGTTCAATGGAGTGGAGCTGGGCCATTGGTTGCAAAGGGTTGACAGCACGCTTCACTACTTGAATAGGATCCACGTTTGTCACTTCAGATTGTTTAGCACGGTTAGGATTTATGACGGTGCGCATATCTTCCAGAATGCTCACCAAATTTTCACTGATCTCATTAACCGATTTGACCTTATATTCCGCGCTGTGGTCCTTATCTTTCACCAGCATACTAATGGCCGCAACCGGTGTGCGTAATTCGTGGCCGATAATGGCAAACATCTCTTTTTGACGCTCAATTATCTGTTCAAGCTGTCGCGATTTTTCGCTTAATGCCTCAGCATCAAGTCGCTTCTGCTCTTCACGATCCTG
>JAAZVX010000134.1 GCA_018623095.1 Marinobacterium sp. | reverse complement strand
GGCACGATCGCTCAGTTGGCGCAGCAGTCGACCGACGACCTCTGCAATACCACCACCGATGCCGACATCGACCTCATCAAAGATAAGGGTGGGGGTGTCAGTGGTTTTAGCCGTGACTACCTGTATCGCCAGGCTGATGCGGGATAGCTCACCACCTGAGGCTACTTTCGCCAGTGGTTTGGCTGATTGGCCCTGGTTGGTGCTGATTAAAAATTCGATCTCTTCTAAGCCCTGCGCCGTGATGTATTTTGGATCGATATCACTGATGCTTGCTGTGAAGCGAGCGCTGTTCATGCCCAGCATTGCAAGCTGTTCATTAACCTCTTTATCGAGTTGTTTGGCCGCTTTGCTGCGAAGCTTGCTAAGTTGTCGGGCTTTATCGACCAAAGCGGCTTTAGCCGATGCGACCTCAGTCTCGAGTTGCTCTAGGTTTTCATCGACATGGGCCAAAGTGTCCAGTTCGTTATTGAGCTGATCTTTTAACTCCGGCAGCTGCTCGGGCGCAATGCGGTGTTTTCTGGCGAGGTCGTAGATGCTGGTTAGCCGATCCTCGACTTCAAGCAGGCGTTCAGGGTCCAGCTCAACGCGTTGCACAAAATGGTTCAGCTCGCGTTCCGCCTCTTCTACTTGGATGAGTGCAGCGTTGAGCATCTCAGTCGTCTGTTGTAGAGCGGGGGAGTCCGCTTCAATATCACCCAGTAGGTGCAGTGCTTGATTGAGCACGGCGGTGGCGTTGCTCTCTTCACCTTCGCTCAATAGCATTTGAATCTGTTGGCCACTGTTTAGTATTGCGCCAGCGTTAGAGAGAATCTTTTGTTCCTCCTCCAGTGCGCTCAATTCACCCGCTTGCGGGTCTAAGCGGTTAAGCTCTTCAGTCTGGTAGCTAAGAAGCTGCAGCTGGGCGTTGGCCTCTTCGCTCATATCCTGCAGGCGAGTCAGCTCACTCTGTTTTGATTGCCATTGAGTAAATAGCTTTCGCACTTCCTGTGCTGTCTCGTTCGCTTTGGCATAGTTATCAAGTAATGTTCGGTGAAAATCGCGCTTTAATAGGCGCTGGTGCTCGTGTTGCCCGTGGATGTCGACCAACAATTCGCCTAGCTCTTTAACACGATTCAGCGGGCAGGGGTGGCCATTAATGTAGCTACGACTACGACCATCGGCACTCAGTGTGCGTCGTAAAATGCATTCGTTGATCTCTTCAGATTCTAGCTCATTATTTTCTAGCCACTGCTTAGCCTCTGGAAGTGACGCTATATCAAATGCGGCACTGATTTCGGCTCGTTTTGCACCCTCTCTGACGGAGTCGGCTTCAGCACGTTTACCCAAGGCTAACCCTAGCGCATCCAGCATGATCGATTTCCCGGCACCGGTCTCACCGCTGACAACGGTCATGCCAGACTTAAGCTCTAAGTCGAGTGATGAGACGATCGCAAAGTTTCGAATGCTAAGAAGCGTTAACATGGTTAAATACCTGTTCAGATATACAGTAACTGTATTTTTAACCAATGTTTGGCTGTTAGGCAATAGAAATGTGCCTTTTCAATTTAAAAAAGCGACCAAAAGGGTTGAATTTCAGATCGCCGATACCAAATAGGTGTCAAGATTGAATGTTTCTGGAGATAACACCATGGCTAATGAAGATCAGACAAACCAAGATCAGGTCGAAGAGTCTCAAGTCGAAGCGGCTGCTGAAGAGAATCTTGTAGAGCCTGAGTTGGTTGAAACGGAAGAGCTAACCGTTGAATCCCTTCAAGAAGAGCTGGCCGCTGCAAATGCGACCATTGCTGAGCTGCAAAAGCAGCTTGCTGAACTGGAACCTCGTGCCCAAGCCGAGATCGCAAACCAGCGCCGTCGTGCTGAGGTTGAGGTCGATAAAGCGCGTAAGTTTGCCGTTGAGAAGTTTGCAGAAGAGCTACTGCCTGTTATCGACAGTTTAGAGCGTGCTATTGAGGCGAGCCAGGTCGAAGATGAGGTGGTTAAGCCGCTTCGTGAAGGCGTGGAGATGACGCACAAAATGTTCATTGATGGCGTTGCCAAATTCAATCTAGAAGTGATTAACCCAGAGGGTGAAGCCTTTAACCCTGAGCACCATCAAGCGATGTCGATGGTCGAAGCTGAGGGCGCTGCACCAAACTCTGTCATTACCGTTATGCAGAAAGGCTACCTACTCAATGGTCGCCTGGTTCGTCCGGCAATGGTGATGGTTGCTAAAGGTTAAGACCTTTTTTTAAACCAGACTTGATATTTGAAAGACCACACCCATATAGGGGTTAAGGTAAAACAGTTTTAAACACCCAGTGCGGTGTGATTAGGAGATTTAAACATGGGTAAAATCATCGGTATTGACCTAGGTACTACCAACTCGTGTGTGTCAGTACTTGAAGGCGAAACGACTAAAGTCATTGAGAACGCTGAAGGCGATCGCACAACACCATCGATCATCGCTTACTCTGCAGAGGGTGAAACCCTGGTAGGTCAGTCGGCTAAGCGTCAGGCAGTTACTAACCCAGACAACACCCTTTTCGCGATCAAGCGTCTAATCGGTCGTCGTTTTGAAGACGATGTTGTACAGAAAGACATCAAGATGGTGCCTTACAACATCACTAAAGCGGACAATGGCGATGCGTGGGTTGAGGTGAAAGGCGAGAAGCTAGCACCGCCTCAGATCTCTGCAGAAGTTCTTAAAAAGATGAAGAAGACGGCAGAAGATTACCTAGGCGAGTCTGTGACAGAAGCGGTGATCACTGTTCCTGCTTACTTCAACGACTCTCAGCGTCAAGCGACTAAAGATGCTGGCCGTATTGCGGGCCTTGAAGTTAAACGTATCATCAACGAGCCAACCGCTGCAGCACTTGCTTACGGCATGGATAAAGCAGCAGGCGATCGCACTATTGCTGTGTACGACCTAGGTGGTGGTACATTCGATATCTCGATCATCGAAATTGCTGACGTTGATGGCGAACATCAGTTCGAAGTACTGGCAACCAATGGTGATACATTCCTAGGTGGTGAAGACTTCGACCTTGCTGTCATTAACTACCTTGCAGACGAGTTCAAGAAAGAGTCTGGAATCGATCTACACAACGACCCACTTGCACTTCAGCGTCTAAAAGAAGCAGGCGAGAAAGCGAAAGTTGAGCTGTCATCTGCACAGTCGACAGACGTTAACCTGCCTTACATCACGGCTGATGCAACAGGTCCTAAGCACTTGAACGTCAAACTGTCTCGTTCGAAGCTAGAATCACTGGTTGAAGATCTTGTTCAACGTTCACTTGAGCCATGTCGCATTGCGCTACAAGACGCTGGCCTATCAGCCTCTGAGATCGATGACGTTATCTTGGTTGGCGGTCAGACTCGTATGCCAATGGTACAAGCG
>JAAZVX010000001.1 GCA_018623095.1 Marinobacterium sp. | reverse complement strand
TCCTCTCTTTGCCAACAGTGCTGACAGAGCTTGTTTCTGATCAGAGAAGGGCAAACGCTCACCATTGATCTCTTGATAATCTTCGTGACCTTTTCCGGCAATCAAAACGATGTCATTCGGTGAAGCCTGAGCGATGATATGGTCAATTGCATCGGCACGACCAATCACTTCAACCGCTGACTGACTGTCAGTAAAGCCTTGCATCACCTCATCAATAATGGCCTGAGGGTTTTCAGAGCGCGGGTTATCACTGGTCACCCAGACACGATCGGATAGCTTCTCCGCTATGGCCGCCATCATTGGGCGTTTGCCACGATCACGATCACCGCCACAACCAAAAAGGGTCAGCAATTCACCACCTGCCAAATGCTCTCGACATGCGATCAGCGCCTTCTCCAGTGCGTCAGGCGTGTGGGCATAATCCACAATCACACAAGGTTCACTCGCACTGGAGATCACCTCCATGCGACCAGGGACCGGCTGGACTGTAGAGACGCATTGCGCGATATCGTTTAGCGTATAGCCAAGCATCGCTGTAGCACCGATCACCAGCGTCAGATTCGATAAGTTGAAGCTCCCCATTAACGGAGCGTCTACACTGACAGCCTGTTCATTCATCGCTAGGGTGAATGCTAAGCCTTGAGCACTGAACTCAGGGTTGAAAGAGGCGACATCAGCGGATTTAGAGGCCGTTGAGAAGCTGAGTCGTGTTGCGTCAGTCGATTCATTTAACAGCTGCGCGGCGTAGGCATCATCAGCGTTAACTAACTGCAGATGCACACTGTAGGTATTAAATAGCTTCGCTTTGGCAGCAGCATAATTCTCCATCGTGCCATGGTAATCGAGGTGATCACGGGAGAGGTTGGTGTAGGCCACTAGATCAAACGCCAGTTGATCGATTCGCCCTTGATCAATGGCGTGACTGGACACCTCCATCACAACGGTATCAGCACCCATCTGAAGCAGCTCGGCCAAGGTTCGTTGTAAAGCAATAGGATCAAGCGTGGTATGACTTGAGACCTTTAGATTGTCTAAAAAACCGATCCCAATGGTTCCCAACATCGCCGCACGTCGGCCCAAGCTTGAAAGCAGTTGCACAAGAAAGTGTGCACAAGAGGTTTTGCCGTTGGTTCCGGTAATGCCGACTAAGGTCATCGACTGGGAAGGTGCGTGGTAGAAACGATCCGCCAGTTGAGCTAAAGAGCAGATTTGAGGCTGCCAAGCGATCACCTCAACACCAAGATCTTGAGCTAGCTGGGATGCCTCAGCGGCACCTCCCTCTAGCAGTACTGCTTTAGCGCCCTTACTGACAGCCTGCTCTGCGAAATCGGTGGCACGGTAATTGGCACCCGAACGGGCAACGAATAGGGCACCCGATTGCTCCTCACGACTGTCTTGGGATAGACGATCGACACAAACGTCAGAACCCCTAAGACCGAGGGGCCTTAGGAGTTCATTCAGATTCCACTGCATCGTTAACTGCGTCATTTCGAGGCCACCTGCATACTTGCCTCTTCCCAATTATCGGGCGGAATATTCATCAAGCGCAGCACACCGCCCATCACTCTTGAAAAGACTGGCGCAGCAACGGCACCGCCGTAATACTCTTGGCCTTTAGGGTTATCGACCATCACTACCATCACAATACGTGGGTCACTGATCGGAGCGACGCCAGCAAACACAGATACATAGGCATCTTCTGCGTAACCACCGGCAACGGCCTTGTGTGCCGTACCTGTCTTACCACCAACTCGATAGCCTGTAACCGCGGCCTGCTTTGCTGTTCCAATGGGGCTGACTACCGTCTCCATCATGCTCAGCACCTGGTTAGCCACCTCCGCCGGCATGACGCGCTCACCCTCAGGGGGTTCGTCCAACCGATAGAGTGAAACGGGCAATTTAACGCCCTGGTTAGCAAAGGGGATATACGATTGAGCCAACTGAAGAGGGGTTACTGATAGGCCATATCCGTAGGATAGGGTCGCACGCTCAACCTCTTGGCGCTCACTCAAGAAAGGCAACACACCTGAACGTTCACCTGGGAAGCCCGTATTGGTTGGCTGACCAAGCCCCATATTAAACATCAGGTTGCGCACCGCATCGGTTTCCATCGAAAGCGCCAGCTTTACCACACCCACGTTGCTTGATTTGGTGATGATGCCCGTCATATCCAATTCACCGTAGTTACGGTGATCGCGAATCGAAGAACCGCGCACTCGGATGTAACCCGGTGCCGTATCAATCACATCTTCAAACTGATAATCGCCACTCATTAACGCGGCTGCCACCGTGATCGGCTTCATGGTTGAGCCGGGTTCAAAAATATCAGTCACCGCACGATTACGCAGGCCGTTAGGATTCAAATTTCGGCGATCGTTCGGGTTGTATGAGGGCTGATTAACCAGCGCCAACACTTCCCCTGTACGAGCATCCAAAATAACGGCCGAGGCCGAATCAGCTTTATGGGTCTGCACGGCATCCTTTAGCTCGCGGTAGGCAAGGTACTGCAAACGCAGATCAATACTCAATGCTAGGTCTTCACCAGGGTCGGCCTCTTGAAGAGACTTAAGGTGCTTGATTGTTCGACCCTTGCGATCCTGAAGAACCAACGCTCGACCAGGTTCGCCATGCAGCATTTCATTAAAGGCCAATTCAAAGCCCTCTTGCCCTTTGCCATCCACATTGGTGAATCCAACCAGGTGAGTTGAGACCTCTCCTGTCGGATAGAAGCGGCGGAAGGTTTGGTCAACATGGATACCGCGAATACTGAGGTCTTTCACATGCTCGGCCAGCTCAGGTGTCACCTGTCGTTTCAGATACATGAAACGACGTGAAGGGTTCTCTTTCAAAGAGCTGAGAAGCGATTGTGGGTTAAGACTCAACAGACGAGCCAACTGAGGCAGGTTTGAGTTTTGCAGATCGGTCTCTTTAGGGTCGGCCCAAATTGTAGCGACCGGTGCGCTGACCGCCAAAGGATCACCATGGCGATCGGTAATCAAACCGCGGTGAGCAGGCGTTAAACGAGTACGAAGCGAACGTGCATCACCCTGCTTCTGCAAAAACGCTTGTTCTGCCGTGTAGAGCGACACCATCTTAGTGACAATAAAACCTGAGATGAGCACGAGCGCAATGAAGACTAGCCATAGTCGCCAGCCTTTCGCCGCTTGAGTCTGAACCACCTCTTCGTTACTCATCGATCGCCAACCTGATCTCACTTGCTTTAGGCATCTTCATGCCCAGGCGCTGCTCTGCCAACACCTCAACTCGATTATTTGCTCCCCAAGCCGACTGCTCAAGCAACAGCTGCCCCCACTCAATTCGCAACTCGTCACTTTGACGCACGAGCACTTGATGCTGGTTAAACAACCGACGGTACTCGTAGGCGGTGTAGATGACGGCCAAAGCAGAGACAAAGATAAAACTCACCAACAAAAAGCCAGAGACCAGAGGTGCAAAAAGCTGACCAAGTTCTAACATGGGCAGCTCTTTTGTTTGTTGCTTAGGCTTCTGCTTTATGGCCAGCCGATCCTTAAAGGGTATGGAGAACGGGATCATTTGAGCTTCTCCGCAATCCTCATCACAGCACTTCGAGAACGAGGATTATCGTTCACCTCATCCTTGTCGGCCTTAACGGCTTTGCCAATAGCTTTAAGCCGTTGATTCAACATATCCTGTGTAACCGGTATACCAGCTGGAAGGTGTTCATCCCCCTTTACATAAGTACGAATAAAGCGTTTAACAATACGATCTTCTAACGAGTGGAAACTGATGACGGCAAGGCGCCCGCCAACAGCAAGTACTTCTAAGGATTGATCAAGAACCTGCTCAACATCTTCAAGCTCTTTATTGATATGAATTCGAATACCCTGAAAAGCGCGAGTTGATGGGTTCTTACCTTTTTCCCATTTTGGGTTTGCTGCGGCAATAATGGATGACAGACGAGCCGTTGTCGTAATGGGTTCAATCTCGCGTTCGCGAACAACCGCCGCCGCCATGCGACGACCAAATTTCTCTTCACCATAGGTAAAGAGCACATCAGCGATCTCTTTTTCTGGTGCTCGATTTATCCAGTCTGCAGCACTCTCACCTGATGAGGTATCCATCCGCATATCCAATGGACCATCATTCTGGAAGCTAAAACCGCGCTTAGGATCGTCAAGCTGCGGCGAGCTAACCCCAAGATCCATCAAAACGCCAGAGATCTTACCCGTCAAACCTCGCGCTTCAATGAAAGATTCCAGCTGCGAAAAAGAGCCATGCTCAATGGAGAAACGCGGTTCATCAGCAAAACGTTGATGAGCAAAGGCGATCGCTTCAGGGTCCTTATCGATAGCGATCAGCCGACCCTCTTCATTCAACCTCTCAAGCACTAAAGCACTGTGACCTCCACGGCCAAAGGTACAGTCCACATAGATACCTGAAGGGTTCTGAACAAGAGCGTCTACCGCTTCGTTTAGAAGAACTGTAATGTGCTTGTAAGAGTCACTCATTGAGCCACCCCCTAGAGCGAAAGAGCTTGAAGGTCATCTGGCAGAGCAGTCGACTCATCGGTCTCAGCCAGATATTGATCGCGAGCATCCAACCACTGATCTTCGCTCCAGATCTCAAATTTGCGACCCTGGCCTAGAAGCACGAGTTTCTTATCCATCTGCGCGTATTCACGAAGAGGCTGTGGTAAGAGAAAGCGGCCGCTCGCATCCAGCTCAAGATCAGTAGCATGACCTATCAACAGACGCTGGATGCGGCGGGCCGCAGGGTTAAAGCTTGGTAGAGACTCAATCTTTTTCTCAATGGTTTCCCATTCCGGTAACGGATAGAGAAGTAGACAGCGAGTTTCTGTATCGATGGTAACTACTAACTGGTTCTCGCAGCAGTCAGCAATCTGGTCGCGGTAGCGCGCAGGCAAAGCCATGCGCCCTTTCGCATCCAAATTGATTTTATTGACCCCACGGAACATTCGTTACCACTCCTGCCTGTGAATCCCTTGAGCAACGACCTAAATCCTTACTCACGTGAAGAGCTGGCTCCCCCACCAAATCTCCACATTGACCCACTTTAACCCACTTTTTACCACTGAACGTCACTATAGCCCCACAACACCCAATATGCAACTTCAAAAAAGTGGATATAAATTCATCTATTAGGGGTGTAAAAGCGGGACGGTAGTTGGAATATCGCGCGTAATAAGAGAGCGGGTGACAGGCTAAAGCCAGTCACCGGTGCAAGAAAATAACTACGGAGTGATGGTGTCAGGCCTTCAGCCTGACATCCACCATGAGAACATCTTCCAGAGAGGAAGATCAGTTCACCAAATTGCTTGGCTCACCTTGATAAAAATTATCGATATGGTCGATCAACTGATCCCATAACGTCTGCATTGCCTCTTCACTGGCCCAGGCCACATGGGGAGTCACTATGACATTTGGTCTGGTGAGGATAGCTTGAAACGGATGGTCGTCACTGATGGGCTCAGACGTTAAGCAATCGAAGCCAGCTGCAGCGATCTGTTCACTGTTTATCGCTTCAACTAACGCCTGCTCATCAACCAAACCACCCCGACCTGCATTGATGAGAATAGGTTGGCGCGTCATCTGTGCAAACTCTTTTGCACCAATTAAACCACGCGTATATGGCGTCAGCGGGCAGTGCAGAGAGATCACATCGCTTTGATCAAGAAATTGATCGAAGGGGGTGTAACCCTCTGGCGGGTTTGGCTCACCTTTACGTCCGGCGTAGAGAACCTTCATTCCGAGCGCCGAACAGAGACGCCCCAAAGCACTCCCTAGTGCACCGCGACCGACAATACCCATGGTTGTTCCAGCAAGATCTTTGATCGGGTGATTAAAAAAGCAGAACTGCTGAGCGCGTTGCCACTCACCATCGATGACATCTTGACGATAACCAACAATGGAGCGACGCAACGCAAACATCAGTGCCAACACATGCTCGGGGACTGTGTTGATCGCGTAACCACGGACATTCACCACACTAACGCCATGACCCCTAGCCGCCTCCACATCAATGACATCATAACCCGTTGCGGCCACAGCAATCAGTTTTAAGTCCGGCAGCTGCTCAAAGGCCTCGGCGCGAATAGGCACTTTGTTAGAGATCGCAATCTGGGCACCGCGCAGACGCTCAACCACCTCAGAGGGCGTGGTACGGCTATACTCCACCCAATCATGAGCAAAACTTGGCTTAGTGATTGAGACCGTTGGACCAATGGTTGAGCGATCGAGAAAGACAGTTTTTAACATGAGCTTCCCTTAAACAAGCTGATTTTCACAGGTGTTGTTTTTCTCCAGACAGATTAAGTTGTCAGCCGTCGTCTGGGCAATGTTTGTTAACGCCTCTTCAGTCAAAAAGGCCTGATGCCCAGTGACGATGACATTTGGAAAGGTCATTAGGCGCATCAGATCATCATCGGCAATCACCTGATTGGACTGATCTTCAAAGAAGAGATCAGCCTCCTCTTCATAAACATCAATGGCAAGGCCAGAAAGACCACCATTTTTCAGTGAGTTGATCACCGCTTTGGTATCGACCAAACCACCTCGAGAAGTATTGATCAACATCGAACCGGGCTTCATCAACGATAATGCTCGCTCTCCAATGACATGATGCGTTTGGGGAGTCAGAGGACAGTGCAAAGAGATAAAATCTGACTGTTGCAACAAGCTATCGAGATCTACGAACTCGACGCCCTGCTCGATTAATGCCTGAGATGGATTCGGGTCAAAGGCTAACAGACGACAATCAAACCCCTGCATGATTTGGCAGAATACAGACCCTATGTTTCCGGTACCGATCACCCCAACCGTCTTGTGATGGATATCTCGACCGACCAGACCGTCGAGTAAGAAATTACCCTCCCGCACCCGATTGTAGGCTTTATGAACGTGCCGATTCAGCGTCATCAGCAGGGTTAATGCATGTTCAGCGACCGCGTAAGGTGAGTAGGCGGGCACGCGCACAACCGATAGGCCGTGCTGTTTAGCAGCCTCGAGATCAACGTTATTGTAACCAGCGCAACGAAGAGCCACTGTTTTGACACCCAATTCTGCTAGTCTCTCGAGACAGGCATCATCTAGCTGATCATTGACGAAAACGACAACCGCATCGAAACCGGCCGCCAACTCGGCCGTTTTTCGATTGAGGTGCACCTCCTCAAACATCACCTTATGGCCTAAGGCCTCAAAGGCATTGATCAGATAACTCTTCTCATCTTTTCTAGTACTGAAGACTAACGCTTTCATCGACACCATCGCTCTATTCAATCGGTATTAAGCCAAGCTTATGCGATGAACCGAACAACTGAAAGAATTTAGGCCGGTTTATTGGTCAACCAAAGATATTGATAGGGGCGCAATGTCACTTGCGCCAATCGATCATCAAAACACTCACCACTGACTAAATCTGTCCACTTATCGGTGATGACCAGATTCAACTGAGACAGGTTAAAGGTCTGCGGTTCATTGGTGATGTTATAGACGGCAAAAATACTCTGCGAGCGATTGATACTTTGACGCCAGAAAGCAAACAGAGACTCCCCTGTATGCAGTGTGTACATAGTGGCATTGGGGTGAAAAGCTGGCTGTTTTCGACGAACCTGCAACAGTGTCTGCATCGCGTCGAACACCTTTTTATGGTGACTCTCTGAGTTTAGCTGCTCTTCCAAATGGTCTGCATCCCAAACATGACGATTGATCGACCTAAAGCTACCCGTATGTTCAATGCGCTCCACATCATTCTCTGTCGCTAGCAATGAGTGAATATAAAAAGCTGGAACACCCTCGAGTGCCATCATAACCGCAGCTGCACAGATGAAGCGTGCAAACTGAAACCCATCAGGGCCTGACTGATACGTACCTGCCATGGCATTCCAGAGACTGACATTGATCTCATACGGTTTGGAGTTGCCGTCTGCATCAGTTCGACAGCTCACACGTCCACCAAATCGCTGCATGGTTCCAATCAGATTGTCGATCTCCCACTCACTTAATAGCCCTTCCGTTGGTCGTAACCCGACACCATCATGTGAGGCAATGAAGTTGAGATAAGTAGTGCCATATTGAGCAGGCGGCATAGTCATCAGCCACTGTTTCAAATGAGTGCAATCTCCTGTCACCAGAGTATTAATCAACAGCGGAGGCAGTGAGAAGTTATAGATCAGATGCGCCTCATTGGCATTACCAAAGTAGGTGAGATTCTCGGAATTGGGAATATTCGTTTCGGTGATAATCACGGCGTCAGGCGAATGGTGCTCAATCAATAGTCGCAACAGGCGTATCACCTCGTGAGTCTCGGGTAAGTTGATACTACTAGAACCCGGCAGCTTCCAAAGAAACGCTACCGCATCGAGGCGGAACCAGCGTATCCCCTGCTCCAAATAGAGGTGTACGATCGAGAGAATCTCCAGCAACAGATCTGGATTGGTAAAGTCTAGATCGACCTGATCATGACTGAATGTGCACCAAACATGCTTATCGCCACTCACAGTCCGAACCTCTTTCAGAAGCGGTGAGGTTCTGGGGCGAACCACCTTCGACAGATCCCATTCAGGCTCGGCTTCAAAAAAGTAGCTTGCACCGGGATCAATCCCTTTTTTGTAGTTCTCAAACCAGAGGCTACGACTTGAGCAGTGATTGATGACCAGGTCTCCCATCACTTTAAATGACTCGGTCATGGATCGAATATCAGACCACTCTCCACAACCTGGATTGACCGTGGTGTAGTCCATAACACTAAAGCCATCATCGGAACTGAATGGGAAAAAGGGCAGCAGATGCACGACTGAGATGCTCTCTGACAGACGATTTTTAACAAAGTCGTTCAATGTTTTAAGAGGCACCTCACCCTCTTTGCGAAGCGTATCCGCATAGGTGATTAGCATGACATCGGACTGATCCCAAATATTGGAGTGAGGTTCAGGGGATGGAGCATCTGCTGAGACCTGCATAACCTCTAAACAGCGCTGAGTCAGTTCATGAATATCTCTATCAGGATAGAGCACCGCTAGGTGTGCAGCCAGTCGCTGCTCAAGCGGGGTATGGTTTAGCATCGCCATGATCAACGCCCTCCAAATTCAGCCATATCAGCCTCTACCGCCTCTAAAATCATCTGCTGCACATCTGGACAGGCACTGATCACTCGGTTCCAGCTCGGTACAAAAGGGGTCTCCATAGGATTATCTAGAAAGTGAGTCCCTGCTTTCATAATATTTTGAGCGAATAACTCAACGGCTTGCTCTTCATGGTGGACGTCTAATTTCAGACCATTAATTAGCGCATCATTGCGGTAAGTCTCTACAAAATCGAGCGCAATACGGAAGTAGGTCGCCTTAATCGTTCGGAAGGTCTCTTGATTGAAAACGATTCCATTAGTCGCCAACTTTCTGAATACCGCTTTGGTGATGTCGATCGACATCTTTGAGAGCCCAGCATTCTCATTATCAAGCGAGATATCCTGATGTTTATGATCGTAGATATCTGCAATATCAACCTGACAAAGTCGGTTGTTGGAATAGTTGCGAGTCATCTCACTCAACACGCCAATCTCCAACCCCCAATCGGATGGGATACGGATATCGTTCATCACATCGCGTCTAAAGGAGAACTCACCCGCCAAAGGGTAGCGATAACTGTCTAGATACTCCAAATAATCGAGCGGACCACACACTTTCTTTAGCGCCCGTAACAGGGGCGTTACCAACAACCGGCTAACACGACCATTGATCTTTCCGTCTGCTACACGCGCATAAAACCCTTTACAAAACTCGTAGTTAAAGTTGGGGTTGGCAACCGGGTAGATAAGACGCGCCAGCAGAGAACGATCGTAAGTCAAAATATCACAGTCATGCATTGCCACAGACTCGGCGACACCCGACGCCAATACATAACCCATACAAAACCAGACATTACGACCTTTACCGGGTTGATCGGGGGATAGCTGATGACTTTGCAAAATCTCATCAACCGCACGCAGGCGTGGGCCGTCATTCCAGAGCACCTTGGTATTTTGCGGCAGATCAGAGAAGAATTTTAAGGCGTCACGGTACTGCTGCTCATCGGCCCTATCGAGACCGATAACAATTTGTGATAGATAGGGAACCTGTTTGAGATGCTCCAAAATATTGGGCATCGCTTCCGTCTCTAGCTCCGAATAGAGACAGGGCAATATCAACCCCATGGGCCGCTGCTTAGAGAACTCAATCAACTCTGATTCAAGTGCTTCAACGGGTCTATCTGACAAATTATGCAGCGTTGTAATGATACCGTTTTGATAAAAATCACCCATGAAAAACTCCTAAATTAGAATGAATCGGGAAATCGGTCAGTGATCAAGGACTTAACCGCTTGATACCAACCCTCCGGCCCGCAAAGATCTGTTTGAATCACCTCACCTGAGGTGTGAATGGCTGGAAAACTATGAACGGGGGATCGAACTTGAATAGCAATATCGGCTCTCTCGAGCATGGCACGATCATTCTCGCCATCGCCCAGAGCGACACACTCTACCTTGCTGCCCCAAAGTCTTTGGTACCGATCGATCAACCAATCCAAGGATTCCGCTTTAGAGACCTCACCCTGAAGATGAACAAAGCGTCCGCCCTTCACTACTTGGATACCCACCTGTGCGAGAGATACTCCAAAACGCTGAAGTTGCTCTTCAGAGTCTCTCCAGACCAAGGGTTCGCTAAAATTTCGATCCAGGGCTAACTTAGCACGTTCAATCGATAGCCCCGTCAAAGCAGCCATCTCATCGGCCGAGATCTCTGATAGACCATAGAAATGGAACTGCGATCTGAAAGGCTCGATTCGTGACAGAATTTCAGGGCGTGTCAGACCAAGATTGACGACATGAAACCCAAGGTGCTCTTGCATCTCTGAATCAGCAGCTAGCTGACTCCCTTTAGGCAGATAAATCGCCCCACCGTTTTCGACGCAGAAGGGGTGTGGATTGGCCAACTGGCTTCGCAGTGCAATCAATTCAGGGGCTGTCTTGCTGGTATTAAATATCCAAGGGATATTCAGCCGATTTAATAACGGAAAGAGTTGATCCGCTGGCGAGGCACTGTAGGTGTAGTGGTCCAGTAAGGTTCCATCAAGATCGGTAGAGAGCAGTAGTCGACTCATAACACTTCATCACAACATTCGTTATGACGCTACTGCAAACAGAGTACCAAAAAAAATAAACCACTGTTTTTATTATAAAAAATCTATAGTAAAAGAGGCCGCGCACCAAAAATGCACAGCCAAAGGGCTTAGTTATGCACCTTAATGGTGCAGGAGAGTTAAGCTTAGGATGGCACGCATTTAAGGTGAAAGCAGCTGAGAAACGGGTACCAGGTTCGCACCTTGCTCAGAGAGCCGCTCGGCAGTCTGTTGAATGTGCGCGGGGGATATCGCACAGCAGCCACCGATTAAGCGAGCGCCGCTGTCATACCAATCGAGTGCCTGCTTGGCGTACTGCTGTGGCGTTAGGTCTTTGCGCTCCATCAACTCAGCGACCGAATGTCCTGCTGCCAGAGGCTCGACAGACGAGAAGCCATTAGCATAAGCACCATAGGGTTTGTCGTGCTTGGCAATCTGGTTCAATGCTTCAGGTACCTCCTCCGGCGCAGAGCAGTTGATCCAGTAACCGTGAGGCTCAAACTCGTTCACAGCGGTCAAAAGCTGCTCTACCGATTCACCCGACCTTAACAGCCCATTAGACTCAACCCGGATGCCAAGCGTGAAAAGCTTACCCGTCTCTTTGGCTGCCAAGCAGGCGGCGCGAGCTTCGATTGAGTTACTCATTGTCTCAATCATTAACAGATCAACGTCTGGCTGAAGCGCACAGATCAAGCGGAACTCATCCAGCATACTTTGATAGCTACGTGGAGGATTAGGTAAATAGCTACCCTCAATCGGTGCCAGCACACCCGCTATATCAAATCGAGTATCAGTCGATGCTCTGAGAGAGTGGAGCGTTTCGCTGGCAAGGCGATAGATCGATTCGATAGGATGATTGACGCCGGCGCGCTTCAGACGAGTTGGGGTCGCGGTGTAAGTGTTAAGGCAGAGCGTTCTTGACCCAGCACTGAGGTAATCTGAGTGCACATCACGGACAATGTCAGGTTGGTTCATCATCACTTCGACAGACCAAAGCGTGTGGCGTGGTTTTCCCGCTCGCAGAAAAATTTCCTGCCCCACTCCGCCATCTAAAAAACCAACATTCGCCAAAACAGTCACACCTATCATTTAATTATCTGCCAGAACGGCTTCGCATGAGGTATCGTATACGCCGCTAGGGGAAAATGGGTTGCTACCCTAGCGAAATTTGTAACCAATGAATAGCGATTCTGATCAGGCTAAGCACATGAACAAGAAAATTCTAATCATAATTGGCCTTTTGGCCCTCACCGGTTTGTCTATTTTGGGTTATCAACACTACACCCAAGAGACTGATGGCAAATATTTTAGAGAGTGGCACTCTTTGCGTACTGATAGCTTTAAAGCGGTGCGTCGTAACTTTTCGCCGCTGGATGATATGGCCAAAGAGCGGATCTCTTTTCAACCTGAGCTTATCAAAAAATACTCAGCTAATTTAGCAAAAGCGACACAGCCCTTACCCTCCCAGTTCGAACCCAAAGCTCCTTGGGGTGATGCTAATGATTCGATCTGGAGCGAAGGTTCCGAATTTCAATCAATGATGCAGGAATTTGTTGCTACCACGCAGACACTCTCAGAAGAACCTCCTGAAGATCTAGTGAAATTTCAAGATACTTTGCACACACTCAGAAATCAGTGCATTGCCTGTCATAAAAAGTATAAGGATTGAGCTGACCGGACCAATGAAAAAGGCCGCTCTTAATAAGAGCGGCCTTCTGGTATTAGTTGAGTCTTTCGATAAGCCGGGTTCTGTCGTGGACAGTCATTCATCTAGGATCAGGATCACTCCTGACCTCCAGCGACCTACCCGGACCTAGCGTGGGCCACGCCTAACAGGTCCCTATTTGGTCTTGCTCCGAGTGGGGTTTACCATCGCCGTGGAGTGTTGCCACCCACGCGGTGCGCTCTTACCGCACCTTTTCAACCTTACCGGCGCCGAAGCGCTTAGGCGGTATACTTTCTGCTGCACTTTCCGTCGACTCTCGCCGCCCAGACGTTATCTGGCACTTTGCCCTATGGAGCCCGGACTTTCCTCCCCTCTGCAAGCAGAGCGGCGACTGTCTAAAAGACTCGAAAAGGATCATAACATGCTTCGTTGCCGCACCCTAGGAAATGAGCTGCTGATAGAGCTCTTTTTTTCCGACACCGGTGATCTCTGAAGCGATGGCGGCCGCCTTTTTGGGTGGTAATTCTACCGCCAACAGATTCAATACTCGAAGCGTCTCTTCGTTTATCGAGCCCGGTTCCTTGACTGCCCCTTCAACCATCACGACAAACTCACCCCGCTGCTGGTTACTGTCAGCCAATATCCACTCAATCAGCTCGGCAGCGGGCGCAGCGTAAATGGTCTCAAAGGTCTTGGTAATCTCTCGCGCTACGCCAATCGTGCGCTGTTCACCAAAGACACTCTGCATATCCTTAAGAGAGTCGACGATACGGTGGGTCGACTCATAAAACACCAGCGTCTCCTCTCGATAAGCCAACTGCTCTAAAGCCTTCACCCTAGCGCCGGTTTTAGCCGGTAGAAAACCGATGAACGAGAATCGATCAGATGGCATACCAGAAGCACTTAAAGCCGCAACAAAGGCACAGCATCCAGGCACTGGTGATACAGCGTATCCAGCCTCTTTGACTGCACGCACCAGGACAAACCCAGGGTCTGAAATCAGTGGCGTTCCGGCATCAGAAACCAGAGCCACACTTTTTCCAGCCGCCAACTGATCGATAATCAGCCCCGCACGTTGTCGTTCATTGTGATCATGTACTGATATCAAGTTCGCTTTAATGTTAAAGTGCTGCAAAAGCTTTCCTGTATGGCGAGTATCTTCAGCCGCAACAAGGTCGACATCGGTTAACACTTGCTGCGCACGTGGCGTTAGGTCCGCAAGATTTCCAATGGGCGTTGCCACGACATACAGGGTAGGCAGAGACATATGATATCCATCCGATTTGAGTTACAGGGTGTGGACTATAACATGAGCAACGCATTGAAGTTGTTAGGAAGAAGCGCATTATTGGCACTACTAGTAGCGGGCTGTACCCCGCAACTGGATAAACCGACCGTCGTAGATAGGCAAGCGGCTACGCCAAAAGAGGCAACCACAGCGGCTGAGATACTGCTTCAGGCAATCAATGCTCGTGGAGATCAAGCAGCCGAACTTCGTTTGCAAGCTGCTAAACTCCTGTTTAATCAGCAACGTTATAAAGAGGCGGCCAATAGTCTGTCGGTCATCAACCTTGCCGGCATTAATAGCAATAACGCTTTTCAAGTGGTTCAGTTAGAAGCGCAAGCCTACCTTAAGCTCAATGACAGCGGGTCAGCTCTGAATCGCTTAACGGATCAAAACCTACCAACACTCAACAGCGAACAACGTGTTGAGATCGCACTTCTTAAAGCCGATATCTTCGAGCAGCAAAATAACCCTTTAAGCGCTGTTTTATCCCTGAGCGAGCTAAGTGAGCTTTCGCTCGATCAACAGCAGAGCATTAACGACCGAATCTGGACGCTGATCAATCAAGTCGATAATGAAACACTGGTAGCCGCTAACTTCTCGAACTATGGATTTATCACTCAGGGATGGATTGAGTTAGCACTGCAGCTTGCACCAATAAAGGATTTAACTACCCAACGAGAGGTGGCAGCACAATGGCGAACACTTTGGGAAAAACACCCCGCCAGCGACACTCCGCCCACCTCGCTTGCATCCCTTCTCAATGGTGATGTTATCTCAGCGCAGCGTATTTTGATTGCCCTACCCTTCAGCGGCCCCTTGTCTGAGCCGGCTCGAATCATTTCAGAAGGCGTTATTGCTGCGCTCAAATCACGTTCGCAACGTGGGCTTGAAACGCCTGAGTTAATCAGCCTTGATACAGAAGGCGCTAGTGCACAGAGCATCATTGCCTATGCAGTAGAGCAGCAAGCCGATCTTGTCATTGGACCATTGCGCGGTAAATTAATTGATGAATTGGGAAGCAGCAGTAATCTTCCGGTCCCATTCATCACCTTTAACCGGACTGACCGCTTGACTGACAACCTATTTCAACTGGATTTAGGTTCGGACCAAGAGATTATTCAGGTTGTCACCAGAGCAACCTTAGAGGGTCACAAACGCTTTGCTCTAATCACCCCAGCCGCGGCATGGGGAGCACGTCTGGCAGACGATTTTAAGCTGAAGCTTGAAGCGGCCAGTGCAGAAGTCGTTGCTGAGTTGAGTTATGAGTTAAATGGCGATCTATCTGGTCAGGTGAGTCAATTGCTTAATACTGATCAGAGTACTGCACGATACAGTGCGATTAAAAAGCTATTAGGTGAATCGCTTGAGTTTGATGAGCGCCCAAGACGTGATATCGATGCGATTTTACTGGCAGCCCAACCACAAGACGCTCGCCAACTCACACCAATGTTGGCGTTCCATTTCGCGGGCGATTATCCGATTTATGCAACCTCGCACCACTTTGAAGGGGACTTCAATGCGGCCAGAGACGTCGATCTCAACCGCATTCAATTCCCTGACCAACCTTGGTTACTTCGGCCAACCACATCGCTTAACCTTTCATTAGCGCTCGAGAGACCCGACAGCGCGAGTCGACTTGGACGCCTCTACGCACTGGGTTCAGACGCTGTCAAAGTCTACCCATTCTTAAGCCAGTTGCAGAGTTCACCGGACCTCAGTGTGCAGGGTGAGACAGGAAGATTGAGTTTAGGCAGCTCAGGTCGCTTCACTCGTGAGTTGCTCTGGGCGCAATTTGATCAGGGCATCCCTGTCTTACTGGGTGAACCAACCATTCCAGAACCCAAGATTCTAGAGGCCGATACTGACACAACCGCTCAATCAGAGGGCATCAACGTGCAGACTCAAGAGGTTCAGCTAAACTAAGTTCATAATGACTCAAGGATGAGACTATGAACCGTAAAATCATTGGTAACCAAGGCGAACAGATCGCTGAACAGTATCTTCGCAAACAGGGTCTGAAGTACCTAAACAGAAACGCCAACTACCGGTTTGGTGAGATCGATTTAGTGATGTTGGATTCGGATACGATCGTATTTATTGAAGTGAGGGTCCGATCTAACCCCCATTTTGGATCAGGCGCTGAGAGCGTCACCGTTAACAAACAATGTAAACTCATCAAAGCCGCACACCTATGGATCAGTCAAAATAGGCGATATGCAAATCATAACTTTAGATTTGATGTTATTTCTCTGACGTCAGGGGGCGAGATAAGCAACTGTCTATGGTATAAAGATGCCTTTAGACCGGATAGCTAGAAGTCACATGGAACTCGAAGAGAGAATCGTCAACCAGTTACACACCACCTTAGGCATTAGTGCTCAGACCATTGAACACTACTCGCCGGTGATCGCTGACGCCTCTGAACAGCTTCTGGCTTGTCTAATGTCAGAACATAAAATCATCTGTGCCGGCAACGGTGCCAGCCAATCGATCGCCAACTACTTCACAACGACGCTGATGCAGCGCTTTCGTGAAGAGCGTCCAGGGCTTCCTGCTATTGCACTGGGTGCAGACTCAGGTGTCACCACAGGCACCGCAGAAGAGTCTGGCTATGTGCAGACCTACGCACGACAGATTCAGGCGTTGGGCCAACCTGGTGATCTCTTAGTATTAATCTCATCCTCAGGTAATGATCGTAACCTAATCCACGCAATCCAAGCGGCACATGACCGAGAGATGCAGGTAATCGCGATCACTGGTCGTGATGGTGGTAATATCACTGCATTACTTGAGCCTACAGAGATTGAGATATGTGTGGCCGCAGAAGATGATCCAGCGATTCATCTTGCACAGATGCTGACACTTCAGTGCCTTTTAGACCTAATTGAATATCAACTTTTTGGAGCTTAACTTGCTATGAAAAAAGTCCTAGCCACGCTTGTGATGACAACGACCCTTGTAACGGGTTGTTCTACCATTGTTAGCTCATCACGTGAGGAGCCAATTCGCGAAGACGTTGGAAACCGCACCCTAGGCAACATCATCGAAGATGAAGCGATTGAACTTAAAGTCCGGGTCAACCTTAGCAAAGGCTCTGCACCACTGGCGCAGTCCCACATTAATGTAAAAAGCTTTAACGGCCAGGTTCTGCTAACAGGTCAGGTGCCCAATGCTAATGTTCGCCAAGAAGCTGAACAGATTGTTGGCCAAACACGTGAAGTAAAACGCATTCACAACGAGCTCGAAATCGCAGGCCCAAGCTCAACGATTGTTCGCACGAATGACGTCTACCTAACGAGCCGCGTAAAGCTAAAACTCCTCAGTGACAAGTCCATTGAAGGCCTACGTGTAAAAGTAGTTACCGAGAATGGCGTGGTTTATTTGATGGGTTTAGTTAGCCAGCGTGAAGCAGATCAAGCCGTCGCCATCGTACGCGAAGTACCGGGCGTTCAACGCATCGTTAAAGTATTCGAATACGTTCCACTGCCATAAGCAGCATAGGGCGACAAAAAAGGGAGCTTAATGCTCCCTTTTTAATGTGTATCAGACTACTTAACGACCCTAAGTCCCGGTCTTTTGCCTGCTAAAGGTTTCACCGCAGCGGTCTCGGTAGTGGTCTCTAATTCATCGCTATTAGGCTCGGCGTGCGCTTTTTCCAAAATAAGATTCAGCGCTTCAGCACCTGGCTCCATACCAAACCCCATACCGACGCCGTTCTCACGGGCAAATATGGCGAGCAGTGCAGCCATTGGCACATAGACCTGCCTAGGCGTACCTGAAAAACGAGCATTGAAGCTCAGCGCCTCATTGTCCATGAAGAGATCTCGAACCGCACTAGGAGTGATATTAAGTGTGATCTGTCCATCTTTGACAAATTCTTGAGGCACATCGGTACCAGGCACTAAAGCATCTACAGCAATATGCGGTGTCAGATCCATATCTAAGAGCCACTCATTAAGGGCTCTTAGCAGATAACCACGCGAAGGGGTTAAGTCAGACACGACTTACTCGCGAATCTCACGCTCGGCTTCTGATAGTGACTCTTGGAATGACTCACGATCAAAGAGACGATCCATGTAAGCAATCAGCGGCTTACACTGAGCTTCTGGAAGCTCAATACCCATCGCAGGCAGACGCCAAAGGATAGGAGCGATGACACAATCCACCAAGCTAAACTCTTCACTCATAAAGTATGGCTTCTCTTGGAAGATCGGTGAAATAGCCACCAGACTATCACGCAGTTCTTTACGAGCCACATCCAACTCCTCATCACTACCCTTCTTATTGAGGATAGTATCCGCATAGCGGCACCAATCACGTTGGATACGGTAGATGTAGAGTCGACTCTCGGCACGCGCAACTGGGTACACTGGCAACAATGGTGGATGAGGGAATCGCTCATCTAAGTACTCCATCATGACGTTTGATTCAAACAGAACCAATTCACGATCAAGCAGTGTCGGTAGACTGTTGTATGGATTAAGAGCAGCAACATCTTCTGGCAACTCATCATCTTGGCAGTCAACAATATCGACCGCTACACCTTTTTCCGCCAGAACAATGCGTACTCGATGACTGTAATGATCAGCACCATCAGAGAAAAAGGTCATTGAAGAACGTTTAGCTACCACGCCCATCTACTACTCCAAAAATTAACAGATATTAGAAACAAAAAATCTACGCACTCCGACGGAATACGTAGACTTTATAATTTAACAGAAATCGAGCGTTTAGTGTATGTCTTTCCAGTACTCTTTCTTCAGTGCGTATGCGATAAAGAAGAAGAAGAACAAGAAGATCAATACATACGTACCGATTCGGTGAGAGTCCGCTTTAGACGGCTCTGCCATGTAAGCCATGTAGTTAACAAGGTCATAGATCACCTTATCAAACTCCGCAGGCTCCAGTGCACCGGTACCGTTATCAACGGTTAGACAGCCGGGTTTGGCAACTCCGGTAAGTGGATCGACGTCAGACTTAAGACCACGGCTTAGTAGCTCTTCCTCAGAACAGCGTAAGGTCACCGTGCCTTGTAGATCTTCCAACACATTTGGCATACCAACGTCTTTAAAGACAGCGTTGTTCACACCCCAAGGGCGAGACTCATCTTTGTAGAAACTTTTAAGGTAAGTGTATACCCAGTCCGGACCGCGTAGACGCGTCTCTAGCGTTAGATCGGGTGGTGGATTACCGAAAAAAGTCGCCGAATCAGATGATTTCATGGCGATCGTCATCTGCTCACCGATTTTTTGGTCACCAAAGATCAGATGCTCTTCAACCAGGTTCGCAGGGATGTTTAGATCCGTTGCTGAACGCTCATAGCGCTGGTACTGAGCTGAGTGACAGCCAAGACAGCGGTTAACAAACGTCGCCATACCACGCTGCAAGGAAGCCTCATTGGTACGATCCAGTTCAATGTGTTCCAGTGGCATTTTCGCGCCACCAGCAGCCAAAGCTACTGATGGAATAAGGGCCACTACTAGAGTAAGAAGAAACTTTTTCATTAGCCTGTCACCCTCTCTGGTACTGGTTTAGTGCTTTCTATACGTGTGTACCATGGCATTAGGATAAAGAATGCAAAGTACAGAGCAGTACAGATCTGAGCAACCAGAGTACGCTCTGGAGTTGCAGGAATCGCGCCTAGAACACCTAGAATGACAAAACAGATTGCAAACACTACCAGCCAAACTTTAGACATCCAGCCTTTGTAGCGGATCGATCTAACTGGGCTTCGGTCTAGCCAAGGCAATACGAAAAGAATCGCAATCGCAGCACCCATCGCTACCACACCCCAGAATTTAGCGTCCAAGCCAAACAGTGGGAATGTGATCGCACGAAGGATTGCGTAGAATGGTGTGAAGTACCAAACCGGTGCAATGTGCTCAGGCGTTTTCAGCGGGTTTGCAGGCTCAAAGTTTGGTTTCTCTATGAAGTAACCGCCACCCTCAGGGAAGAAGAATACAACCGTACAGAACACAAACAGGAAGACCACAACGCCGACAATATCTTTAACTGTGTAATAAGGGTGGAACGGGATACCGTCTAGAGGTACGCCATTCTCATCTTTCTTATCTTTGATCTCGATACCGTCTGGGTTATTAGAACCCACTTCGTGCAGGGCAATGATGTGCAGTACTACAAGCGCAAGAATGACGATTGGCAGCGCGATCACATGCAGTGCAAAGAAACGGTTTAGCGTGATGCCAGAGATTAGGAAGTCACCACGAATCCACTGCTGCAAGTCAGGGCCAATCACTGGAATAGCACCGAAAAGTGATACGATTACCTGTGCACCCCAGTAAGACATCTGCCCCCAAGGAAGTAGGTAACCCATGAAGGCCTCAGCCATCAGCGCTAGGTAGATGGTCATACCAAACAACCACACCAACTCACGTGGCTTTTTGTACGAGCCGTACATCATACCGCGCAACATGTGCAGGTAGATAACAACGAAAAAGGCCGATGCACCGGTGGAGTGCAAGTAGCGCAGCAACCAACCGTATTCAACATCACGCATGATGTATTCAACAGAGGCAAAGGCACCTTCTGCGCTTGGATTGTAGCTCATCGTTAGCCAGATACCTGTCAGGATCTGGTTAACCAACACTAGGAGTGCCAGTGAGCCAAAAAAGTACCAAAAATTAAAGTTTTTTGGCGCGTAGTATTTTGCTAGGTGATCATCCCAAAGCGCAGTCGCAGGGAAACGATCATCGATCCAGCCCATGAAGCCTGGATTACCCTTATTTCGTGAACCAGCCATTATGCAGTCTCCGTATCGACACCGATAACAAGCGTGTTGTCATCAAGGTAAGAGTGAGGAGGAATAACCAAGTTAGTCGGTGCAGGCACACCCGCATAGACACGACCAGAGAGGTCAAAACGAGAGCCGTGACAGGGACAGAAGAAACCGCCTAACCACTCAGGACCCATATCTTCTGGAGCCACTTCAGGGCGGTAAGTTGGTGAACAGCCCAAGTGTGTACAGATACCAACCATTACCATGATTTCTGGGCGCAAAGAGCGTGCAGAGTTACCTGGAATGTATTCTGGCTGTTGAGGTTTCTCTGAACTTGGATCAGCCAACTGGCCATTCAGTTTTTCTAGGTTCGCCAATGCTTCTTCAGTGCGTCGTACAACCCATACAGGCTTACCACGCCACTCAACAATCATCTGCTGACCTGGCTCTAGCTTGCTGATATCCGCCTTAACAGGTGCACCAGCGGCTTTCGCCTTGGCACTAGGATTCCAGGAAGCGACGAAAGGTACGGCTACTCCAATTGCGCCCACTGCACCCGCTGCAGATGTAGCACCAACTAGAAGTCGACGCCGGCCTTTATTTACGCCGTCATTGCTCATCAACTACTCTCCCTTAATTGGTCTAAAAGAGGGATCACCTCGAATAGACGGAGCGAAACGAAAGATAAAATTCGTTTAACATTAGGCCACAACCGATTGGATCGAGCCCTGTTACTGGCGCGAAATGGTAAAGAAAAGCCCCTATTTTTTCAAGATTGAAGACCGATGAAAGGCCCGCCAATAGTCGTATTCAGGCGCGTTTAGAGAGACTAAATAATCATAAGGATATAACGAAAAAAAACCCAAGCAAAAGCTTGGGTTTTTTTGGAGCTGAAAAGCTGAAAACGAATTAACGTTTTGAGAACTGTGGTTTCTTACGTGCTTTACGTAGACCGACTTTCTTACGTTCAACTTCACGAGCGTCACGAGTAACGAAACCAGCTTGGCGAAGTGTAGGACGTAGAGTCTCGTCGTACTCCATTAGAGCGCGAGTGATACCGTGACGGATAGCACCAGCTTGGCCGAAACCGCCACCGCCAGTAACCGTTACGTATACGTCGAATTTCTCAGCAGTTTCAGTCAGTTGAAGTGGCTGCATCACGATCATACGTGCAGTTTCACGACCGAAGTACTGCTCAAGAGTACGGTTGTTGATAGAAACAGAACCAGTGCCTGGACGTAGGAAAACGCGGGCAGTGGAAGTTTTGCGACGGCCAGTGCCGTAGTACTGAGTAGTTGCCATTGTTCGTTTTCCCTTAGATGTTCAATTCTTTAGGCTGCTGAGCAGTGTGCGGATGTTCCGTACCTGCATATACTTTCAGCTTGCTGTACATCGCACGACCTAGAGGGCCTTTTGGCAGCATGCCTTTTACAGCAAGTTCAATCGTACGCTCAGGGAAAGTCTGGATCATCTTATTGAAGTTTGCTTCTTTAAGACCACCCGGGAAACCAGAGTGACGGTAGTACGTTTTGTCGTTACGTTTGTTACCAGTAACGTGTACTTTTTCAGCGTTAACAACGACGATGTAATCGCCAGTATCAACGTGCGGAGTGTATTCCGCTTTATGCTTACCGCGTAGACGGCGAGCGATTTCAGTTGCTAGACGACCAAGGGTTTTACCTTCTGCGTCAACAACGTACCAGTCGCGTTTTACTTCGGCTGGCTTAGCGCTAACAGTGTATGACATTGTATTTTCCTACTATAAGTCTCGAATCAAAATCGAGGATAGATCCCGACTTACCTTATAATTATTTGTTGTGTGGTAATCACAACCTTCCATTCCGCAATTACGCGGAGCGAGGATTATACAGGAATATTCGTTTATAAAACCAGAGTAAATTGAAATTATTTTTTGATGATTACTAGCGCTGCTTTATGCTCTGTCAGTCTAAGCCCTATGCTCTCTCGCAAGATACTCATGAGATTGCATCTCAAGAAGACGACTCTTGGTGCGCTCGATCTCGAACTCCAAACGACCCTCTGTGTAGATCTCATGAATAGGTTTTTCGGCTGAGATGATGAGCTTCACACCACTGTCGTAAAACTCGTCAACCAAGTTAATAAAGCGACGCGCCGCGTCGTCATTAGTTCGTCCAAGCTGCGGAACATTACTGAGCAGGACCGCGTGGTAGAGCTTTGCCAGCTCAATGTAGTCATTTTGCGAGCGCGCGCCTTCGCACAGTGCATTAAAGTCAAACCAAATTACATCTTCGCACGCTTTACGAGCGGTTAACATTCGATTGTTTATCTCAATCGAGAGATTCTCTTCCAACTCTTCCAGATCAGGTGCCAAGCCATTAAAACTTTTCTCAAGTGACTCATCAGCGCCCGCATCCAGCGGCCAGTGGTACAACTCAGCCTGCTCAAGCGTTCTCAGACGGTAATCGATACCACTATCGACATTGACTACTTCAGTGTATTGGTTCAGCAGCGCAATGGCCGGCATAAAGCGAGCACGCTGCAGACCATTTTCATAGAGACCGTCAGGCACGATATTAGAGGTAGCAACAAGCGAGACACCGCGAGCAAATAGCTCTTCTAGCAGGCTACCGAGAATCATCGCATCAGTAATATCGGATACAAAAAACTCATCGAAACAGATAATGCGGGTCTCTTTTGAGTACTTCTCAGCAATAGTGACCAATGGATTTTTTGTTCCGTCGAGCGATTTAAGCTCAGCATGAACTCGCTGCATAAAACGGTGAAAGTGCGTACGCATCTTTCTTTCAAAGGGCAGCGTGTCATAAAAAGTGTCCATCAGGTAGGTCTTTCCGCGCCCAACACCGCCCCAAAAGTAGAGCCCCTTAATCGGCTCAACCTTCTCTTTCACCACTTTCTGTTTCAGACGACCCAACAATCCAGGGGCAGGTGCATTCTCAGCTTCTACTAGCTGATCATGTAGACGTTGCAAATGTTCAACGGCCATCTCTTGAGTGGCGTCGTACGAAAAGTCGTCACGCTGCAAATCCTTTTTGTAGCGCTCTAGTGGAGTACTCATTGGCAATAATGACCTATTAATCCTTCAATCTCGGCGCGAACTTTACTGCTGTTAACACTCTATTTCAAATTCAACCAATAACAATTGGTAGTAGGAAGGCGGTTAATAGACCTGTCAAACCCATGGCCAATCCAGCAAAGGCACCCGCTACGGTACCCACTTCTAGTGCCACTGCCGTACCGAATCCATGGGACGTCAATCCCAATACAAAGCCTTTAACGGCCTGATCCTCAACACGCATACGCTTTAGAATCATTGGCACTAAAATACTGCCTAAAACGCCCGTAACGAGTACCAAAGCGGCCGCCAATGAAGGCAGGCCTCCTATCTTCTCCGCGATGCCCATCGCAATAGGTGAAGTAACGGATTTAGGCGCAACGGACATCATCGTTTCAAGTCGTGCATCGAATAGCCAAGCAACCGCGACGGCCGAGAGTGACGCCACCAGAGCACCCACCGTACTTGATACTAGAATCGGCAGCCATAGCCTGCGAATCTCATCAAAGTATTGGAACATCGGTATCGCTAGCGCCACCGTCGCAGGACCCAATAAGAAGTGAATAAACTGAGCGCCAGAAAAATAGGTCTCATAAGGCGTGCCGGTTATAAGCAGTATCACGATCAAGAGCGCCATACTGATTAGGACCGGGTGTAAAATAGGTAGTCGATTGGCGCGCTGGTATACAAGATTCGCGATCGAAAAAACAGCCAAGGTCACAACGATCCATATGAGAGGCCTAGCAGCAAAGTAGACCCAAAAATCGGTTCCAATCATCATTTTTCACCCCCTACCCGGCTCATCAGCCACTGAAACAGTGCCGCTGTCACGAGCGTTGCCACAACAGTCGATACCAAGAGTGCCAGTAGGATAATCCACCACTCACTGGCGAGTAGATCAAAGTGCAGGATGAGACCCACACCCGCAGGGATGAACAACAGAGCCAAATTGGATAACAACCCATCACTGGTCTTTTTCAATGAATCGGGAATACGACCCAACCCCAACAGACTAGCTAGCAAAAGAACCAAACCGATCACTGGCCCAGGAAGTGGTAAGGCAAATACAACCACCAATAACTCACCAAGTAGTTGAAACGCCAGCAAAATCAAAAACCCTTGAATCATAATAAACCTCCATATCTAAAGCGTATCACGATCATGAATTCTGAATAGCGAAATATGTTTTATAAAGTAAAAAACAGTCAATTTAAAACAAAAAAGCCCTGCTAGGCAGGGCTTTTGTCGTTGCGCTTTGAGCTTAAAGAACCAAACGACGAATATCGCTTAGCAATCCATTAAGCTCTGTAAGGAATCGACCCGCATCACCGCCGTTAATTGCACGGTGATCGTACGATAAACAGAGTGGCAGCATCTGACGAGGCTCAAACTCCTTACCGTTCCAACGAGGTTTGATATCCGCTTTAGAGACACCGAGAATGGCAACTTCAGGTGCATTCACAATTGGAGTGAAACCTGTGCCACCAATACCACCGAGGCTTGAGATTGTGAAACAAGCTCCCTGCATCTCGTTTGGCTTAAGCTTGCGGTCTTTCGCTTTACCCGCCAACTCAATCGCTTCATTAGATAGCTCGTAGATGCTCTTCTTATCAGCGTCCTTGATAACAGGAACCATCAGACCGTTCGGCGTATCGACCGCAATACCAATGTTGACATACTTCTTGTAAACAATGTGTTCACCATCGGCATCCAAAGAGGCATTAAACTTATGATGACGCGTTAACGCAATCGCAGCCGCTTTGATCAAGAAAGGAAGCGGTGTCAGCTTCACACCCTGCTTAGCCGCTTCATCCTTCATCTCCTTGCGGAAGGCTTCAAGCTCGGTAATGTCAGCATCATCGAACTGGGTCACATGAGGAATGTTCAACCAGCAGCGAGACATATTGTCACGAGTGATCTTGTCGATCTTGCTTAGTTTAACTTTCTCGATCTCACCAAACTTACTGTGATCAACAGCTGGAATGGCTGGAATGCCACTACCACCAGTGACTGCTGCAGCAGGAGCCGAATCCAACTTCTGAAGTGCGCCTTTGACGTAAGCCTGAACGTCCTCTTTAACAATACGACCCTTACGACCAGTGCCGGTCACTTTAGAGAGGTCAACACCGTATTCACGTGCGATAGCACGAACAGCAGGGCCAGCATGAACTGAGCGATTACGCTTCTCCAGATCCACCAAATCAGTTGTAGAAGCGGCCGGAGCTGGTTTAGCTGGTGCAACTGCTGAAGGTGCTTGAGCTGGAGCTGAGGCAGCAGGTGCTGGCTCTGAAACAGGCGCAGCGACCGGTGCAGCGCCAACAACTTCGAGCTCAAGAAGTAGGTCACCTTCGTTAACTTTATCGCCTTCATTAATCTTCATCGATTTAATGACACCAGACGCTGGTGATGGGACTTCCATTGAGGCTTTGTCAGTCTCCAGGGTAATTAAGCTATCGCCTTCTGCTACGCTATCACCCTCTTTAACCAACACCTCAATAACGTCCACATCGGATGCGCCACTGAGATCTGGTATTAGGACAGATTCAACGCCACCAACGTTAGCAGCTGCTGCAGGTGCTGGTGCCTCTGCAGCCGCTGGAGCAGGCGTAGGTTCAACAGACACCTCTGAAGGAGCCGCTACTTCCGCTACTTCAAGCTCAATCAGTAGATCGCCTTCATTAACCTTATCGCCCTCGGCAATTGTCAGCGCTTTAACTACGCCCGACGCTGGTGAAGGAACCTCCATAGAGGCTTTATCTGTCTCTAGCGTAATCAGGCTGTCGCCTTCCGCCACTGTATCGCCAACAGCCACCAGGACTTCGATCACATCCACATCGGATGCACCGCTTAAGTCTGGGATAAGCACTTGCTCGACGCTTGAGGCTGCAGCGGATGGAGCAGCCGACTCAACTGGCGCCTCTGCCGACTCAACCGTCTCAGCTTCAGCAACGCTCTCAGCAGCAGGCGCAGAATCGCCAGAGGCGATCTCAATTTCCATCAACAGATCACCCTCATTGACGGTATCGCCTTCAGAAATCGCCATTGAAACGATCTTACCCGCTTGCGGTGAAGGTACCTCCATAGAGGCTTTATCCGTCTCTAGTGTGATCAGGCTGTCGCCCTCAGCAACCACATCACCGGCAGCGACTAAAACTTCTATCACATCAACGTCACTTGCGCCGCTGAGATCTGGAATGTTTACAGTAATAGTACTCACAGTTATCTCCTTACGAATTCTTCAAAGTTCTCAATCGACTTAAACCGTCCAAGGAGCTGGTTTATCTGGGTTGATGTTGAACTTCTGAATCGCGCTAGCGACAACTGAAGCTTCGATTTTGCCCTCTTCCTGAAGCGCTTTAAGCGCAGCTACCGCAACGTAGTAGCGGTTAACCTCGAAGAAGCTGCGCAGTTTGCTGCGAGTATCTGAGCGACCGAAACCATCGGTACCTAGTACTTTGTAGCGACGTGGAATGTATTCACGCAATTGATCAGCGTACATGCGCATGTAATCTGTTGAAGCGATAACGGGACCCTCGTGACCTTTCAAAGATTGCTCTAGGAACGACTCACGTGGCTGCTCTTCTGGGTGGAGCATGTTCCAACGGTTCACTTCCATCGCATCGCGAGTCAGCTCGTTGATCGATGTTGTACTCCAAACATCCGCTTCAACACCAAACTCCTCACGAAGAATGGTTGCACCTTCACGCACTTCGCGAAGAATCGAACCACAACCAAACAGCTGAACACGTAGGTCGGACTTCTTACCCTCTTCAAGCAGGTAGATACCCTTAACGATTCCCTCTTCAGCGCCAACTGGCATTTCAGGGTGCTGGTAGTTTTCGTTAAGCGTCGTGATGTAGTAGAACTTGTTCTCTTGCTCTTGATACATGCGGCGCATTCCGTCTTGCACAATAACCGCAATCTCGTAACCGTAAGTTGGGTCGTAAGAGATACAGTTTGGAATCATCTGCGCCATCAGGTGTGAATGACCATCCTGGTGCTGCAGACCTTCACCATTCAGGGTCGTACGACCTGAAGTTGCACCAATCAAGAAGCCACGTGCTTGCGAGTCACCCGCTGCCCAGGTTAGGTCCATTACACGCTGGAAGCCAAACATAGAGTAGAAGATGTAGAACGGGATCAGCGTACAGTTACTGTTTGAGTAAGCCGTCGCACACGCCAACCAAGCCGAGAATGCACCCGACTCGTTGATACCCTCTTCGAGAATCTGACCCGATTTACTCTCTTTGTAGAACATAATCTGATCGTGGTCATGCGGAACATACTTCTGACCTTCAGAGGTGTAGATACCTAGTTGACGGAACATACCCTCCATTCCAAAGGTACGCGCCTCATCAGGAACAATCGGTACAACACGCTCGCCTATTTTCTTATCTTTAACGACGGAGCTTAGCACACGGTTAAATGCCATCTGAGTCGATAGCGAACGCTCGCCACTCGATTTAAGCTGACCTGCGAAGGTATCCAAAGCTGGCACTGGCAGTTCTTCAAACTCTGTACGACGAATTGGGTAGAAACCACCCAACTTCTCACGCGCACCCAGCATGTACTTCATTTCAGGTGAGTCAGGGTTTGGACGGTAGTAAGGCAGCTGTTTTAGCTGATCATCTTCAACCGGAATATTAAAGCGATCTCGGAAATCTTTAAGATCATCCAGTGCGACTTTTTTCATCGAGTGAGTGTCGTTTTTCGCTTCGCCCGATTTACCCGTGCCATAACCTTTAACCGTTTGGGCTAGAATAACGGTTGGCTGACCTTTGTGCTCAACCGCCGCTTTGTAGGCAGCGTAAACTTTATAAGGGTCATGACCACCGCGGTTAAGGTTCATAATATCGTCGTCCGACATATCCTTAACCAACTCAAGAAGCTCTGGGTATTTACCAAAGAAGTGCTCGCGTGTGTAAGCACCGCCGTTCGCCTTCATGTTCTGAAGTTCGCCGTCGACCACTTCATCCATACGCTTCTGAAGCAGACCCGTTTTGTCACGCTCAAATAGAGGATCCCAGTGACGACCCCAAAGACATTTGATGACGTTCCAGCCAGCACCGCGGAACACACTCTCCAGTTCTTGAACGACTTTACCGTTACCACGAACAGGACCATCCAAACGCTGCAAGTTACAGTTAACAACAAAAATAAGGTTTTCTAATTGCTCGCGACCCGCCAGAGAGATCGCACCCAAAGATTCTGGTTCATCACACTCACCATCACCTAGGAATGCCCATACTTTACGATCACCACGTTTGACCAAATCACGTGCCGACATGTAACGCATTACGTGTGCTTGGTAGATAGCTTGAATAGGGCCTAGACCCATAGAGACCGTTGGGAACTGCCAGAAATCAGGCATCAACCAAGGGTGTGGGTAAGAGGATAGACCGTTGCCATCCACTTCACGACGGAAGTTATCTAACTGCTCTTCAGTCAGACGACCTTCAAGGTAAGCGCGTGCATAGATACCCGGTGAAATGTGTCCTTGGAAGAAGACCATGTCAGCATCTTGCTCACCTTCGTTACCACGGAAGAAATGGTTAAAACCGATATCGTAAAGTGTTGCTGAAGAGGAAAATGAAGAGATGTGACCGCCAAGCCCTTCATCGTTGTCATTGGCACGCATCACCATCGCCATGGCATTCCAACGAATGAATGAACGAATGCGGCGTTCCATAAATAGATCACCTGGAAGAGGTGCTTCGTTCTGTGGCGCGATGGTATTTTTATAGGGCGTAGTCAACTCTGAACAGTTTTCAACACCCAAATCAGCCGCTTTGGCGCCCAATTTCTTTAGAAGGTAAGAGGCGCGCTCACTACCCTCGTGTTGTGCAACTGATTCTAGCGCCTGAAGCCACTCATCCGTCTCAATTGGGTCGATATCTTCAATGATTTCGTTCACAGTACTCTCCCTTTTGCGCCATTTCCGTTGACGCTCGCACTTTGTAATAAAGATACGTAGTTGATCGTTTAAAGCGCAGTTATCCTGCGTCTTACTTTGATTTATGTAAAAACACTACACAGACACTCGACTTTAGTCCAGATATATTTCAGATTTTAACGACAAGTGTAGCACTATTACGACAACAGCACGTTTTAGCTACGGATTATTGAAAGTTTTTACGCATATGCGAAATATATAACCAATAAAATTTATTTCTAACGTTTTGTTATATAAGAAATTGGCTTTAAATAGAGTATCCTTTGCCGTACTAATTTTTGATATTAGGGCTTTCAATGACAACCAGCACCGATCTTCTCTTACTGCTAGAGCGGGTTTTCTCAACAGTATTTCCAATCATTGCCATAGTCACTGCAGGGTACCTTTACGCAAGAAAGGCAAATCCCGACTTACAGGTCGCCAATCGCATTAACATGGATATCTTTTTGCCGGCGCTGATTTTCAGCGTTATGGCGGGAAAGAGTTTTGATCTGTATGCCCATTTAGATCTAGCGTTAGGATCGATCGTCATGGTGCTCGGTGCAGGATTACTGATGAAACCGGTAGCGAAGCTTCTGGGTATTTCATCTAAAACCTTTATTCCGCCAATGATGTTCAACAACTGTGGCAATCTTGGCTTACCCCTAGCACTGCTCGCGTTTGGTGATGCTGGTTTGGCCGCCTTTGTTGTGATGTTCTTAGTCAGTAATCTACTGCACTTCAGCCTTGGCATTCACATTGTGGATGAAAACGCCAAACTAACAGGGCTTTTAAAAAATCCAATCATTTTATCCACTTTTGCGGGACTTGCTTGGGCACTGTTCAAGCTACCCCTACCTACCTGGCTGGCGACCCCCATTGATATGGTTGGTCAGATATCGATTCCGCTGATGCTCTTTGCTTTAGGGGTCAGGATGATCACAGTCGATCTGAGCCAATGGAAAATAGGCCTCTATGGCGCAATCTTTTCACCGCTTAGCAGCTTGGTTTTTGCGATACCTTTTGCCTGGATCATGGGGCTCTCGGATGAGTTTACAGCCTATATAGTGCTCTTTAGTGTACTGCCACCGGCTGTTCTGAATTACATGTTTGCTGAGCGCTACAACCAACAACCTGAGACCGTTGCTTCTATTGTACTGATCGGTAATTTAGCAAGCTTGGCGTTCATTCCTCTCACGCTCTTTTTCGTACTTTAATCAAATTAGGGAGGCCCCACTGGAGCCTCCTCATTACAAGCCACTACTCATTCATTGGTTTCGCAGGCTCTAGAAGAATGTACTCTACATTTTTCTCAACGGTTGCGACGCCTATACCACGAACAGCAGTCAGCGATTCAACCGAGTTAAAAGGGCCGTTTTGATCACGGTAAGCAACGATCGCCTCTGCTTTGGATTGACCAATACCCTCTAATGCATCGGCCAACTCAATGGCATCCGCTGAGTTTATGTTAACCGGGTAACCTGCTATTGCAGTCGATGAAAAAAGAGTGAGTAAGAGTGGTGCGAACACGCGTGAAGCGAGAGATTTGATGTTCATAATGAACCTCCATGTCTTATTTGAAATGAGAGCTATCCTTACTCTCACTATTCAAACTAGACCATGGATTAAAAAACGCCAAAAAATATTTATATTTTTTCGACAATGCGTGTCTGGCTTAAGCCTGACACGACAACATCAGCAATTCCCAGAAACCGCAGAGTATTTAATCAGAACCAGCCAACGCAGCATCCACTTCGACCTGAACCGCTGCAGCCGCCACCGCTGGGTCTTCAGCACCGGTTATTGGACGTCCAACCACTAAATAGGTGCTACCTGCAGCAATCGCGTCAGCCGGTGTCATAATGCGGCGCTGATCGCCCACAGCCGATCCTGCTGGGCGTATACCAGGTGTCACAAGCTGGAATTGATCAGAGGCTTGAGCCCTAATAGCAGCAGCCTCTTGTGCAGAACAGACCACACCATCAAGCCCTGAGCGCTCAGTCAGCGCTGCGAGACGTTTCACCTGATCGATTGGGTCAATATCCAAGCCCATTTCAGCTAAATCGCCTCGCTCCATACTGGTTAGAACCGTCACAGCAATCAGTGAGGTGCGTTGTGGACCACGACTGCGCTTCTCGACCTCGTCACGAGCAGCCTCCATCATTCGACGGCCACCACTGGCATGAACATTCACCATCCAGACACCTAGCTCAGCTGCAATACCACAGGCTTTGGCAACGGTATTAGGAATGTCATGAAACTTAAGATCCAAAAAGACTTCAAAACCGAGAGCATGGAGACGTTCAACCACGTCAGGTCCACAACGCGTGAATAGCTCCTTGCCTACTTTGACGCGAGAGACCGCAGGGTCTAGCTGTTTAGCCATCGATAGAGCGCTATCGGCTTCTGGATAATCTAGGGCAACTATGACGCGTTTATTATCTTCAATGGACACTCTATTCACCTTCTAAACCTTGGATTGGGCGGATACTACCCCATCGCTTACAACTTGGACACTGCCAAACCAAACTGCGTGCCGCGTAACCGCAATTTCCGCAGCGATAGACTGGCTTGGACATCTCAAGCTGCTGCGTCAGCGAACGCAAATTCAACAGACTCTCGCGTGCGCTCGATGAGCCATGCTCAATGTGCATATCTATTAAGCGGTTGAAGCCTTTAACCGATGGACGGCTCTTCAACGCTTCAGTAATGAATAAGCCCGCTGCAAAAACGCCCTCTTTATCCCGTTTTAACTCTGCTAAGGAGAGCATTAAACTGGTTGAGGGGTGCCGTCTCATTAGATCATTGAGATACTGGCTTAGGCCAAGCTCATCCCCTAACGACTCAAAACAGCGTCTGAGCGGATTGAGTGTCTCAGGGATAAACAGAGGATCTTGTTCAGCAATACTTTGCAACGCTTTGATCGCAGCACGCCATTGCGACTTCAACATATAAACTCGAGCTAAAATCAAATTAGCTCGCACACACTTTGCATCGGTTGAAAGCGCTAACTCCAACTCGCTGAGGGCAGCCTCTAATTCACCATTAGCGATCTGATTTTGAGCAAGCTCACAGTGATAATGTGAGAGCTCATTGACCAACTCTTTACGATTTTTGTTGGGCAGAATATCAGCGCTTTGCAGCGCTTGATGCCACTCACCCTCTTGCTCATAAAGACGGATGAGCAGAACGATCGCTCGATACCTTAGTTCTGGATAATCGGTCTGTTTAGCCAGTGGCGCAGCGGCATCTTCAGCACGATCTAACAGCCCCAAAGCGAAGAAGTCCCGTGCTAGCGCTAATTTCACACGCTGACGATCATAAACTGAAAGATCTTTACGCTTTAACATGCGCTCATGAATTTGAACGGCACGATCTATATCGCCTTTGCGCCTTAATAGCTTGGCCAAAGCAATGTGGGCAGGCAGATTGTCAGAGTTAACCTCGAGGGCATGAATGAACGATTCGATCGCCTCTTCCGTTCGGTTATCAATCAGGTGATCAAGTCCGGAAAGGTAAGCAGGTGGCAGCGCTTGGTTCCGGCGCTCTTTTCTCTTCAGTCGTCGACTGCCCAGATACCAACCTATGGCAACTGCAAGCAGAAGAAAAAGAAAAAGCAGGTAGGGGGAGTTGGCACTCATTCTGCGCCTCGTTGAACCTCACGATTCAACGTCTCAATTTGTTGTTCAGCTTTTCGTAACTTTCGATTAGAGCCGAGCAACTTTGCCCGCAGAGTCAGTACTCGCGCACTGGTCAATAGAATACCGACTAACAGGCCGACAACCATTGATATGATCAACCAGATCGAGAGACTTGCCTCGGGCAGGGTAACCCAAACCAGATCAATTTCGACCGGGGTTGTGTTGTGAATAGTTAGAATAATGCCTGTTAACAGAACTAACAGCGCAATAGCTGACGTTATAAGTAGTTTAATGGCTCTCAAGCTTAATACTCGTCTTTCAAGCTGGCGTTGACCTGCTCACGTAACTCTTTGCCTGGCTTGAAGTGAGGAACATGCTTTGCTGGCAACGAGACGGATTCACCGGTTTTCGGATTACGGCCAACACGAGGGGCACGATAGTGAAGTGAGAAGCTACCGAAGCCGCGAATCTCAATTCGCTCGCCTTCGGCCAAGGTATCGGCCATTTGAGTTAACATGATTTTCACAGCCAACTCGACATCTTTAACAGAGAGTTCCGGATGTTTGTCTATCAGGCGTTCGATCAGCTCAGACTTAGTCATACCCACTTCCTATTCATAGTGAAACAGGGTGAAAGGTCACCCTGTTTTCAATCACTATTTTTTACCCATCTGCTCTTTGATGAGATCACCAATGGTTGTTGCGCCTGCATCCATATCGCTTGGAGCTGACTGAACCGCTTTAAGTGCCTCTTGCTGCTCTTTGGCTTCAATCGCTTTGATTGACAAGAAGATCGAACGATTACGACGATCAACATTGATCACAATCGCTTCAACGCTGTCACCTACAGAGAGCTCTGCCGAGAGATCTTCAGTTCGCTCACGGGCAAACTCAGCCACTTTCAAAATAGCGTTCAGACCATCAGCCACTTCAATTTCAGCCTGACGAGCATCCACTGCGACAACTGTACCGGAAACTTTTGAACCCTTACCGTTCGCTTCTACAAAGCTACTGAATGGATCAGAGGCCAGTGCTTTAATGCTTAAAGAGATACGTTCGCGCTCAGCATCCACTTGTTGGATGACCGCTTCCACGATATCGCCTTTATTGAAACGCTTAACAGCCTCTTCACCTGGCTCATCCCAAGAGATATCAGACAGATGCACAAGACCATCAACACCACCCTCTAAACCGATGAAGATACCGAAGTCTGTGATTGAGCGGACAGTACCAGACACTTTGTCACCCTTGTTCGTTGAAGATGCAAAAGCATTCCATGGGTTTTCGCGACACTGTTTGATACCCAGCGAGATACGACGACGTTGTTGATCAATGTCTAGAATCTGAACTTCAACTTCATCACCAACCTGAACCACCTTAGATGGATGAATGTTGCGATTTGTCCAATCCATTTCAGAGACATGGACTAGACCTTCAACACCCTCACCAATTTGAGCAAAACAGCCGTAGTCAGCAAGCTTAGTCACCTTAGCCATAACGCGTTGACCAACTGAATAGTTCTCGATTGCTGTCGTCCATGGATCAGCCGCTAGCTGCTTCATGCCTAGGGATACGCGCTTACGCTCTTGATCGTAGCGAAGAACTTTAACGTCGATCTCATCACCCACAGTCAGCATTTCGCTTGGGTGTTTGATACGTTTCCAAGAGATATCAGTAATATGAAGGAGACCATCGATACCACCTAGATCGATGAAAGCACCGTAATCGGTAAGGTTCTTAACAACGCCTTTAAAGGTTGCACCCTCTTCCATCTGTTCAAGCAGCTTCTCACGCTCTTCGCTGTTCGCCTCTTCAAGAATGGCACGACGTGACACAACAATGTTGTTACTTTTCTCATCGAGCTTAACGATTTTAAGCTCTAGGTCTTGATCATCAAGATGACTAGTGTCGCGCAGTGGGCGTGTATCCACCAAAGAACCTGGTAAGAAGGCGTTTATGCCATTTACCATGACCGTTAGACCACCTCGAACACGACCACTGATACGACCGGTCACTGTTTCGCCAGCTTCGTAAGCTTTTGCAAGAACCGCCCATGCCTCTGCACGTTTCGCACGCTCACGAGATAACTTGGTTTCACCGAAACCATCTTCCAATGATTCAAGTGCCACTTGCACCTCATCACCGACAGCGACCTCTAGTTCACCTGCAGCATTTTTAAACTGATCGATAGGAATGACCCCATCTGACTTAAGACCTGCTGTAACAACAACAAAATCGTTTTCAATACCTACTACGGTTCCAGTAATGATGGAACCTGGTTTCATGTTGACCTGTTCAAGACTCTCTTCAAACAGATCTGCAAAGCTTTCGCTCATGGTCTAAGCCTCAGTTTACGGGGCGCTAACGCAACCCTTTGTGGCGTGCTTGTTCAAGCACAGTTCTCAAAACTTCTTCGATAGACATAGAAGTACTATCAAGAATAACGGCATCATCGGCTGGTCGAAGCGGCGCAACCGAACGGTTCATATCACGATCATCTCGTGCACGAATATCTTCTAATATTATTTCAAGGCTAGCACTCAGTCCCTTATCTATCAACTGCTTATAACGACGATCGGCTCGAACTTCAGCGGAAGCATCTAGATAGATCTTCAAAGGTGCCTTTGGAAATACGACAGTCCCCATATCTCTGCCATCAGCAACTAACCCGGGTAACTGCGCAAAATCGCGCTGGCGATTTAACAGAGCAGAGCGGACTGACGAAATAGCAGCCACTTTGGATGCATCGTTACCAACCTGCTCAGCTCGAATGGCATGAGTCACCTCTTCACCTTCGAGCAAAATGACCACTTCATCGTCCTGTTCTGACGCGACAAAGCGCACATCGAGATGCTCAGCCAAAACCTGAAGCGCCTCTTCATCATTAAGATCGACACCATGGTGTATCGCAGCTAACGCCGTAAGACGGTAAAGAGCACCGCTGTCCAACAAGCTCCAACCTAGCTCTTGAGAAAGTAAACGACAGATAGTGCCTTTACCCGAACCGCTTGGCCCATCAACGGTAATAATAGGACATGAATTTTCACTATTGAGTGGATCCATCCACTACTCCTCAATCAATTTAATACCGACCCTTCGCGCCTGATCAATCAGTTCAGGAAAGGCGGTAATGATCGCTCGACATCCGTTAATTCGAATGGGCTGATCAAAACGTAAACTTAACATCAGCAGAGCTAACGCCAGTGCAGGGTGTTCTGCGGCCTCTAACTCACACGAGTGCCACTGCGAAACCGGCGAAATAGTGACATCACTCTGTGACATTGAGATGTCGGCACCGGCTTTTATTAATTCATCAACCGTCGTCTTAAATAGGGCCCTTTGTCGCTCAGGAATTCGATCGATTCCTAAAATAGTCGATTCACTCTGAGCAGATACCATCGCCAACAACAGAAGCGGAAGATCATCTCCAACCGAGACCAACTCCGATGATAGGCACTCAATACCCAATAGCTCCGACGCTTTCACCTTGAGATCAGCAACTGGCTCACCACCAGCATGGCGATTATTATTCAGCGTTATCTGCGCACCCATGCGTTCAAGCAGGCGCAACGAGTGCAAACGAGTGGGATTAGCACTGACATTATCGATAATCAAATTGGACTCTTTTTGCAAAAGAGCCCCTACCGCAAACGCAAAAGCAAAACTCAGATCGGCGGGCACTTGAACTGAACAGGCTGTTAGCGAAACACCTGACTCGATAAACAGTCGACGTCCCTCTCTATCCAACTGAACCCCGAAGGCAGCCAACAGTCGCTCAGTATGATCACGCGTAGTGTTGGGTTCATAGACCTCTAACTCAATGCCCGCAGTCATGGCTGCCAGCAGCAATGCGCCTTTTATCTGAGCACTGGCATGACTCGGCGCATAGGTGATGGACTTAAAGGTTTGGCCGCCCTTGATAGTGATCGGAAGCGATCCTTTATTACTCTCAATGGAAGCGCCCATCTGAGTAAGAGGGTCAATAATCTCCTGTAAAGTGATCTTAGACAGCAGCTCACTGCCGGTTAACGTCACATCAAAAGACTGAGCGGACAGAAGACCTAACAACATTCGCAATGAGGTCATCGAACTACCAAAATAGAGAGGCGCAGACGGGGCTTGCAGCCCGTTTAGGCCGACACCAAATACCCTAACGCGCCCCTGGTGCGGTCCCTCTATTACCACGCCCATATCACGAAAAATTTGAATGGTTGCTAGAGTATCTTCACTCTCAATCAGGCCATCAATTTCAGACACACCCTCAGCAATAGCCGCTAACATGATGGCACGTTGCGAGATAGAGCGATCACCGGGCACTCGCAATTCACCGTTCAAAGTAGCCGTTGGAGATGAAACAAGAGTATCAATGGCGTCGCCCCTGAGCTCCGCATACCCAGCACGCTCTAGTACCAATGAGAAATGCTCACGAGATGCCTTAGCTCGAGTAAAAATCCCCAACAGACTCTGGCTATCGCCCTGATCGACGGCTGATCTTAAATCTTGTACGCCCGCCATAAAGCGATCAATCTGCTCTAACAGCTGTTCACGATTGGCGAAACAGACGTCATGCCACATGGTTGGATCACTTGCCGCAATGCGGGTGAAGTCTCTAAAACCGCCCGCCGCATAGCGAAATATATCAGTACTCTCTGCCTCCGCCGCGAGCGTATCGACTAGCGAGAAGGCTAATAGATGAGGTAGATGACTGGTTGCCGCTAATACCTGATCATGGCGCTTAGGTTCCATTTGAACCACTTCAGCACCAATCGACTGCCAGACACGAGCCAACGTCAATGTAGCCTGATCAGAGGCTCCCTCGGGGGGCGTCAAAATAACTTTTTTATGATTAAAAAGATCCGCCTGCGATGCCGAGACACCGCTCTTCTCAGCACCCGCTATTGGGTGGCCAGGTATAAACCCAGCTGGTAGTCCTTCAGGCCAAATACCTTTTGCTGCCTGAAGGATATTGAGTTTGGTACTGCCAACGTCGGTTAGTATCGCTTCAGGCTTTAGCCATGGAGCGATCTGTTGCATCACTCTCTCTATCGCTTTGACGGGAACGGCTAATAGAATTAGATCAGACTCTTTGACCGCCACCTCTAGATCGGTTGCGATACGATCGACCACGTTAAGAGCAACCGCCAGATCACACTCTTCCTCGTTGAGATCAAAGCCAACCACCTGCTTAACGCTGACCAACTCTTTTGCTGCACGTGCAAAAGAGCCGCCAATCAGACCCAGTCCGACGACTAAAACACGTTCAGCTTTGAACGCCATTAAGCGATCGCCTCCGCTAAGGCTTTTAAGAAACGCTCATTTTCATGAGCAAGGCCGATACTGACTCTTAGATGGTTCGGGAGGCCGTAGTTACCGACTGGACGAGTAATAACCCCCATCAATAGCATCGACTGGTAGATCGGCATGGCTGGCTGTCCCAAGTCGATCAGCACAAAATTACCCTGACTTGGTACAAACGAAACACCCAGTTGAGTAAGCCCTTCGTACATCTGTTCAAGACCCTGCTGGTTAACCTCTTGGCTGCGCTTGAGGTATTCAGAGTCGGACAGTACCGCCTGTGCCGCCGCTAAAGCGGGCAAACTGACATTGAAGGGCTGGCGAACACGATTAAGAAGATCGGTTACTGCTACCGAAGCATAAGCGAAACCGCAACGAAGGCCAGCTAAGCCCCAAGCCTTAGAGAAGGTTCGCGTGACGATTAAGTTATCGAACTCATCAGCCAGCTGCAGTCCGTTTGGCATGTTTTGAGCCGTCAAATACTCAGTGTAAGCCTCATCTAGAATCACCATGACCTGCTCAGGAACACGAGCCATAAACGCGCGAAACTGATCGTCTGAGAAGACTGTTCCGGTCGGGTTGTTGGGGTTGGCTAGGAAGATAAGGCGCGTCTTATCAGTGATCGCATTAGCCATAGCATCCAAATCGTGACCATACTCTTTCGCAGGAGTTACCACCGACACCGCACAACAGGCTTGAGCCACCAGCGGATAAACGATGAAGGCGAACTCCGAGTAAATCACCTCATCTTCGGGGCGCACAAATACTCTGGCGATCAACTCCAACAGGTCATTTGATCCGTTACCCAAGGTCAAACGATCTTCTGCCAGACCATATTCAGTGTTTAATCTACGCTTGAGCTCGGTGCCAGACGCATCAGGATAGAGTGTCGCATCTTGCAAGCTGTCGGTAGCGGCTTTAAGGGCGATAGGGCTTGGGCCCAAGGGATTTTCATTACTAGCAAGCTTAATCGACTCACTGATACCCAGTTCACGCTCTAATTCTTCAATCGGTTTACCGGGTTGGTAAGGTGTCAACTTTTGAACACCCGACACTGCGAATGTTTTTTGATCAATAGTCACAATTAAATTCCCTAAAAAACCGCTTTGGGAAAGAGTCCCAGGTAGTGAAAATTGAGCTCAGGTCCAACCAGAGATTGAACGCCATCAACCGACACTGCGCCATCAAGCTCTAAATAGGTTAGGTTTCCATCACTAAGGGCACGAGAATAGTCAGCTACCGTTGATTCAGACCCTTCAATAATCACAGCTGTTTTATCATTTCCGGAAGCGGAAACCGCTTGATGCCCCAGTACCAAATAGGCTTCATCGCCATGCACATTCACTTCACCGACCACATTAAGCTGATGAGTGATCAGAAGAGACAAGACCTCAGAGAGTGAATTCACGGAGATAACCGCGTAGTGCAACCCCTCTTCTGCAAGGCTTAGCAGCGCTTCAGTCGCCTTAGGAAACGCAATAGGCTCTACTGAATGGCCAAACTGTTTAAGAGCGGCTTGCTCAGCATCCAATCCTGGGCTTTGAATGAAACCAACATTCATTCTGTGCTCATGCGCCAAACAGACTGACATCACCTCTCTGAAGAGACGGGCAATTTCTTGATCAGGAAGCGGCCCCTCATTACGCTGCATCGCTTTGCGAAGCACCTGCGCCTCACGTTCAGGTCGATAGAAAATGGGGGAGTCAGCACCAAAACTGTGCTTAATATCAGCGACTCGCTGAGCGCACTCAGCACGTTTATTTAACAGGGAATGAATCTCTTGATCAATCTGATCGATCTCATCACGCACCTGTGCCAGTGCCTCATCTTGAGTCAACCCTTGATAGAGATTCTGCTGACCCATTATTAGCCTCGACGCTTCTCGAAATCAGCCATAAAGTCGATCAGAGCATCCACCGCTTGTTCAGGAACGGCGTTATAGATACTTGCGCGCATACCACCGACAGAGCGATGCCCTTTAAGATTCAACAATCCCGCCTCTTCAGATTCAGCCAAGAATGCCTTGTCCAGAGCGGAGTCAGCCAACGTAAAGGGAACATTCATAATGGAACGGTTGCGAACAGCAACTGGGTTGGCAAAAAAGTCACTTCCATCAATAGCCGCATAGAGCTTAGAGGCTTTGCGATGATTCAATTCCGCCATTGCCGACAATCCACCTTGGCGCTTAATCCACTGAAACACCAGTCCCGATAGATACCAAGCCAGTGTCGGTGGTGTGTTGTGCATCGAACCATTGGCCGCATGAACAGCATAATCATACATAGTCGGCGCTGAGCTTAATGGGTTTCCTAATAGATCTTTACGTGCGATGACAACCGTTAATCCGGCAGGACCGATGTTCTTCTGCGCTCCTGCATAGATCAACCCAAAACGAGAGACATCGATCGGCGCCGATAAGATGTCTGACGACATGTCGGCAACCAGTGGCACATTACCCGCATCAGGAATGTAGTCAAATTGAACCCCACCAATGGTTTCGTTGGTGGTGTAATGAAGGTACTTAGCCGTCGGCTCAATAGTGAGATCTGACTGCAAAGGTGCTTCACTAAAGCTTGATGATTCTGTCGATGCAGCGATAGAGACATCGGCAAAACGCTGTGCCTCTTTGATCGCCTTTTTAGACCAAACACCCGTATTAATGTATGAGACCTTGCCACCTTGTGAAAGGTTCATGGGCACCATACCAAACTGACTGGTTGCGCCCCCTTGAAGGAACATAACGGCGTAGTCGTCACCGATGTTCATCAGTTCACGCAGATCCTGCTCTGCACCTTCAGCCACGCTCACAAACTCAGCGCTTCGATGGCTCATCTCCATAATAGAGAGGCCTTTGGCATGCCAATCCAGCATTTCAGATTGGGCGATTTCCAGTACTTCAGTTGGCAGCGCTGCAGGTCCAGCGCTGAAGTTAAATAGACGATTCATGTCGTAGGGGTTCCGAGCCTCAATTACTCTTCTTCACTGCCTTCGGAATCATCAGACTCCTCTTGCGGACTCTCTTCTGACGCGGTAGCTCCAGTTGAATTACTCTCTTCAGTCACATCAGAACTCTCAGCACTCTCTTCGTCCTCTTCAGGCTCTTCGATTCGTGCAAGACCGATAAGAGTCTCGTCATCCGCAACACGAATTAGGCGAACACCCTGGGTGTTTCGACCAAGCGATGAGATCTCTGAAGTACGAGTACGAACCATGGTACCGAGATCACTGATCAGCATGATGTCATCGCCATCGAATACCTGAACAGCACCAGCCAATGCTCCGTTACGATCAGTGCACTGCATGGCAATAACACCCATGCCGCCGCGACCACGAATTGGGAACTCTGAGATCGCTGTCTTTTTGCCATAACCCTTCTCAGAGGCCGTCAACACCTGACCACCCTCTTGAGGCACCATCAATGAGATGACTTTAGCGACATCATCCAACTTAACACCACGAACACCGCGAGCGGTACGACCCATCTCACGAACATCAGTCTCGTTGAATCGAATCGCCTTACCTGCAGAGGTCACTAGCATGACATCGTCGTTACCGCTGGTAAGTGATGCACCGATTAGACGATCCCCCTCAACGATGTCTAAAGCAATTAGTCCCGTGCTGCGTGGGCGTGAGAAGGCCGACAGACGAGTCTTCTTAACCGTACCATTAGCGGTCGCCATGAAGATGCAACGCTCTTCATCAAACTCTTTAACGGGGAGAATCGTGCTGATGCGCTCACCCTCAGCCAACGGCAAAATATTAACCATAGGTCGGCCACGAGCCGTACGGCTTGCCTGAGGAATCTCAAACACACGCAACCAGTAGACCTTACCGAAGTTAGTAAAACATAGGATCGTGTCGTGACTGTTCGTCACTAGCAGATGCTCAACGAAGTCCTCGTCTTTCATTGCTGTCGCCGACTTACCTTTACCGCCGCGACGCTGAGCTTGGTAGGCCTCAAGCGGTTGAGTCTTCGCATAACCACCGTGAGAGATAGTGACGACCATCTCCTCTTCAGTGATCAGGTCTGCGATGGTCAAATCGTGCGAGGACGCTGTAATCTCAGTGCGTCGTTCATCATCATACTCAGCTACAAGCTGATTCAGCTCTTCAGTGATCACTTCCATCAAACGGACGTGAGAACCAAGAATCTCCAGTAGCTCCGCGATGCGCTCAATGAGATCGCGGTACTCTTCGATCAGTTTTTCGTGCTCTAGACCGGTTAGACGGTGTAGGCGCAACTCAAGAATCGCTTGCGCTTGAGCAGGTGATAGGTAGTAGCTGTTATCACGCAGACCATACTGAGCTTCTAGGCCTTCAGGACGACAAGCATCTTCACCTGCACGCTCGAGCATATCCAACACTTGACCCGGTGCCCAAGCAGTCGCGATCAGTGCCTCTTTTGCCTCTGCAGGGGTTGGAGATTTCTTAATCAATTCAATAACTGGATCGATATTTGCCAGTGCTATCGCCAAACCTTCCAAGATGTGGCCACGTTCACGTGCTTTACGAAGTAAGTAGACAGTACGGCGTGTCACCACTTCACGACGGTGGCGAACGAAACACTCAAGCGCGCTCTTAAGATCCAACAGACGTGGCTGACCATCAACGAGGGCGACCATATTGATACCAAACACGCTCTGCAGCGATGTCTGGGCAAATAGGTTATTGATGATGACATCTGGCACTTCACCGCGACGCAGCTCAATGACAATACGCATACCATCTTTGTCAGACTCGTCACGCAGCTCGCTGATGCCCTCGATCTTTTTCTCTTTAACAAGATCTGCGATCTTTTCGATCAAACGAGCTTTGTTGAGCTGGTATGGGATCTCGGTGATGACCAGCATCGGACGACCGTTTTTAGGGTGATCTTCCACATGGTGTTTTGCTCGCACATAGATACGACCACGGCCTGTACGGTACGCTTGCAGAATGCCGGCACGGCCATTGATGATCCCGCCCGTTGGGAAGTCTGGCCCCGGAATGAACTCAAGCAGCTCATCAATGGTGATATCTGGATTTTCAATCAGTGCTAGACAACCACGAACCACTTCACCCAAGTTGTGAGGAGGAATGTTCGTTGCCATACCTACCGCGATACCGGCCGAGCCATTCACTAACAGGTTGGGTACGCGCGTTGGAAGAACCGCAGGAATTTTCTCAGTACCGTCGTAGTTGTCAACGTAATCAACGGTCTCTTTATCCAGATCCGAAAGAAGTTCATGTGAAATCTTCTTCATTCGTATCTCGGTGTAACGCATTGCCGCAGCAGAGTCACCATCAACCGAACCAAAGTTACCCTGACCATCCACCAGCATGTAACGCATAGAGAAGTCTTGCGCCATACGAACGATCGTGTCGTAAACCGCGCTGTCGCCGTGAGGGTGGTATTTACCGATTACATCACCGACCACACGAGCAGATTTTTTGTAGGGTTTGTTCCAATCATTGCCTAGCTCATTCATCGCAAACAGCACGCGACGGTGAACCGGTTTAAGGCCGTCACGAGCATCAGGGAGTGCACGGCCGACGATCACGCTCATAGCGTAATCTAGGTAGGATTGCTTCAGTTCGTCTTCGATATTAACCGGAAGAACTTCTTTGGTTAGGTCACCCATTATCTGGCGTTCCTTTTAGTCTTCTGTTCGCACCGCCACCCGGTGCAAAAATAAAGTCCACATCATAACACAAACAATTGAATCAAATCAGCTTTTGGGCCTTATTCAAAGGGGTGATAAACTAGCAACATTAACCATTAATGAATTGCCACTTTGGTAGCCTAAATGACCGATCACACAAACCAGAACATTGACCCGCAAGAGATCTCTAAATTTGAAGAGTTAGCATCACGTTGGTGGGACAAAGAGAGTGAGTTCAAACCCCTTCACGACATCAACCCGCTGCGAGTGGGTTACATTGATCGTCATGCTGACCTTGCCGGTAAAACGGTGCTGGATGTAGGTTGTGGCGGCGGCATTTTATCGGAGGCAATGGCGCATCGTGGCGCATCCGTTAGCGGAATCGATATGGGTGAAGCACCGCTGAAAATTGCCAAGTTACATGGTCTTGAGTCTGGTGTGAAAGTCGATTACACACGCACAACAGCGGAAGAGTTCGCAGAACAGAACCCTGAACAGTTTGATGTGGTCACCTGCATGGAGATGCTTGAGCACGTACCTGACCCCGCATCCGTTGTTAAAGCCTGTGCCGCTCTCACCAAACCTGGTGGGCGGGTTTTCTTCTCTACACTGAATCGCAATCCGAAAGCCTACCTGTTTGCCATCTTAGGTGCAGAACGCTTACTGAAACTGGTTCCTAACGGCACCCATGACTTTGATAAGTTCATCCGCCCAGCTGAGCTAGCCAACCATATGCGCGCGGCCGGACTGGAAGTCGATGACTTATCGGGCATGACCTATAACCCACTGACCAAAGTGTACGCACTGGATGCAGATGACGTCAGTGTTAACTACCTGGTGGCAGCGACCAAGCCTTTATGAGATCTGCACTATTTGATTTAGACGGCACACTATTGGATACAGCACCTGATTTTTATCGCATCATCTGCGACCAGGCACTGATCCACGGTTTCACCCAACCCGATTACCAACTGATTAGGGACAACGCCTCTAACGGTGGCAAACCGATGCTAAAAGCCGCTTTCCCTGAGCAGTTCATTGCCAATGAAACAGAGCTTCACAATGAATTCCTTGCCCTTTACAGAAGCAACCCTGTCGAGAGTGGCGATCTATTCCCAGGATTTAACAAGGCCTTATTCTGGCTTGAAGAGCAGAGAATTCCTTGGGGCATTGTGACGAACAAACCCCGTGAATTGACAGACATTGTGCTTGAACAGCTTCAACTGACGAACCGCTGTAGCGTCTGCATCTGCCCAGAGGATGTCAGCCAATCCAAGCCTGACCCTGAAGGGATCATCAAAGCACTAAAAAGCATTAATGCCAAAGCTGAACACTCGCTCTATTTTGGCGACCACATTCGCGATATCGTCGCTGGAAAAGCGGCAGGTACCCCTACAGTAGCCTGCACCTTCGGTTATTTAGCTGAGGGAGAGGATTACCGAGATTGGCAAGCGACACATACACTTCATGATTCTGAGAGTCTCCTCTCGTTTCTTAAAGAACAATTTATTCAAAAGGTCTAGCAATGTTTAAGTACAACGCTCCGAAGCAACTTCTTGAAGGGAGAACCATTTTGGTGACCGGCGCCGGTGATGGCATTGGCAAAGCATCAGCCATCGCTTACGCCAAAGCGGGTGCGACCGTCATTTTAGCCGGGCGCACTGAGGAGAAACTTGAGGCCGTCTATGATGAGATAGAGGCATTAGGTTGTAATCAACCAGCTATCGTACCGATCGATTTCGATAAAGCGGCCGAACCTGACTACATTGAACTCGCTAACCTTCTGGATGAGACCTTCGGCAAACTGGATGGCATCTTGCATAATGCAGGCATCATTGGGTTAAGAACCTCGATCGAAAATTACGACCCAATCATCTGGGAACAGGTCATGCGCGTGAACGTCAACGCACCCTTCATACTGACCCAAACACTGATGCCCCTTCTTAGACAGTCCGAGGACGCCTCGGTGATTTTTGTGACGTCCGGTGTCGCAACCAAGGGACGTGCATACTGGGGCGCCTACTGTGTCTCTAAATTTGCCACGCTTGGTCTGATGGAAACGCTTGCCGATGAACTGGAGAACGACCCGAGCATCCGCATCAACGCCATCAACCCAGGCGGCACCGCTACCGCTATGCGCGCTTACGCTTACCCAGCAGAGGATCCAAGCACTATTGCAACACCCGACGATATCCAACCGGCGTACCTATTTCTGATGGGGCCAGATAGCAACGGGGTCAATGGACAGAACATAGATGCACAAGGTGCACTGTCAGCTAAGGATTTTAGCTAGAGAAAACGAGGTCAAACCGAAGGTTAGACCTCTCTACAATTAGCCGCGCTTACCGACAACGCGAACTTTACGCTTACGGCGATCCTGTCGCGCTGAGTCTCGGTTATAGTCGGTACTTTGACGTATTTTTTGGCGTTTAAACTCACGCTCCTTACGCTCAAGCTCCTCCGGGTTAACAGCAGGGACCTTTCGACGTTCAAGCATCAGCTCATCGGTCAGAATATCGACCTCTTTCTGACCAAGCTCTCGCCAAGTACCCACTTTAACGTCACTGGGTAGAAATACCGGTCCGAAACGGACACGCTTCAGTCGGTTAACTTGTAGCTCCTGCGACTCCCAGAGCCTACGCACTTCACGATTACGTCCTTCCATTACACAACAGTGGAACCATTTATTGGCCCCCTCGCCGTTGAAGTAACGAACGTCAGTAAATTTAGCCATGCCGTCTTCCAGCAGCACACCGTCGGTTAGGCGCTTAAGAACGGCATCACTGACATCACCTAGCACACGAACCGCATACTCACGGTCAATGTTGCTGGAGGGGTGCATCATCTTGTTGGCAATCTCACCATCGGTGGTAAAGACCAGTAGACCCGATGTGTTGATATCCAGACGCCCAATAGCCACCCAACGCTCAGATTTAAGCTTTGGTAGGTTATCAAAGACGGTCGGTCTACCCTCAGGGTCATGGCGCGTGCAGACTTCGCCAATGGGCTTATTGTAAATAAGAACACGAGCGGTTTGATTGCCCGCTGTATTCAATTCAATTAATTTGCCGTCGACCTTAATTTCATCTTCAGCAGTAACACGATCACCAAGAGTCGCCAATGTGCCGTTTACTTCGACGCGACCCTCTTCGATCCAACGCTCCATCTCACGACGTGAGCCTACACCGGAGCGCGCCAACACTTTTTGCAATTTTTCATCAGACATGCGGACGCAACCTCAAAACATAGAAACAAAAAGACCCTTCCGAGGAAGGGCCTTCACTCATTCGTGCATTATATATCAATAAAGGGTCGGCAGCTGATCTTTTGTAATACCCCGAGAGGCCATGTATTCAGCAAAGACAGATGGCGTACGACCACGACCAGTCCAAGTGTGTTTCTCGCCGTTAGCATCGGTAATTTGATACTTAGCTTTTACCTCTTTGCGAGATTTAGGTGCTGACTCAGCAATGCCGGTTAACTCATCAAGAGCGATACCTGCTTCACGCATCTTCTGACGAATCGCTTCAATAGCTTCTAGCTTCGCACGGTTTTGCTCACGCAAAGCAGCCTCTTCTGCACGACGCTCCTCTAGAATATCCGTAAGATCAGCAATGACTTTTTCAATTTCATCAACGCCAACCGATTGGCACTGTTTACGAAGAGAGTTTTTGCGTAAAAGAGTTTTAATAAAATCGCTCATCATTAATTCCTAATATGAAATGGATACCGAGATTTATTTAACTGACACATAATATATAAGATTAAATGGTTTACTCAATATAAAAATTAATTTAAAAAATGCAACCCATTAAAAAATGGCCTTTATTTTAAATTAATCCCGGATTAAATCCATTAAAGTAAATTTCAATCGATCTCATGTTAAATGGCGACAGCGAATAAAAAGAGGATTAGAATCCTTCAATAAATATCCATCAAAAGAAGCTATGTTTAAATTCAGAGAATCTCCAAAACCGCTCATCTGGAGCTACACCCTTATACTTGCGTTATGCCTTGAGGCAGGCGCCTTAGTGTTTCAATACCTACTCGACTACGGCCCCTGTACACTCTGCGTGCAGATACGTGCCACACTGTTCGGTGCTTTCATTCTAGCGGTTACTGGCAAGCTCTTCACTGCGCGCTCAGTACAGTTGCTACTCGCCTTTTTGCTGTTGGCACTTATGGCTCTACTGCTCTATCAGAGCTACCAAGTTCTGGGTATCGAGCGTTATTGGTTTGAGAGCAGCTGCACCCTAAGCGACCCATTCCCAAGCTGGCTACCTCTTCACCTTTGGCTCCCAGCCATGTTCGAGCCATGGGAACTATGTGGCTATACGCCAGAGATTATAAAAGGCATCACTATGGCTGAGGTCCTTATTGTCACAGCTACGGTCTCTTTTGCACTCTCTGTTTGGCACCTAATTACCCAGTTGAAGAGCAACTAACATTGGACGACATTCTATTTCTTGCCGCTGCAGGTATTTTAGGGGGCATTGTTAACTCTCTCGCCGGCGGGGGAAGTTTTATTACTTTCCCCGCTCTAATTGCGGTTGGAGTTCCACCTGTCATCGCCAATGCAAGCAACACCTTTGCTGCAACTGCCGGCTATCTTTCAGGCACTTATGCGCTTCGACAAGAGATAAAAGATTCACCTAAAAAACTTCTAATATTCTCTTTTATCTCTGCGATCGGTGGAATAATTGGCGCTTACCTATTAACACAAACCTCGAACAGTGAATTTGAAAAAGCCATTCCTTGGCTACTGCTTTTCGCGACTCTGCTATTTATTTTTGGCGGGCAGTTTAATAAGACATTACAAAAGTGGAGTGAAAAACATCGCCACATCGATAAAGCTCAAAACGGGTTATTTACCCTGCTGTTTGTAGGCGTATCGATCTACGGTGGATTTTTTAATGCAGGACTGGGGATATTACTGCTGAGTTACTGCAGCTTAGCAGGTTACCGCTCGGTTAATGAGATGAATGCCCTCAAACTGCTCTACTCATCGACCATATCAGGTTGCGCCATTGTGCTGTTCTTGATCAATGATCTGATTAGCTGGAACGAAACACTGATACTGCTGGTTGGCACATTGATTGGAGGCTATGCAGCAGGGGTCGTTTCTAAGAGAATTCCTAACAGCTGGGTTAGAGTGGCGATCATTTTTGCCAGCACCGCCATCACTCTATGGTTCTTTACTAGCGTTTACCTACTGGACTAGTTGACGGGCGTAACCAGACTTCCTGATTCGATATAAGCCCTAACATTATCGACAACTAGCTGAGCCATTGCCGTTCTGGTTTCAAATGTAGCGCTACCCACGTGTGGTAATAACAATACATTCGGTAGATCCATGATCGCCTTTGGTACCTCAGGCTCTTTCTCAAAGACGTCCAACGCCGCGCCGCCTAACTCACCTGACAACAAAAGATCGACAAGTGCCTTCTGATCCACTACTGCACCGCGTGCAATATTGATCAACGAACTTTTCGGCCCCAATGCTTTTAAGACGTCTCGATCGATTATCTGATGGGTTTCTGGCGTACTTGGACAGAGCAGCAACAGGTAGTCAGACCATTTAGCCAACTCAAGGATGGACGACTCATAAGGGTAATCAACGTCATCTCTAGGGTTTCGATTGCAGTATTTAATCTGCATTGAGAACGCCGCGGCTCTCTTTGCTGCCTCCAATCCAATGCGCCCTAATCCAACAATGCCTAAACGTTTGCCGGTGACTTTTTGCCCCATGGGTGGCGTTGGATTGATAAGCCACTCACCGCGACGAACAAATCGTTCAGCCTCACCGATACAACGCGCTTGAGCGATCAGCATCCCAATCGCCATATCTGCTACACACTCATTAAGCACATTCGGTGTATTGGTCACTTGCACGTTGCGTGAAGTCGCAAACTCGACATCCACTTTGTCATAGCCTACTCCCCAGTTAAAGATCACTTTAAGGTTGGGCAGCTGCTCCATTAACTCATTTGCACAACCTTTACCGGCACTGGTAATAACCAGCTCAAAAGCAGCACCCTGCTCCGATAGGTAGCGAGTCGTATCACCCTGTTTATTGAGCGGAACCAGTTCAACCACCTCTGCCAAAAGGCTTTTGAGTTCGGTGCTGATGCCGGCGACAAGGAGCGCCTTGGGTTTATCCATTGAATGACCTTTTGAAGACAGATAACCAATCCAACCCCTCTAAAGTGGTTGTTTTAGGTCGATATTCGCAACCGATGAACCCTTGATACCCTTTTTGATCGAGCCAATTGAAGAGATAAGGATAGTTAACTTCACCGCTTGAGGGCTCATTACGATCGGGCACAGATGCAATCTGAATGTGGTCGATCAGAAACCAATATCGCTCTAAACGGGTAATGAGATCGCCGCACATGATTTGCGCATGGTAGAGATCAAACTGCATCTTTAAATTGGCACGATTGACCGACTGAATAACCTCTGCAGCTTGCTCAGGTGTCGTTAAAAAGTAGCCCGGCATATCACGAGTGTTGATCGGCTCAATTAAAGCGTTGATGCCTACTAAGTTCAGTTGATCGGCCGCCCAGCTAATATTGCTTAGATAGGTTTCAAATGCCTTTGGATCCGAGAAATCGGCCAATCCTGACATAATATGCAGACGTCGATTGCCCAGCACCTCAGCATAAGAAGCCGCCTGTTCAATCGAGGCTTTAAACTCAGATTCGCGACCGACCAGTGCAGCCAGACCACGTTCACCAGCACCCCAATCACCGGCAGAAGCATTAAAAAGTGCCTGCTCCAAACCAGACTCATTTAAAACGTCTCTAATCTGTTCTGCAGGGTAGTCGTAGGGGAAAAGATACTCGACCGAATCAAAACCAGCCTTTTTTGCCGCAACAAAACGCTCTAGAAAGGGTTGATCTGTAAATAGAAACGATAGGTTAGCAGCAAAATTTAGCATCTAAGCCTCGGCTTTAAATAGTTGTTCAACCTTGTTGAGAACTGAGTGGCAGAGTTCAGTCGCCTCTTGTTCACTCTCCATCTCAACATAACAACGCAGCTCTGGTGCATTTCCGGAGGGACGCAGGTGTACAATCGTGTCGGTATCAAAATCGACACGATATCCATCCGTTTGATCAACCGAACGAATAGCCCCTAGCCATCGAGGCATTAACTCTTCAAATTGAAGTTGCCCATCATCGAGACGACCCAACATTGACTGACTCCACTCAGTCGCAATCCCCGGAATACGATCCGATGCGGTGTATCGGTCAGGTAGCTCCAATGTCAGTTGACTCGCCTTAAGCTGATTCTGCTTGGCAAGGTAGATTACGGCTAGCATGGGCAGTACCGCATCACGAGTGGCAAGAGTGGAGAGCGTCGATCCGTTCAGAACAACATCACTGCCCAGCAAGAACCCGCCGTTCGCCTCAAAACCAGCTACGACACCCTCAGCGACCGACTCCATACCAGCAATGACATAAGGCGAACCAATTCGAGTACGCAGGGTCTGTTTAAACCAACCACTCAACTCCAATGCTGTATTACTACTAACGGGTGTAATGACAGTGTCTGCGCCGACCGCTTTTGCTGTCAGGACACCTAGGATATCACCGCGGAAGAAGGTCCCTGTCTCATCGGCGATTAAGGGGCGATCGGCATCACCATCAGTAGAGACCAGTAGATCAAAACCAACATCAGACGCCCAACACTTAGCTTGTTCAATATCCTCTGCTCGCACCGCTTCAGTATCAATCGGGACAAACTGCTCTGTTCGGCCAAGGGCAACCACCTCAGCACCCATCGCTTCGAACAGCTCTCTCAATAGATCACGTGCGACACTGGAGTGCTGATAGATAGCCACCTTCAAACCAGAGCATAGATCCTGACCGAAATAGTCGAGATAGCGTGACAGGTAAGCCGACTTAGCGCCAGCCTCAATATTAGGTAACTCAGGACACTCTACAGGTTGAGGCAGCACCACCTCAGCCGATGAAATCAATTCCTCATGTGCTTTATTGATTTCGCCATCAACGCTGTAGAACTTGATGCCGTTACGATCAAAAGGAATATGGCTGCCGGTCACCACAATGGCAGGCGCTCGCATCTTAGATGCGAAGTAAGCCACCGCCGGCGTCGCCAACGCACCGACATAGATCACCTCGATCCCTAAATCTCTCATTGCCGCCATGCATGCGCGGGTAATGTCTGGGCTAGAGGGTCGCAGATCGTGACCAATGACTACTCGATCGCCCTGGCCTGCCGCTTGCCAAAATGCCGCAGCAAAGGCATAAGCGACCTCATCGGTTAGCTCGCTGACCAGGCCTCGAACGCCGCTGGTACCAAATTTAACGCCCGCTTCAGAAATTTTCATAATCAAATAGATCCTTTACTCATGGATGATTTGAGTGAAAGAATGCACAATTCATACCAACACCGATCCATAGAAATATGAATCCGATTGTCGCACAGATAAGCTTGCATCCAAAGAGAGCAAAGGGAGGCTTTTGTTGTTGAGTCAGCCACTATTCGTAGCCGAGTTTCTAGGGACGGTTGTCTTTGCAATCACCGGCGCCCTAGCCGCTACTGGTAAGCGCATCGATATATTTGGCGTGATGGTACTGGCCGTTGTGACCGCGGTCGGTGGTGGTACAATTCGTGATCTAACCATCAACAACGGCCCTATCTTTTGGCTGGAAGAGACTTGGTATATCTCAACGGCTCTTATTGCTGGTCTCGTAACCTTTATACTAGCTCGTTACCTACGTTATCCGCGTCGACTTTTGTTGATTTTTGATGCCGCCGGCATATCACTGTTTGCGATCATCGGTGCACAAAAGGCACAGATGGCTGATCTATCGCCCCTACTGGTCGTCATGATGGCCTGCATAACAGCCGTTGCTGGAGGCCTTATTCGTGATGTGTTAACCAACGAAAACCCAATGATCCTTGGGGGCGGCGACGGTGAGCTCTACGCAACCTGTACCATACTGGGTGCTCTGGTATTTGTATTAGGCGAAGGTTACATAGACCCAACACTTCTCTCCTACCTGGCGATGTTAGTCATTTTCCTAATACGACTGGCCGCCATCTTCGGTAACTTAAGACTGCCCAAATTTATCGACGCAGGCCATAAATTAGAGAGCCATGAAGAGGCCAGAAATCCTTCTAAGGATTCAGATCTATGAGCAATCCCCAGCTACTAAAACAGGGGTTATTTGTCCGTTTTCTAACCAGCCAGCTAACTTCAGGCATGGCGATACAGATGATGTTGATCGGTTTGGGTTGGCAGGTATACCTAATGACCGAGAGTGCCATGGCGCTTGGCTGGGTCGGTTTAGCACGTTATGTGCCACAGGTTCTATTCACCCTGCACGCGGGCGATATGGCCGATCGATACGACCGACACAAGGTTATGATCTGGAGTCGAGTACTGCTACTAGTCACTATTGGTGCACTCTCCTACACCAGCTTCACGGAGACCATTACGGAATCGATCATCTACATCGCCTGCTTCATGCTGGGTGTCTCTAGAACATTCAGCATGCCTGCGGGACAGGCGATGGTGCCTAATCTGGTTCCGCGCCAGCTTTTGACCCAAGCAATGACACTGACCGCTTCAGCTCGTGAAAGCATTACAATTATTGGCCCTGCCTTAGGGGGTGTCATCTATATTCTAGGGGCCGGCACTCTCTATGCCGCCAGCATGCTGTTCGTCTTGATCTCTATTGTGACGCTGTTTGGCATGAGAGACACCGCCATCAAAAAAGACCGAAGCGAGCAGCGTCGTAAAGAGTTATTTGAGGGGTTTGTCCACGTCTGGCGCAACAAAGCCGTTTGGGGTTCGATGATGCTCGATACCTTGGCGGTGTTTATCGGCAGTGTGACCGCGCTGCTGCCTATGATTGCGCATGATATTCTGCAAACGGATTCTGTAGGCTTAGGCCTGTTGAGAAGTGCGCCAGCGGCAGGTGCCGTCGCGATGTCAATCCTGCTTGCGAAGTATCCGATTCAACGTCACTCAGGGCGCTGGCTCTATGCTTCCGTGTGGGTCTTTGGTTTAGGCACTCTCGCCTTCGGGTTCTCTGAGGTCATGTGGTTATCGTTGAGTGCGCTATTTATTCTTGGTGCCGCTGATATGGTCAGTGTTGTGATTCGATCGACCCTGGTTCAGGTTGAAACACCCGATGAAATGCGCGGACGGGTCAGTGCGGTTAACTCACTCTTTATAGCAACCTCTAACCAGCTGGGTGAGTTTGAGTCGGGCGCACTCGCAGCCTGGCTTGGTGCCGTTCCCTCAATCCTATTTGGTGGCGTTGGCACCCTAGCCCTGGTAGCGCTTTGGATTCCACTCTACCCGACGCTTTGGAACCGAGATCATCTCGTTCCCCCCGAAATCGAGGCTGGCAACAGAAGCAGTGACCAATAAATAGGGGCCTATTGAGGCCCCTTTGATAGCGACTGTGATCTTATCGATCTAGCAGTTCAATCCAGTGATTCACCGGTACCGGCGAGGCGGTCTCAATGTGTAACTGACAGCCAATATTGGCAGTAGCGATCTGAGTCGGGTTATCGCCGGTCAATGCTTCAACCTTATTGGCCAACAGCTTTTGACTGATCTTCGGTTGAAGAATCGAGTAGGTACCTGCGGAGCCACAACAGAGATGCTTGTCCTTGGTTTTGGCCAGGTCAAAGCCCACTTGCTCGAGTACTTTTTCAACGGCGCCGCTCTGTTTCATGGCGTGCTGTAAGGTACATGGGCAGTGGAAAGCGATCTTTTCACCGTCAGTTGATGGTGACAGTGGTGACAGATCTTCAGCCAGTAGAACTTCACTGATATCTTTTGTCAGCTCACTCACTCGCTTGGCCTTCTCAGCGTATGCTGGGTCATCTCGCAGAAGATGCCCATACTCCTGAACCATTGCACCACAACCAGACGCGGTCATCACAATGGCTTCGCAACCGCCTTCAATTGCCGGCCACCACGCGTCAATGTTGTTGCGCATCTCATTCAGACCTGCATCGTGTGCAGATAGGTGATAATTAACCGCCCCACAACAGCCAGCCTGTGGTGCTTCAACCAGAGTAATTCCAAGCTTATCCAGTACTCTAGCCGTCGCCGCATTAGTGTTTGGTGCAGCACTGGGTTGAGCACAACCCGCTAACGCCATCATCACTCGAGCATGTCGTTTGGCCGGCCAAGGAGACGCTTTACGTTTAGGCGGTACTTTCTTACCCAAAGCGCCTGGTAGAACGGGTTTGAAAACCTGTCCAACTTTAAGCAGTGGACCAAAGCGCTTAGCGTGAGGCAGTACCTGTCGTAACCCCCAACGCACCACTTTATCCGTGACAGGTCGATCCAATTTCTTCTCGACAATGCCTCGTCCGATATCGACTAAGCGACCGTATTGAACGCCTGATGGGCAGGTCGTTTCACATGAACGACAGGTCAGACAGCGATCAAGGTGAGTTCGAGTTTTTTCGGTCACCTCATCGGTCTCTAACAGCTGTTTGATCAGATAGATACGACCACGTGGACCATCTCGCTCATCATTTAGCTCTTGATAGGTTGGGCAGGTCGCTGTGCAGAAACCACAGTGAACACAACTGCGAAGAATCTCTTCCGCTTCTTGACCTTCAGGCGTTGCTAGATAGGTCTGAACTATATTCGTTTTCATTGCACTAACTCCTACAGCCAACCATATGCACGACCAGGGTTAAAAATACCCTGCGGATCTACAGACGCTTTAATGCGTTGTTGCAGAGTTTGAAGGGATGGGTTGACCGGATGAAGTACCTCTTCGGTTCGATTTCCACCACGATAGAGTGAAACCTGACCACCTGCACTCTCGGCTAGCGTCACCATACGATCAAAATCGTGATCGCCAGCATACCATCGCTCTGCACCACCCCAGTTGATCAAAGAGTCACCCTCAATGGGTAGGACATCCGCACTGCTTTTAACAGAAAAGCGCCACACTTTGGATTCGTTGAAAATAGCAGGCTTTTGATCTTGAAGGTCCGCCCAAAGCACTGAAGCGATCTCAGGGGCAAGCTCATCACCTCCCCAACTTTTTGCAGTTGCATCAACGGCAGAGGCAGCACCTGCCAAACGAACAAACAACTCACCGTTGTTCCAATACGCCGCCGTAATTGGCTTTGGCTGACCTGACATTGCGTTCATGCGCTGAATCGCTTCGGCTTGATCCATTGTGAACTTCAAAGTACGGGTGGTCGCAGGTTTTGGTAGAACTTTTAACGAGATCTCAGTCATAAGGCCTAATCCGCCCATTGCACCGGCTTGCAGGCGAGAAAGATCGTAGCCAGCAACATTCTTCATCACCTGACCACCGAATCGAAGTTGTTCTGCTTCGCCATTGATAAGCGTTACACCCAGCACATGATCTCTAATGGACCCGAACCATGGGCGCCCTGGACCAGACACGTTGGCGGCCAAGGTACCGCCAAGCGTTGCTTTGCTATTAAATCGAGGGGGTTCGCAGGCCAACATCTGATTATTTTCAGCTAGAGCAGATTCGATCTCTGCAAGCGTCGTTCCCGCACGGGCGGTCATTACTAGCTCGACCGGTTGATAACTGACAATACCCGTGTGTCCACTGACATCGATCTTACGATCCGTCTCAATCTGACGACCCATGAACACCTTACTGCCACCCGCTGATATGGCTAGCGTCTCTTTAGCGTCAACCGCTTCACGGACTTGGCTAATCAATTCATTGGTTAAATCAGACACGAAACTCTCCTGCATCAGCATTGCGGTTGGCGGTAACCTGAGCATTAGGCGTTAGATCCAGATCCAACGAGCGGTACTCCTGACAACTTCTTAACGTCGGTATACCTTTACCGGGATTGAGAAGCTCTTTTGCATCAAAAGCTCGCTTCACTTTATGGAACTGCTCGATTTCTGAATCACTAAACTGAGCAGGCATTTGACGGAGTTTTTCATAACCCACACCGTGCTCGCCTGTGATGCAGCCGCCCACTTCAACACAGAGCTCAAGAATTTTGCCACCGAACTCTTCGGTGCGCTCCAACTCTCCCGGCACATTCGCATCAAACAGAATCAGTGGATGCAGGTTGCCATCACCCGCATGGAAAACGTTGGCAACACGTAGACCGTAATGCTCTGACATTTTCTGCATCTCTAGCAATACATGTGTTAGCTGGCCACGCGGAATCGTGCCGTCCATGCAGTAGTAGTCAGGTGAAATACGTCCAACGGCAGGGAAGGCAGATTTTCGCCCCGCCCACAGACGCGCTCGTTCATCTTCACTTTGGGATGTGCGTACCGAGGTAGCTCCCAGTTCACGGAACAGTGTTTCAACAGCTTCGATGTGCTCGGCTACCTCTTCATCAGTACCATCAACCTCACAGAGCAACAAAGCCTGAGCATCTACTGGATACCCCGCTTTGGCGAAATCTTCAGCGGCTTTAATGGCAAAGCCATCCATCATTTCAAGGCCACCTGGGATGATACCCTTGGCAATGATCTCACCGACCGCATCGCCCGCTTTGGGTACCGAGTCGAAACCTGCAACCACTACCTGAGCACGCTCAGGCTTAGGCAAAAGCTTAACTCGAACTTCAGTCACCACGCCTAATAGACCCTCGGAGCCAGTAAATAGCGCCATTAGATCCATACCACAGCTATCAAGGCCTTCAGAACCGATGGTGAGTAGTTCCCCTTCCATCGTCAGAAACTGGACACTCAAAAGGTTGTGTACGGTCAATCCATATTTAAGACAGTGAACACCACCTGAGTTCTCTGCAACGTTACCGCCAATGGTGCAGGCGATCTGCGATGAGGGGTCTGGGCCGTAATAGAGGTTATAGTCTCCCGCCGCTTCACTGATGGCTAAGTTACGAACACCAGGTTGAACACGTGCCGCCCTCGCTTCAGTATCGATCTCTAGGATCTTATTAAACTTCGCCATCGATAGAACGACGCCATCACCATGAGGCATGGCACCAGCACACAAACCTGTACCCGCACCACGAGCAACCACCGGAACATTCTCTTCATGACAGATTTTAAGAACCTTCTGTGCCTGCTCAACCGTTGAGGGTAGAACAACGATCAAGGCCTCTTCGCAATAGGCTGATAGACCATCACACTCATAAGGTTTTAGCGTTTCACTGTCACTAATAACGTAGTGAGAATCAATGAACTCACCGAATCGCTGCGCAATACGTTGACGCTTAGCAACACGATCTGGGCTAGCTACTGCACTCTGCATAATGATCTCCGACCCATTCTGGGTACTGTTTATTGTTGAGTCTGCTGTTGCCAATACTCTATACCAGCTTGAGCACACTCCATATCCTGCGTTGGTGTACCAGAGCTCAATCCGATACCACCCACCACTTGCCCGTTAGACTCAACGGGATAGCCACCACCTACGACACACAAACGCCCTCCCATGGAGGTGTGAATACCGAACACCAGGGAACCGGGTGTACAAGCTGCGTTATATTCATGCGTCGCTTTACGAGCGGCTGCAGCCGTGTAGGCTTTATCCTGAGCAATGGTAACGCTGGTAGTTTTACCGCCATCCATCCGCTCAAAAGCCACCAAATTTCCTGACTCGTCTGTAATTGCGATGCACATAGGTACACCAATTTCGTTGGCTTTGTTTCGAGCCCCTTCAATTAACAGACGAGCATCCTGAATATCTAACCGTTTCAATTCGAGCATAAGTTCAACCTCATTAAATTGGGTAATGAAACAGATCACCTGTGCGATGCTGTCACATAAACTTACGCAGCTGTTAGCTGGTATGACCAGTTAACTTTAGGTGACAAAATTGCTGCTAATCGAATTAATGAAACGATACTGCATTCAAACCCAGATGGGGCTTGCGTTTCAATTGATGGCGTGGGAAACTGGTCAGACCAATCTATACCGAGATGTGAAATAGATGAGCCAATCTGCAAGCAGCGCAGTGAACGAGGTCACTCAATATCTGCAAAAACTAATTGCTGAGGGAGAGTTAGGGCCGGAGAGTAAGATCCCGTCTGAGCGTGCGCTCTCGACACGCTTAGGCGTATCGCGTGCGATCGTGCGAGAAGCTCTGCACATTCTCTCTGGCAAGGGCATCATTGAAACACACCATGGTCGTGGATCCTTTGTCTCCTGCGCGGTCACCAGCTCTGAAAATAAGTCCGCCCTGATCAATCTATTCGGTCAAGACCCTAAGGCCGTATTGGAGATTCTTGAGGTCCGCGAACAGCTTGAGGGGCAGGCTTGCTTTCTAGCCGCACAACGAGCGACCGCTCGAGACCAGTACCGCATTCGTGAAGCGTTCAAGAAGATGGAGTCGGTAGCTCCCAATTGGGATGCTAATTTAGACCATGAATTTCATAGACGAGTGATTGAGGCCTCTCACAACTCCGTATTGATACATACCCTTTCAAGCTTGAAAGATCTGACGCTGATCAGCATCCAGGAGGCTGTTAGAAACTTCAATCAAAAAGGGGGCTTCAAGCAGGTGGTCGACAAACACCACAGCGAGATCTACCAAGCGGTCACCACCGGTCAATCCGCCTGGGCTCGAACGGCTGCCATGGACCATGTACGTCATGTTAGAGAGGCATTAAAAGTGCTGTTTGATGTCGAAATGAAACGAATTAGCAACGCTCAAAAATCGACCTCCAACCAATAACCGCATACCCTAACTCTGATCGCATGTCTGAGCATAACTAATGGTCAATCTAAGTAGGCGAACCCACCGTCTTTATAGAAGTCGTGCAGATCGGTCATAGTCTCAAAGGCGTGATTCGCTATCGACAGCTCAGGTCGTGGCGGGAAACTCTCCGGAACAACTGCTACCGCCATAGAAGCCGCTTTACCTGCAATGGTGCCATTTACAGAATCTTCGATAATCAACACTTGCCAAGGGTGAGCACCGATCAATGTTGCAGCTTGCAGAAACACCTCTGGGTGGGGTTTAGAGAGTCCAATTTCAGAGCCTGACGCATAGACAGTGATTGGTAAGTTGTGGGTCTTGATGACGGCTTCAATCAATCGTAGCGCTGAACTCGAGGCAATCGCTATGGGAACACCATCCGACTGTAACTGACCGATGAACGCGGCCACACCTTTCATTAACGGCAGCTCTACCAGCCGCTTTTCCATTTCATAAACAACTTGGTCAACCATCTCTTCAACCACTAGGCCTTTTTCAGGGTAGAGACGCTTCATCTTGGTCATGAAATCAAAAGTCGTTGCACCGGCGTGTTTTTTGAGCTCCTCGATCTCCATATGGATACCAAATTTGGCCAACACCTCCTGTTCGACAAGCTTCCACTGCGGCTCGGAATCTACTAACACACCATCCATATCGAAAAAAACAAACATAAGCACCTCAATAAACTTTTATCGATTATAACTATCAATTAGTCGATTTCGTCATGTAATTGTAGCGATAACCCTATATATTGTCGGAATACTCAAATTAACTTTGCATAAGGAGATATGCAGATGACACGTGAAGTAGTTGTTCTGAGCGCAATGCGCTCACCTATCGGTGCTTTTGGCGGCAGCCTAAGTTCTATGGAGCCTGCAGAGCTCGCCGGAACTGTCATGAAAGAGGCCGTTGTACGTTCTAACGCGAACCCTGAAAAGATTCACTATGTCACCGTTGGTAACTGTATTCCTACTGAATCACGCTACCCATACGTTGCACGTGTTGCCTCTATCCAGGCAGGTCTGCCCATGAACTCGGTTGCGATGGCCGTTAACCGCCTCTGTGCTTCAGGCCTGCAGGCTGTCGTGTCTAGTGCGCAACAGATTGAACTAGGTCAGTGTGACTACGCTGTTGGCGGTGGCGTTGAGGTGATGTCACGTGGTACCTACATGGCGCCAGCTATGCGTACCGGTGCTCGCATGGGCGATACGGGTATGATCGACGCGATGGTCTCCGTGCTAACCGATCCATTTGGCGCAGGCCACATGGGCATTACAGCAGAAAACTTGGCTGAAAAATGGGACATCTCTCGTGAAGAGCAAGACGCGTTTGCTGCAGAGTCGCAACGTCGTGCTGAAGTCGCAATCAATGAGGGTCGATTCAAAGATCAGATCGTTCCAATCACGTTGAAATCTCGCAAAGGTGAAACCGTATTTGATACGGACGAACACCCTAAACCAGGTACAACAGCCGAGAAACTGAGCGGTATGCGCCCAGCATTCAAGAAAGACGGTACCGTTACAGCAGGCAACGCATCTGGGATTAACGACGGCGCTGCCTTCCTTGTACTTGCCGATGCTGAAACGGCTAAAGCGAACGGTGAAACACCGATTGCCAAAATCGTCTCTTACGCGGTGGCTGGTGTCCCTAACCACATCATGGGTGAAGGCCCTATCCCATCATCAAAAGCCGCACTAGAGAAAGCCGGTCTAACGATTGATGATATGGATGTGATCGAATCCAACGAAGCCTTTGCTGCGCAAGCGATTGCTGTCTCTAAAGGTCTTGGCCTTCCTGCTGATAAAACCAACCCGAACGGTGGCGCTATCGCATTGGGTCACCCTGTAGGCTGTTCGGGTGCGTTCATCGCGACAAAAGCGATTCACGAGCTGCAGCGTGTTGGTGGTAAATACGCGCTAGTGACGATGTGTATCGGTGGCGGTCAAGGCATCGCGGTAGTATTTGAACGCATCTAATCGTTTAACTATTAAAAAAAACCGGCAATAGCCGGTTTTTTTTTCGAGCATTTTTCAATCTTTGTTCTACATTAAAGTTATCCAATCACACAGAGGAAAAATCATGAGACTGTTACTTGCCCTACTACTACCTTGGCTACAATTTTTTACCATTGGTCGCCCAATTGCTGGCATTTTCTGCCTGATACTTCAGCTGACGTTGATTGGCTGGATACCGGCTGCGATCTGGTCTGTCTACGCGCTTAGCCAGTACAAAACCGATAAGAAAATTAAAAACGCAATCGGCACCTCTGACCAAGGCATTTAAGCTGAGGATCTAACCCCAGGCCTTGCACGTAAGGAGACTACTACAAACTAATAACCTTTTATTGCGAGGCTTCAATATGGTTCAAATTACGCGACGCGGTGATGTTTTACACACATATGGGGATGTTCCTGCTGCAGGGAGCGACTGTCCAGATTTCACACTGACGGCTGCCGACCTTTCCGAATTTTCTCTATCTGACCTTGCAGGCAGAACGGTCGTTTTGAATATCTTCCCTAGCATCGACACCCCAACCTGTGCCACCTCAGTCCGCACGTTCAACGAACAGCTGGCAAGTCATGAAAGGGTAGAAGTGATCAATGTTTCGGCTGATCTACCTTTTGCACAAGCTCGTTTTTGTGGTGCCGAGGGGCTGGAGCGTGTCAGCAATGCATCAAGCTTCCGCAATCCAGAGTTTGGTAAAAGCTTTGGCGTCGAAATCATCGATTCGGGTATGCGCGGGTTGCTCGCTAGAGCGATTGTGGTGATTCGAGACGGCAAAGTGTTACATTCAGAACTGGTTCAAGAGATTGCACAACAACCAAACTACGAAGCCGCGTTAAACGCCGCAACGGCCTAATGCCTCCTAGGGGTGCCAACGTCTAGCTGGCACCCTAATGCTTTTCTTTTTTCGAATAGCTAATTCCCCTTTTCGAGTTCACTCGTCTGCACTAACTTGTTAATCTTCTCAACAAATTGACTCATTTTTAAGGATTTTTCATGAGCAAACTTGAGATGCTACGCAATAACCCAATCGGTTTGGGTTGTATGAACATGTCACACGCCTACAACACTCCTGTATCGGACGATGAAGCGATTAAAGGGTTTCGTGAAGCCTTTGATATGGGGTACCGTCATTTTGATACAGCAACCCTCTACGGAGGCGGTAAGAATGAAAAAGTGGTTGGCGAAGCACTCAAATCAGTTCGAGATGAGATCTTTCTAGCGTCGAAATGTGTTCTCTACATCGACCCTGAAAAAGGTAAAGCGCTTGATGGCCGCCCTGAAACCATCAAAGCACAGTGTGAAGCCAGTTTAAAACGCCTACAGACAGATCATATCGACCTCTACTACCTGCACCGCCGTGACTTTAACGTTCCAATTGAAGAGAGCGCCGGCGCGATGGCCGACCTGATCAAAGAGGGTAAAATTGCGAGCTACGGTCTCTCTGAAATGTCGGCTGACACATTAAGAGCCGCCCATAAAGAGTGTCCTGTGGCTGCTATTCAAACAGAGTATTCATTGTGGACTCGTAATCCAGAGATCGCTGTTCTGGATGCCTGTCGTGAGCTAGACGTCACGTTCGTTGCCTTCAGCCCACTGGCTCGTGGCTTTTTAAGTCTTACTATCGACAGCTTAGACGAACTGGCTGAGAAAGACATTCGTCGAGCCATGCCTCGTTTCTACCCTGAGAATTTTGAGCAGAACAAAGCGCTACTCGCTGAGTATGTTGCTATTGCTGAGCGTGCTGGCTGTACACCGGCGCAACTGGCCTTGGCTTGGATTCGTGCGAAGGACCCTTCGATTGTTTCAATCCCAGGCACCCGCTTTGTTGACCATATGCGTGACAATTTAGGTGCAGCTGATGTCACATTAAGTAGCGACATTGTGACTGATCTGGAGCAGCTCATTAACCGGGACAGCATTGCGGGCGAGCGCTACAGTGCCGGCCAACAGGCTGAAATCGACACCGAAGAGTTTGCTTAATCATGCGTAGCATTACTTCTATAGAAGGCAATACTCAGAAGTTAGATGGTGGTTCCATGTTTGGGAATGCACCTCGCGCGCTATGGCAGCGCTGGATAGAGCCTGATGATCTCAACCGCATTCCATTGGCTTGCCGTGCAATGCTGGTTCAAGAGAGCAATCCCAAACGTAACATTTTAGTCGAGACTGGCGTCGGTGCATTTTTCAGTCCCGAGATGAAAGATCGCTACGGTATTCAGGAACAAGAGCACTGTCTTATTAACAACCTTAGGACTGCAGGTGTTTCTGACGACGAGATTGACATCGTTCTGCTCACCCACCTCCATTTTGATCATGCCGGTGGGTTACTGTCAGAGTGGCAAGAGGGTGAAGACCCTTACCTGCTCTTTCCGAATGCGAAATACCTAGTCGGTGAAGTCCAGTGGCAGCGTGCAAAAGACCCTCACGCTCGTGACCGCGCCTCATACATTCCTTTGCTGATCAAACTGCTCGAAGAGTCAGGTCGATTAGAGATCATTCCTGAAGGCCAACAGTCATCTACTCTGGGAGATGGATGGAGACTGCATGAGAGTTCGGGCCATACACCTGGGCAAATATTGCCAGAGATCGAGATGCCAGAGGGACCTGTCGTCTACCCTGGGGATTTAATCCCTGGTAGCGCTTGGGTTCACCTTCCCATCACCATGGGCTACGACCGTTTCCCTGAGCAGCTGATTGATGAGAAACGCCAGTTACTTGAAGGGTTAGAGAGTCGGGGCGGACGATTACTCTTTGTCCACGACCCTTTTGTAGCTATGGGTCGTGTAACGAAGGATGCTAAAGGCAAGTATTCGGTTGATCAGACCTATGAACAAGTTAATGCTCTTAGTAACTAAGAGCACTAACTATTTAGAGGCACGCCATTGATGCAATTTCTGATAACTCTGAATCAGGCGTTGATGGCGTTCTAAACCGGTAAGTTCCATACCCACTGACTCAAGTCCATAAAAACGAATCGATCCATTCACAGACCCAACCACAGCCTCGACTCTCTCTTTACCGAACATTCGAGTAAAGTTGTTGAGGTAGTGCTCAAGAGCCATTTCTGAATTTAACTCCACCTCAATGACAGCATCCATTGCACGGTAGAACAATACTCGGTCTAGGGTGTTATCGTTGTACTGTAAAAAGGCCTCGACCAACTCTTTAGCCTGAGGTAACTGACCCAAGGCCAAGTGAATCATCAGTTTCAGCTCAAGTATGGTGAGCTGTCCCCAGACGCTATTCTCGTCAAACTCAATGCCGATCAATGTGCGGATATCGGTGTAGTTATCCAGCTCGCTCTCCTCTAAACGAACCAGCAACTCTGCTAAATCCTCATCACACAGCTCATGCAGACAGAGAATCGCCTCGCGAAACTCCAGTGATTTATTGGTGTTATCCCAAATCAGATCTTCAACGGGGTATACCTCTGAATAGTCAGGGACCAATATTCTAACCGCTGGTACACCCAGATCATCATAGACCGCTTGATAGGACTCTTTGCCCATCGATTCCAGAATACCAAACAGGGTTTCAGCCTCCTCTGTATTGGAACCCGAGAAATCCCAATCCACAAAATCGTAATCAAACGCGTCACTAAAGAAGCGCCAGCTCACAACACCACTTGAGTCGATAAAGTGCTCAACAAAGTTATTAGGTTCTGTCAGCTCGTGTGAATTAAAGGTCGGTGGTGGCAGGTCGTTTAAGCCCTCAAAGCTACGGCCTTGCAGCAATTCTGTCAGACTTCTTTCAATCGCGACATGCTGGCTGGGGTGGGCACCGAACGAAGCAAATACCCCACCCGTTTTAGGGTTCATTAGAGTGACGCAAGCGACTGGGAACTGACCGCCCAAAGAGGCATCCTTGACCAATACCGGGAAGCCTTGCTCTTCAAGTGCTTGAATTCCCTCAACGATGCCTGGCCAGCGTTCAAGAACCTTAAGAGGAACATCCGGAAGTGCAATCTCCTGCTCAAGGATCTGACGTTTAACGGCACGTTCAAAGATCTCAGAGAGACACTGCACCTGAGCCTCTTCAAGGGTGTTGCCGGCACTCATACCGTTACTTAAAAAGAGGTTCTCGATCAGGTTAGAGGGGAAGTAGATGGTTTCACCATCGGAGCGACGCTGGAATGGCAGAGCGCAGATACCTCGCTCCTCATTTCCAGAGTTCGTGTCGATTAAATTTGAGCCACTCAGGTCCTGATCAGGGTCGTAGATCTCCAGTGTATAGTCGTCTAGCAACCCCTCTGGAATCTCATCCTCTTCAGTCAGCTCAAACCAACGCTCGTCTGGGCGATGAACAAACTCTGCTTCGGCCAGCTCTTGGCCAAAGTATTGATCGTTGTAGAAAAAGTTGCAGGAGAGACGCTCTAAAAACTCGCCTAAAGCCGACGCCAGTGCAGCCTCTTTCGTGGCACCTTTACCATTGGTAAAACACATAGGGGAAGCCGCATCACGAATGTGCAGTGACCAAACATTGGGAACGATATTTCGCCAAGAGGCAACCTCAATTTTCATACCCAAGTCTGCCAGAATCTGCGTCATCTTCGCGATGGTCTGTTCAAGTGGAGCGTCTTTACCCTCGATGAAGGTTTCACTGTCTGTGGCGACCGCCAATAGAGCTTGTGCATCTTCATCAAGGCTTTCAACCACCTCTATCTGAAACTCAGGCCCCTCTTGCACCACTTTTTTCACGGTACAACGCTCAATAGAACGCAGAATACCCGTTCGGTCTTTGTCACTAAGATCCTCTGGCAGCTCTACACTGATCTTAAAGATCTGTTTATAGCGGTTCTCGGGATCGACAATGTTGTTCTGAGCAAGACGGATATTATCGGTAGAGATCCCCCGCGCTTCGCAGTAAACCTTTACAAAATAGGCAGCACATAAGGCTGATGAGGCCAAAAAATAGTCGAACGGACCGGGGGCGGATCCGTCCCCTTTGTAGCGTACCGGCTGATCAGCGATCACGGTGAAGTCATCGAACTTTGCCTCTAGGCGCAAGTTATCGAGATAGTTAACTTTAATTTCCATGATCGACTATTCCTTGTCGCAAATATTACTTGGGCCTTACTTAGCCGGTATTGAATAGGTTGCCGTTACGTGAGCCACCATCGAATCTTCATCACCTGAGTAGATGTAACACTCACCGACCCCGTTTCTGCGACCAACACGAAGTACCCGCGCACGTGCCAACATATCAACGGGCTTGGGCTTACTTAAGAAATTGATATTTAGGTTACCAGTCACCGTCATCGGCGAAGGACCAATCTTGGTTTGCAACGCGGACCAGATAGCCACATCCGCCATCCCCATCATAGTGGGCCCTGAGACCGTACCACCGGGACGCAAATGGCTATCTTCAACCGTTAAACGCATCAATACCCAACCATCACCCGCCTCTTCAACGGCACCAAAGCCTTCACCTTGCGGAAAGTGGTTGGTTAGAAAATCATTAAGCTCTTGAACCGTTTGTAACACGTCTTAACCCTCTTAAACTCTGGCTTTATCGTAATAGTGTTGCAGAATCAGGTAGAGAGAGTGCGCATCATTACTGCCGCACAGCTCACGAATTGAGTGCATACCAAATTGTGGGCAACCGATATCCACTGTGCGGATACCAACCTCTGATGCCGTAATTGGACCAATAGTGCTGCCGCACCCCATGTCTGTACGAACTACAAAGCTCTGCACAGGCACATTGACATCTTGTGCAATGGCACGGAACGTTGCACTGGTTTCACTATTGGTGGCGTAGCGCTGATTAGCATTAATTTTGATAACAGGTCCCGCGTTAATCAGTGGGCCATGATTCTGATCGTGTTTATCGGCGTAATTGGGGTGCACGCCGTGGGCGTTATCAGCTGAGATCATCATAGAACGGCTGATCACACGGTTGCGCTCTTCGTTGTTCGGCAAGAGACGCTCTAGCCACTGAGCCAACATCGGGCCCTGAGCACCACAGGCACTCGCACTGCCAACCTCTTCATGATCCGTACAGACCAGTACTGCAGCCTGTTGACCATCACTGTTAATAAGAGACTGTAAACCAATGAAACAGCTCAACAGGTTATCCAGACGGGCCGAAGCGATAAACTCTCTGTTCAATCCCACCATTGCAGGCGCTTGAACGTCGTAGAAAGAGAGCTCGTAATCTAGGACATCCACAACCTCAGTCACACCCTGCTCCAGCAGCTTAGATTTGAGCAGCGCTCTGAAATCCTGCTTCTGTTCTGCTTGCCCTAATAGCACGGGCAGGTGCAATTGCGGGTTAACCGTGCGATCTTTGTTGGCCTCACGGTCTAAGTGAATAGCGAGGCTTGGGATCGTCGCGATAGCCTCTTTGAAGTCAATCAGAGCAGTGTCTAGAGAACCGTCAGCTTGACGGAAAGTCACTCGTCCCGCTAGCGACAAGTCTCGATCAAACCAAGGATTTAATAGAGCGCCACCATAGACTTCAACGCCGAGTTGAAGGTAGTTTTGTCTGTACAGTTCTGGTGTCGGTTTAACTCGAAGACAGGGTGAGTCGGTATGAGCACCCACCATTCGAAAACCTGCATCCATGTTTGCGGCATGACGCCAAGCAATGATCGACGAGCCATTACGACGAATGAAGTAACTCTCGCCAGCGACTGGATTCCACGCTTCACTTTCAAACAGTTCGATAAAACCTGCCTGACTTAATCGCTCAGCCATCTGTTGAGTGGCATGAAAGGGAGTCGGACTATCCGCTAAAAAGGTCAGTAGATCTTGGTTAAAACGCTCTTGTTCCATCACTCTTTCTCCGCACCCTTCTCAAGTACTTCTATTAACCTAACATCAAATATCAAAGCTGAATTGGGTGGAATTTCACGACTGGGACTACGCGCGCCGTAGGCCAAATCAGCAGGAATGTAGAGCTCATATTGCGCACCCTCTTTCATTAACCCCAAGCCTTCTCGCCAACCCTTAATCACCTGATTGAGCGGGAATTTGATCGGCTTTCCGGCTTCGGTCTTATCGAAGACACCGCCATCGACACGTCGACCTTCGTATTCAACCAGCACAACACTGTCATACTCTGGCTGCTTACCCTGACCTTCAACAATGACGCGGTACTGAAGTCCAGACTTACGAACAATCACACCTGACTTCTGACTATTTTCAGCAAGAAACGCCTCGCCCGCCTTGCGAGTATCATCGTTCAGTGCTTTATCAATCAACTCTTTTCGAAAAGCCTCTTTATCCTCGATTTCATCACGGTTAGATCCGCTGTCACAAGCAACCAAAATGAAAGAAACAATCGCTAAACCCGCAATTCGCAAAACCACCGCAACGACTCCCGCGTAGTAAAAGAAAGTTATTTTACATCATGAGGAGAGCTGGCCTAAACTGCTCTTTATCAGATTTTCTATTTTTACTGCGGTTTTGGAGTGTTGGCATGCGAGCGTTACAGCTCTTTTTGGTTTTATCATTAACGATAGCGACAGGTGTACAGGCCTCCCTTAAGCCTGAGGCCGTCCACTCGAATGCCATTCAGTCGCTTGTCGCGGGGTTGGAATCTCACCACTACCGTGAACAGGCCGTCGACGATGAACTGTCAGAAACACTCTTTAATAACTACTTTGACGCTATCGATCCAACCAGAAGTTATCTACTGCAGAGTGATATCGACTCGCTAGCTCACCATAAGCGTGCCCTAGACGATGATATGCGCTCTGGAAATCTAACCTTCGCATATGCTGCCTATGAGCTTTTTTTAACGCGATTCCAAGAGCGTACTGAGCAGCTGATCGATCGTCTCAAATCGGATCATACATTTGATTTCACTCTCGACGACAGACTTCCGATCAGTCGCGAAGAGAAGCCTTGGTTTCAATCTAAGGGCGAACAAGATCAGTACTGGGCGTTGCGCCTTAAAAGTGCTGTTTTAAATCTAAAACTTTCTGATAAGAGTGTCGAAGAAGCCAAAGAGACGTTGATCAAACGTTACGAATCACAACTAAATCGTGCTTTGCAGACTAACAATGAAGATATCTTTCAATCGTTTGCCAATGTGTTAGCGCGTCTTTACGATCCTCATACGGCCTACTTCTCACCAGCAACATCTGAGAACTTCGAGATCAACATGAGCCTATCACTTGAAGGGATCGGCGCGGTGCTCCAAAGCGAGGATGAGTTCACGAAAATTGTCAGCCTAGTACCGGCAGGACCGGCTGATAAAAGTGGCCAACTTAAACCGGCCGATTTGATTGTGGGCGTCGGACAAGATAACGACGGTGAAATTGAGGATGTGGTCGGCATGCGTCTAGATGATGTTGTTGATAGGATCCGCGGTCCTAAAGGATCCGTCGTGCGTTTAGAAATTATTCCTTCCACATCGGCCGATAAAAGCACACGAAAGATCGTTAAACTAGAACGTCAGCGTGTGAAGCTAGAAGAGCAAGCTGCTAAATCTAGAGTCATGGAGGTTGAACGCGATGGCGCCATCTATAAAGTCGGCATCATCGATATTCCAACTTTCTATATCGATTTTGCTGCCCTTAGAAAAGGGGAAAAAGATTACCGAAGCACCACACGTGATGTCGCAGTTCTTATCGAGGACCTGAAGAATCAAGGAGTTGATGCACTGGTTGTTGACCTGCGTGAAAATGGTGGTGGCTCACTGCGCGAAGCAAACGAGTTGGTTGGGCTATTTATAAGCCGCGGTCCTACTGTTCAGATTCGTGATCTCGAAGGTCGAGTCGATGTTCTAGGTGACTACAATCCGGAGACCACATGGACCGGGCCGTTAACCGTTGTGATCGATCGCCTAAGTGCGTCCGCTTCAGAGATCTTTGCCGGTGCGATACAGGACTACCGCCGAGGTTTAGTTGTTGGTAGTCGGACGTTCGGGAAAGGGACTGTGCAAACGCTGCAAGCTCTGCGCCACGGTCAGTTGAAGTTCACAACTGCTAAGTTCTACCGCATCTCTGGTGAAAGTACTCAGCACCAAGGCGTAGCTCCAGACATTGAGTTTCCATCGATGTTTGATCAAACCGAAATTGGTGAAAGCGCCCTCGACTTTGCCCTACCTTGGGATAAAGTCAGACCTGTTCGCTATGGCAGCTACTCTTCGCTTGATCGTTGGGTACCTGAACTGCAAAACCGCCACAGTCAAAGAACGCAAAACGATCCAGACTTCCAACACATGCGCGATACAATCGCATTGATCAACGAACAAAAATCGATGCAGTGGTTACCACTCAATGAAGAGCGGTTAAAAGCTCAGCGAGATCAAATGGAGCAAGATCAACTTGATCTAGAGAATCAACGTCGCATGGCTAAAGGAGAACAACCCGTTAAATCGCTTGATGAACTCCTGACTGAAGTCACAGCGGGTGAAGAGATCAAAGATCCTGACAGTGAAGCAGTGCTTCGTGAAGCGAGCGAGCTGAGTATCGATATGATCGAGATGTTCTTTGAAGAGGATCAGTCTCGGCTAGCTGGCTGAGACTGGTCAAAAAAACAACAATTCCGCTTTGCACGCCCCTCACACTTCTGTATAATTTCGCCCTCTTTATAACTCCGCACCCTTGCATCCATCAGCCAAGCAAGCGATCGGAGATGACGATGAACCGACCCTATGGAGCTGATGTCATAGGCTAGTGTGCCACCCTCTGGCACCCAAAATAGGACACTTTCATGAGCGAAAGCTTTGCTGAACTGTTTGAAGAATCCCTCCAAGAACTTGCGATGACTCCAGGTACCCTAGTAACTGGTACTGTTGTTGATATCGATGCTGATTGGGTAACTGTTAACGCTGGTCTTAAGTCTGAAGCGGTTATTCCACGCTCTCAGTTCCTTAACGATGCGAATGAACTTGAAATCAACATTGGTGACGACGTTAAAGTTGCACTAGAAGCTGTAGAAGACGGTTTCGGTGAAACTAAACTTTCTCGCGAGAAAGCGAAACGTGCAGAAGCATGGGAAGTTCTTCAGACTAAGTTTGAAGCGGAAGAGATCGTAAAAGGTTACATCTCTGGCAAAGTTAAAGGTGGTTTCACTGTAAACGTCAACAACATCCAGGGCTTCCTACCAGGTTCATTGGTAGACGTTCGCCCAGTACGTGACGTTGATCACCTAGAAGGCAAAGAACTTGAATTCAAACTGATCAAACTTGATCAGAAGCGTAACAACGTTGTTGTTTCTCGCCGCGCAGTTCTTCAAGAAGCTAACAGCGCACAGCGCGATGAGATCCTTGCTGATCTTGAAGAAGGCCAAGCAGTTAAAGGTTACGTTAAAAACCTTACTAACTACGGTGCGTTCATCGACCTTGGCGGCGTTGACGGTCTTCTACACATCACTGACATGGCGTGGAAACGTATCTCTCACCCAAGCGAAATGCTAACTCCAGGTGATGAGATCGACGTTAAGATCATCAAATTCGACAAAGAGAGCGGTCGTATCTCTCTAGGTCTTAAGCAGCTATCTGAAGATCCATGGGAAGCGATCAAGAACCGTTACCCAGCAGGTACTCGTGTATCAGGTAAGGTTACAAACCTAACTGATTACGGCTGTTTCGCATCTCTAGAAGATGGTGTAGAAGGTCTAGTACACGTTTCTGAAATGTCTTGGACTAACAAAAACATCCACCCATCTAAAATCGTTCAGGTTGGTGATGCTGTAGAAGTTATGGTTCTAGACGTTGATGAAGAGCGTCGTCGTATCTCATTGGGTATCAAACAGTGTACTACTAACCCATGGGCTGCATTCTCTGAGCAGTACGCTGCAGGCGATAAAGTATCTGGCACAATCAAGACGATCACTGACTTCGGTATCTTCGTTGGTCTAGACAACGATCTAGACGGCCTAGTACACATGTCAGACATCACTTGGGAAGCTGATGCTGAAGCTGCACTTCGCGACTACAAGAAAGGCGACGAAGTTGAAGCAGTTATCCTGTCTATTGACGCAGAGAAAGAGCGTATCTCTCTTGGCGTTAAACAGCTAGAAAGCGATCCATTCTCTGAGTTCCTAGCGGGCCACGAGAAAGGCGCAATCGTTACCGGTACTGTTACAGCAGTTGAGCCACGCGCTGCTTCTGTTGAACTTGCTGAAGGTATCGAAGCTGTTCTTAAAGCATCTGACATCGCTGCAGAGCGCATCGAAGACGCTACAACTGCTCTAAACGTTGGCGACAGCGTTGAAGGTAAGATTGTAGGTGTTGATCGTCGCAACCGCGTTATCACCTTCTCTATCCGTGCGAAAGATCAAGCTGAAGAGAAAGCTGCTCTTAAAGCCGTACAGAACGCTGAAGTTGAAACTGCTGGTCCAACGACTATCGGTGACCTTATCAAACAGCAGATGGGTCAGTAATCTTGAGATTACCGACACACTGAAAAAGAGCGCTTCGGCGCTCTTTTTTTTGGCCGATAATACTGCTTTGCAAAAATCTATCAACTCGCATTAATCAATTAAAATTTACCATGACACAACTGTCATAGTTGTACGCAAAAGCAAACTAAATCGACGAAATTAACTGCATTTGTCGGCAATCTAAACAGAAATAACGCTCCGTAACAGCTCATGTGCGCACACACTTGATGATTAATTTGGAGAAAAACAATGAAACGTAGATTTTTTCTAGCCGCAGCTTTAGCAACCACATTCGCAACTCAAGTTCATGCCGGTGGGCACATGAAGGCTGACATCGTCGATGTCGCTGTCGAAGCAGGTTCGTTCAACACACTTGTGGCCGCTGTCAAAGCAGCAGGCTTAGTTGACGCATTAAAGGGCGATGGACCCTTGACCGTCTTTGCACCAACCGATGATGCCTTTGCAGCACTACCTCAAGGAACCGTGGAGACTCTTTTAAAACCTGAAAACAAGGATCAGTTGGTTAACATTCTTACCTACCATGTCATGAGTGGCGAGGTCATGGCGAGTGATGTAAATGGTAAAAAACTGAACGTGGAAATGCTCAACGGTAGTAAAGCGATGGTTCAGGGCTGGAATGGTGTCACAATCGATGGCGCTAAAGTCGTCTCTGCAGATATTAAGGCCTCAAACGGGGTGATTCATGTCATTGACAAAGTAATTCTTCCCTAAACCGATAAGCCCTGTAGTTAACAATCTACAGGGCTTATTAGCCCCTATTGATACACCCTTTCACTCTGATTAGACTGATAAAAATTCAGTAATAGGACTTCAGAGTGAGACGCATTCAAACTCTTCAAACAGATTTAACATTCAGCGAACTCGCTTATGGCGTTTGGCGCCTGGCTGAATCTAACCCCTCGACATCAAACACTGCAGCCAAAATCCACGCCTGTTTGGATCAGGGCATCACCACCTTTGATCACGCCGATATCTATGGTGATTATCAGTGTGAGCAGCTCTTTGGTGAAGCGCTGCAAGCCGATCCATCCCTGAGACGTCAGATGGAGTTGATTAGCAAATGTGATATAGCACTGATCTCAGATAAATACCCAGAACGACGGGTAAAATACTACGACACCTCGCGAGACTACATTTTCCAGCAGGTTAAACAGAGTCTAATACACTTACATACAGACCATTTAGACACCCTTTTAATACACAGACCTGATCCTTTAATGGATGCCGAAGAGACCGGCTCAGCATTGGATGAACTCATTAAAGAGGGGTTAGTCAGATCCGTAGGTGTCTCTAACTTTTCAGTTTGGCAATGGAAACTACTCCAGTCGAAAATGACGAATCGACTGATCACCAATCAAATCGAAATCAATCTCTTTGAACAGAGTTCACTCTGGGATGGAACGCTGGAAGCGATGCAACTCGATCAGCTGCTACCAATGGCCTGGTCCCCACTGGCTGGTGGCCAGCTGTTTAACCAACCACTTAATTCAGAGCTTGAGAGCCTACTTAGTAGAATTGAGCAGAGCCAACAGTGCCAGCGTGAACATATCGCACTGGCATGGTTAAGAATGCACCCAGCCAATATTCTTCCTGTTGTTGGCACAAACAATCTAGATCGAATAGAGGCACTTAATCAGGTCAATCATGTTGAGCTTGATCGAGAGACCTGGTTTGAACTCATGACAGCGGCAAAAGGGTCTGAAGTTCCATAAAAAACCGGCGTTAGGTACGCCGGCAAGACTAATTGGATTGGAGAAAATTGTGTCTTTAATGGTACATCAGAGGTTATTAGGGTTGATGAGAAGTCTTGCAACCGAGTCACGCCAACCAGCGTAACGCTCGTTGGCATCCTCAACGGTCATAAGCGGTTCAAAATGATGATTCAGTGCCCAAGTTTTTGCAAAACCCTCTTGGTCTGGATAAAAACCAACATGCATACCCGCTAGCCAAGCAGCACCCAATGCTGTTGTTTCAATAATTTCCGGGCGATCAACAGGAGCTTGCAAAATATCCGAAAGAGATTGAGCCATCCAATCGTTAGCGACCATACCGCCATCGATCCGAAGAACAGATTCAACATTGGTACCGCCAGAGTTAATCCAATCTGATCGCATAGCGTCAGACAGATCGCGAGTCTGGTATGCAACGGATCGAAGCGCAGCTCTGGCCAAATCAGCAAATCCAGTGTCGCGAGTCAAACCAAAAATGGCACCTCGACACTCTGTATCCCAATAAGGAGCGCCAAGGCCTGTAAATGCTGGGACTAAATAGACACGATTCTCTGGTTTGGCCTCACTCGCTAATGCTTCGGTATCTTTTGCATCACGAATAATCTTCAAACCATCGCGCAACCATTGAACGACAGCACCCGCAATGAAAATAGAACCCTCTAGTGCGTAGGTTGGCTTCCCATTCAGCTGATAGGCAATAGTACTAAGAAGGCGATGCTCAGACTTCACACATTGCTCCCCAGTATTTAGAAGAGCAAAACAGCCTGTTCCGTATGTGGACTTGAGCATACCTGGTCTAAAACAAGCCTGACCTATCGTAGCGGCTTGCTGATCCCCTGCAACACCACAGATCGGAATAGCATTTCCACCGAACAGATCTTCACGTGTTTTGCCAAAGTCATCCGCACAGTTTTTAACCTCAGGTAGCATGCATGCTGGTATATCAAGTAAAGACAGAAGCTCCTCATCCCAGCAACCATCATGAATGTTATAGATTAATGTTCTGGACGCATTAGTAGCGTCAGTTGCATGAACAGCCCCACCTGTAAGGCGCCAAATAAGGTAACAATCTACCGTGCCAAACAACAAATCACCGGACTCCGCCGAGGTGCGAGCACCTTCGACATTATCTAATATCCAAGCGAGTTTTGTGCCAGAAAAATAGGGGTCAAGTAATAGACCGGTTTTATCGATAAAGGTTTGTTCGTAACCTTTAGACTTCAACTCGTTACAAAACTCACCCGTACGTCGGTCTTGCCAGACAATCGCGTTATAGACAGCCTTTCCAGTATGTTTATTCCAAACAACGACCGTTTCGCGCTGATTGGTTATGCCTATAGCTTTTATATTGGAGCTATCTATACCACCCATCTCAATGGCTTGACGACAAACACCGGCAGTCGTGGACCATATCTCTTCAGGATCATGTTCTACCCACCCTGAATTAGGGAAATACTGAGTAAATTCCTGCTGACCAGACGAGACAATTTTAAGATCCTTATCAAATAAAATTGCTCGCGATGAGGTGGTCCCTTGGTCGATAGAGAGAACGTATTTATCCACTAGACTTTCCTAAAAACGAATACAGCCCAAATAATTGATAGAGTTAAACCACCCCACAAAGGCGTCCCCATCAATCCCAACCAACCAAGCATAATAAACACTGTACCCAAGATCGAGATAAACAGACGATCACCTCGGGTGGTTGTAATACCAAATACGCCCGTTCGCTCCGCTCCTCCAGGATATTTAACTTCTAGGAATGCCAGAATACCAATGCATGAGAAAATAAAAACGAATACCAAAGCTGTAGGTAACGTCCAAGCCATCCAACTAAACATTACACCCTCCCCATAGCGAAACCTTTCGCAATATGATTTCTAACGAAATAGACCACAATCGCACCTGGGATAATGGTCAAACACCCAGCGGCTGCTAACAGACCAAGCTCATATCCAGCACTCGATGCAGTTTTGGTCATTGTTGCTGCGATCGGCTTAGCATCGATGGAGGTTAAGGTTTTTGCCAACAACAATTCGACCCAAGAGAACATGAAGCAAAAGAAAGCTGCCACCCCAATACCCGCTTTGATATTTGGCATAAAAATTGTCACAAAGAATCGTGGGAACGAGTAGCCATCGACATAAGCAGTTTCATCTAACTCTTTGGGGATGCTTTTCATGAATCCTTCCAATATCCATACAGCAAGCGGGATGTTGAAAAGACAGTGGGCTAAAGCCACAGCAATATGAGTATCAAATAAGCCAACGGCCGAGTACAACTGAAAGAATGGCAAGGCAAATACTGCCGGTGGTGCCATTCGGTTAGTCAGCAACCAAAAGAATAGATGCTTATCACCCATAAAACGGTAGCGACTGAATGCGTATGCTGCCGGAAGGGCTACACACAAAGAGATAACCGTATTGATTAACACATAGGTAGTGGAGTTTATGTAACCCCAATACCATGTCGGGTCATTAAAAATGACAGCATAGTTTTCAAGCGTCCACTCTTGTGGAAAAAAAGAGAAGCCACTCAAAATTTCGTTAGTTGTTTTAAAACTCATTGAAAGCAACCAGTAAATAGGAAGCATCAAAAAGATAATGTACAAAATTGGCGCTAAGCTTTTAAGTTTCATATCGCCCCCTTATTCCTTCACATCTTTGTTCATTATTGTGTAGAACACCCAACTCACCAGTAGAGTGATCGCGAAGTATATGAGTGACATGGCTGCAGCAGGTCCTAGGTCAAACTGACCAAGAGCCACTTTAACCAAATCGATAGACAGTAGTGTTGTGGAATTACCTGGACCTCCACCGGTCAATACGAACGGTTCTGTATAGATCATGAAGCTATCCATAAAGCGTAAAAGGATCGCAATCATTAAAACCTGCTTCATCTTAGGTAATTGAATGTATCTAAAGACAGACCATTTAGAGGCACCATCAATCTCAGCCGCTTGATAGTAGGCATCTGGAATTGAGACAAGACCTGCATAAGAGAGCAAAACAACTAACGAGGTCCAATGCCAAACATCCATAATGATCAGAGTAACCCACGCAGCAAGAGGACTCTGAGTCATGTTGTAATCAATACCAAGCCAGTTTAACCCGTAGCCCATTAGGCCAATATCTGGGAGAGTAAAGATGTTCCACATTGCACCAACAACATTCCATGGAATGAGGAGTGGCAGAGACATTAAAATTAAGCAGACAGGAACCCAGATTCCCTTTCGAGGCATCGCCAAGGCAATTGCAACACCGAGTGGAATTTCCACTGCGAGAATTATGCCCGTGAACAGGAACTGTCTCCCCAAGGCATCATGAAAGCGTTCTGAATGCAGAACCTGCTCAAACCAATCTACACCCTGCCAAAAAAAGACATTATTACCAAACGTCTCTTGAACAGAGTAATTCACAACTGTCATCAGTGGTATAAGAGCGTTAAACGCCACCAACAAAATCACAGGTAAAACGAGGAGCCATGCTCTAGGGTTTTCGGTTTTCATTGCTATAAAACCTCGTACTCATAGGTTAGATCTACCAACCATCCATCTTTATAAAGACGAGTTTGTGGCTTATCAAAAGAAAGGTAAGTGCTCCCTTCAGGAACAGGTTGATCTTCATTCAAAACGGCAAAGACCTTTTGTGTCCCGACTATTGTTTGTAGGACTTTATGACGTCCAACGTCCATAACATTGACTACTGTTGCCGGTATTCCTTGCTCGGAAATTCTCACAAATTCGGGGCGTACGCCTATCTCTAAAGACTTACCCTCTGCCTCAACAAGAGGACTGCTTACTTCAACGACATGGCCACCCAGTGATACTTGACCGTCAACAATTTCAACAGGCAAGACATTCATACCTGGTGAACCGATAAAGTGGCCGACAAACGTATGTTCAGGTCGTTCAAATAGCGCATCTGGCGTACCAACCTGCAGCACCTGACCGAAGTTCATTACCACTACCTGATCAGCAAATGTGAGCGCCTCTGTCTGGTCATGCGTCACATAGATCATTGTTGTTTTGACTTTTTGGTGCAGTTCTTTCAGCTTAGAGCGAAGCTTCCACTTCAGATGTGGATCAATGACAGTTAACGGTTCATCAAACATGATGACGTTAACATCCTCTCGCACCAAGCCTCGACCTAGCGAGATTTTTTGCTTGTTATCTGGGGAAAGCCCTGCCGCTTTTGTTTGTAAAAGATCATCGATCTCCAGCATTGATGAGATCTCTCTAACTTTCACATCGATCCTAGCTTCATCGACCCCTCGATTTCTCAACGGAAAAGCCAAGTTATCGTAAACCGTCATCGTGTCGTAGATCACTGGAAACTGAAATACTTGGGCTATATTTCGCTCTGATGGAGAGAGGCTTGTGACCTCAGTTTCATCAAAAAGCAACTTGCCATGACTCGGCTCTAAAAGACCCGAAATGATATTTAGCAAGGTTGTTTTACCACAACCAGAGGGGCCCAATAGAGCGTAAGCGCCGCCATCATCCCAATCAAAGTGAACCCTTTTCAAGGCAAAATCATCATCAGACGATGGATTGGGGTAGTAGGAGTGTCTTATGTTATCAAGTTTTATTTTAGCCATTGTTACTACCTAACCGCTTGTCCGTGGGAATCAAAGTAGAAGCATTTACTGCTATCAAGATAAAAATGATGGTGCTCTCCCACCTTGAATGGGTGCAGTCCATTCGCTTGTGAAACCCAAGTACCACTCCCCATTGAAAAATGAGCGACACTTTCTGAACCTGATAATTCAGTGACCTGAATACGCCCACTTAACTCAACAGCACTATCACCATGTCCAGTCGGACTGACAAAATGAGGGCGAACAGCCAATGTATAGTTGCCATCCTGCATACTCTTAGCGACACCCTCTGCAGGCCAGCTCAAGGTTTCATTCACATGAATGCGACCATCAAACTTTTTGACACTGGTTGTATTTAAAGGAGGGTCAGAGAACACTTCCGCTGCAGTCTGGTTGATTGGCGTACGGTAAACATCAGAAGTTGCACCAAACTGAGCAATATGACCTTCATTAAGAGCTGCGGTATGACCACCTAACATCAAGGCTTCAGCAGGTTCGGATGTGGCGTAAACAACAATTGAACCACGATCCGCAAAAATAGCGGGCAACTCTGCACGTAACTCTTCACGCAATTTGTAATCTAAGTTAGCAAGAGGTTCATCAAGAAAGACAGCTGTAGAGTCTTTAATCAGCGCCCTAGCTAAAGCACAGCGCTGCTGTTGGCCACCTGAAAGCTCATGTGGCTTTCGATCCAACATTGGTCCTAACCGAAGCAAATCAACTGTGGATTCCAGTCGTTTATTAATCTCCGCATCAGACATTTTTGATAATTTAAGTGGTGAAATAATGTTATCTCGTACACTTAAATGGGGATAGTTAATGAAGAACTGATGCACAAAACTGATGCTTCTCTTTTGCGGTGGTGTTTTCGTAACATCTACGCCGCCAAACAAAACCGAGCCACTCGTGGGCGTATCCAATCCTGCCATCAGTTTCATCAGTGTTGTTTTACCGGCGTTAGTCGCACCCAATAAAACGTTAAACTCACCAGGTTCAAGAACAAGATTTGTCTCGTGTATGTGCATTTCGGCGCCGACGCGCTTCGCAACATCTTTTAATTCTAATTTCATGGAAATATCTCTGGGAAAGAAATCGAGAGGGCCATTAGCCCTCTCGTTTTAACCGTTAGTTAGTCCAGCTTTTAACAAGCTCATCATAATTAACGGTTTGACCCTGTGGCTTCTCATTTGCAAGTTTAGCCTTAGGACCACCTTCACGACCCAACCAGTAAGAGGGATCTTTCTCTTCGTTCAGACGAGGACCACAACCGCCGTAAACGCCTGCACCTTTATCAGCACGTTCCATACGAGCCATAGTGATATCCATTTCTTCAGCTAGACGATCCATAGCCTCTTGAGGTGTAAATGCGCCAGAGTTCACGTCACCAATCTGTTGCCACCAAATTTGAGCCAGCTTTGGATAGTCAGGAACGTTGACACCGGTTGGGGACCACATATTACGATCTGGTGAACGGTAGAACTCAACTAGACCACCCAGTTTTGGAGCTCGCTCTGTGAAGGATTCGTGATTAATAGAGGAGTCACGAATGAAGGTGAGACCCACGTGCGACTTTTTCACATCAACTGTTTTTGAAGTCACAAACTGAGCATACAACCAAGCCGCTTTGGCGCGATCTTCAGGTGTCGATTTTAGGATGGTCCAAGAACCAACATCCTGGTAACCAACCTTCTGACCTTCTTGCCAGTATGGGCCGTGAGGGCTTGGAGCCATACGCCACAATGGTGTTCCTTCAGCATCAACCGTATTGTTACCCTCAGCTTGGGATTTAACCATGTCAGCCGTAAACGCGCTGTACCAGAAGATCTGTTGAGCAACATTGCCTTGGCTTAAAGCTGGAAGAGATTGATAGAAGTCGTAAGATGCGGCACCAGGAGGAGCATAGTTACGTAGCCACTCATCCCACTTACGAATAGCGTATACTGCAGCAGGACCGTTTGCAGCACCACCACGAGAAACACTAGCGCCTGCTGGATTACAACTACCCTCTTCCATACGGATACCCCATTCATCAATAGGACGTCCGTTTGGTTGACCAGCAGAACCGGCACCCGCCATGGATAACCAAGCATCCGTCATACGCCAACCAAGGTCAGGTGCACGTTTACCGTAATCCATGTGACCGTAGATTGGAGTTCCATCAATCTCTTTGACGTGAACGGAGAAGAACTCAGCAATGTCCTCATAAGCGGACCAGTTAACGGGCACACCTAGATCATAGCCATAGATATCTTTGAACTGTTTTTGGAGATCTTCGCGATCAAACCAGTCTTTACGGAACCAGTAAAGGTTAACAAACTGCTGACTTGGCAGTTGATATACTTCGCCATCTGCACCAGTCGTAAACTCAAGCCCCATAAAATCGTCTAGATCAAGATTAGGGTTAGTGATGTCTTTAGCGGGACCGTTCATGAAATCAGTCAAGCTATGAGCCAACTGAAGACGGGAGTGAGTACCAATTAAATCTGAGTCGTTCACATAGGCATCGTAGAGATTGCGCTTAGTCTGCATTTGAGTTTGAACGGCCTGAACAACCTCCCCTTCACCCAGCAATTGGTGATTTACCTTAATACCCGTAATCTCTTCAAAGGCTTTTGCGAGAACCGTAGACTCGTAAGTATGTGTAGGGATAGTTTCTGAGAGCACATTGATTTCCATTCCTGCGAATGGTTTCGCAGCATTAATAAACCACTGCATCTCTTCGATTTGTTGCTCTTTAGTGAGTGCGGAGGGTTGAAACTCACTATCAACCCACTTCTTAGCAGCGTTGATGTCTGCATAAGCAGCGCTTGTGATTGTTGCCGAAGCAAACGCGACAGCCAAGGCTAGCTTTTTCTTCATGGTCTTTCTCCATCTTCATTATTTTTATCAACGAAGTGATCTAGAAATCATTCGTTAAAGTCGATATTCGCAAACGAAAGCAAAGGAAGTCAAGAGAAAATTTTTATTGACTTAAATTTTCTTTTTGGTAGCTTTCAGTTAATACGAATATAAACGAATGAAGAAAAACAACACAAATGAACAGATTCCAACATAATGATGTAAAAGACCTGGTTATTATAGGTGGTGGCATAAACGGTTGTGGCATAGCACGTGATGCTGCTGGTAGAGGATTAAGTGTTTCTCTATTCGAGATGGGTGATCTTGCTCAAGCAACCTCATCAGGTTCAACCAAGTTATTTCACGGCGGATTGCGTTACCTAGAGTATTACGAGTTCAGACTCGTTCGCGAAGCGCTTATCGAACGTGAGCGCTTGCTTCAAGCCATGCCGCATATCAGCTGGCCTCTTCGATTCGTACTGCCGCACCACAAAGGGCTACGTCCTAGCTGGCTATTAAGAGTGGGACTTTTCATCTACGACCATCTCGGGGGAAGAAAAATCTTACCTGCCACCAAAACACTGAATTTTGCACAGGACAAAACCGGTATTCCTCTTAAGAAATCATTAAAGAAAGGGTTTGAGTACTCTGATTGCTGGGTCGATGACGCTCGCTTAGTGGTTCTTAATGCAAGAGACGCACAAGAGCGCGGTGCCAAAATTCACACTAGGACACGTGTTGAGTCCGCAAAAAGAGTGGATGGCTTATGGCAAGTCACCGTTAGAGATTCAAACACTAATGAACAAATGCATGTTCAGGCTAAAACAGTAATTAACTGTGCTGGACCTTGGGTAGCCGATGTCCTTAATAACAGCCTTCACCTGAACTCAAAACATGGTGTGAGGCTAGTTCGCGGAAGTCATATCGTTGTTAAAAAACTGTATGATCACGATCGCGCCTATATTTTCCAACAGAGCGATAACCGGATCATTTTTGCCATTCCCTATGAAGATGACTTCACATTGATTGGCACGACTGACGTGGATCATGAAGGTCCTGCTGATAAAGCGTACTGCACTCCGGAAGAACAAGATTATCTTTTGAAAGCCGCATCAGAATACTTTGAACAACCAGTTAAAGAGTTTGATGTTGTCTGGACCTACTCTGGTGTTCGCCCGCTTTACGATGACAATGCCTCCTCAGCCACAGAGGCAACTAGGGACTACGTTCTTAAGGTTGATGCGGTTGACGGTAAAGCTGCGGCACTCAATGTGTTTGGAGGAAAGATTACAACTTATCGAAAACTAGCTGAGTCTGCATTAAAAGAGATAGAAAAATTCCATCCCCAAATGGGTAAAGCATGGACAGCGGGTGTCCCATTACCAGGGGGAGACTATGAACTGACAGATAGTATAAAACTGCTTAATCAGATTCAGACGAAATACCCGTTCCTTGACAACCGTTGGGCAAAACGAATGCTAAGAACTTATGGTACAGACACTTTCAATATACTTGGTAAGGCAGCCAATATTGAAGATCTAGGTCAGCATTTTGGCTCAAGCCTTTATGAATTAGAGGTGAACTGGTTACAGGAGAACGAGTGGGCAAAAACTGTTGAAGATATTTTATGGCGAAGAACGAAGCTAGGCTTAAGTATCGATACGGAGCACAAAGCAAAGCTTAATGCTTACCTTGCAACAGGAGGTGGTTAGAAAAGCCCAATAGCTATCAGCCCGATATATGACTATGATAATAAAACAGACGAATGTGGAATGTTAGATGCGCCAACATCATAGATTTGAATTCATATTGGATAAGATCGCTGAAAACGATTTTGTCACTATAGATGAGCTCACTTCATCACTTAAAGTGACGCCCCAAACTATAAGACGTGATGTCACTCAATTGGAAATGGAAGGTCGTGTAAAACGTTATCATGGCGGCGTTGGTGCAGTTGAGAACAGTACAACAAATAGCTCTTATAAAACTCGTAAGAGTGTGAATTCGGATGCTAAACAAACTATTGCAAAACTGGTTTCTGATTATATTCCCGATGGCGCATCCCTCTTTATAAATATCGGTACTACAACAGAAGCGGTCGCAGAAGCGCTGTTGAGCAAACAAAATTTGACCGTAGTGACCAACAATTTAAATGTCGCTGTTACATTATCCTCAAAGAGTGACTTCACAGTCATTGTTGCAGGCGGCGAAGTTCGAAACAGTGATGGAGGTATTGTCGGCTCTCCCGCGACAGATCTTATAAATACCTTTCAGATGGAGTATGCAATCATTGGTATAAGTGGCATTCAACCGGATGGCACCCTGCTTGATTACGACCTTAGGGAAGTTAAAGTTTCACAAGCCATCATAGCCAATGCCTCTGAAGTACTGCTTTGTAGCGACAACTCCAAATTTGGTAGAACACCCATGGTGAAACTTGGACACATCAAAGACATATCAAGACTGTTTACGAATGACTGCCCCGATGATCAGTTCGCCAATCTTTTAATTCAAAATGATGTAGTCATTCACTGTCCAGGAAGTAATCCAGTCTCTAATCGCCAACTATCAGAGTAAAGGCCATCAAAGCCAAGCTGTAAGCCAAAACACCATAACCAACGAACAGACCGGCCGGCAGCGACCAGCTACCGCTCTCCCTGCGCAACGTTGCAAGTGTTGAGACGCACTGCGCAGCAATGGCGAAGAAGACAAACAGAGCGACCCCAGAAGCCAAAGAGATGCCCGAATCCTGAATCTGTTGAGCCAAGGATGTAAACTCCTCCTCGGCACCTTCAATACCATAGAGTGTACCCAGTGTGCCGACAAAGACCTCACGCGCTAGGAACGACGCGATAATGGCAACACCGTACTTCCAATCAAGGCCGATGGGTTCAAAGATAGGCGCTATGAATTTACCAATAGCCCCCAACCAGGACTCACCCAAATTAGCTCCCTGATTAGGGAAGTAGCCTAACACCCAAACCACCACACTGACCCAGAAGATCACGGGACCTGCACGTTTCACAAAATCACCACTGCGGGACCACGCCAACTGGCCTAAAGTTTTTGCACCCGGTAGACGATAGGGAGGCATCTCGAGTACAAAAGGGAGATCACTCCCCTTACCTACCTTTACTCTGGAGATCAACGACACGACCAAAAGGGCCATAACGATTCCGAATAGATAGATCGCCAACATGGCCAGACCTTGCAACCCTACTGCACCACCTAGAAGTGACTCATTGGGAATAAACGCGACAATAAGAAGCCCATAGACAGGTAGTCGAGCCGAACAAGGCATAAGCGGAATGGCAAAGTAGGTTAACCAGCGACGCCTCGGGGATTCGATGGTTCGTGCCGCATAGATACCTGGAATCGCACAGGCGACACCCGATAACATGGGCACGAAACTTTTACCGGTTAAACCAAATGCGCGAAGCGGTCTGTGGCAGATGACAGCAGCCCTAGCGAGGTACCCTGAGTCCTCCATAAAACCGACGATCAATGTCAGAATGAAAATCTGAGGTACAAACACCAAAAAAGCACCCAACCCGCCAAACAGAGCATCTTTGACAAAGTCATGCAGCATACCGCTTGGTATCAGAGGCAACACAGAGTCTGCCGTGAGTCCAATGAGTGACTCTACGCCATCCATCAAAGGAGCGGCCCAACTAAATATCGCTTGGAATAGTAAAAACATGATCAACAGAAAACTCAGACCGCCCGTCAGGGTACTGAGGAAGAATTGATCCACTCGATTATGAACCAGAAGCAGGTAGTCCCCTTGGGGTCCAAACTCATTTGCCAACGATTCCGCTAGATTGCGAAACGCAGAAGAGTCAAACGCAATCAGATCCTCTTTCAACTCACTCTTGGGAACCTCTATCCCATGCCCTGAGCGTGTAATGATTTGATCGACGCCCGCACCGCTCTTTGCAGAGATAGGAATGACAGGCAGATCCAAGCGTTGCGATAATCCTTCAACATCGACGCTCTGATTATGACGCTCTAGAACATCATGCATATTGGTCACAATCATCACGGGGTGACCCGCACGTCGACAGGCTTCCCTGACCTGCAAGGCAAATACCAGACCTTTCTCCATACGGGTCGCATCGACAACACAAACAACGGCTTCTATGTGACCAACAGGAACGTCCAACAGTTTGTAAAAGGCATCAACGGCAACCTGCTCTTCACCGGACAGAGGGGTTAAAGAGTAAGCGCCAGGAAAATCAACCACCAATAGGTCTGATCGGCCTACCGCTGGGCCAGTTGAGGTATCGACTGTGATTCCAGGAAAGTTCGCCACTCGCTGATTCATACCGGTTAAACGATTGAACAGCATTGATTTTCCAGAGTTGGGACTCCCGACAAGTAAGAGTTGTTTCATTATTCAGACGTGACCGGATGTGCAATCACACACTCTGCGATTGTCTTTTCAAGTGAGTAGACTGCGTTACCCACTTTATACAATTTAGGAGCGCCCAATCGAGGGGCTTGTGTGCATAAAACGCGTGCACCTTGATGGAACCCTAACTCTTTCAATCGCGCTTTCACAGAGGCATCCAAAGCAGGGTTGAACCCTTCAATAATAGTTTGAATACCCCGTTTCATCTGCCATAGATTGGCACACTTAAATTGAGACATAGTGATTTCTTTTAAATGCAGCCTACTCTGGCTCAATCACGTAATCGATGAATTCATCTTCTGTGATTTCATTATCTTTGACTTCGTAGTAGCTCAAGACAGAGGCGTTCGCTTCGATGACACTGCGCTGATTACCGCTGACCAACGGATGCCATTGCGGGAGTTCATGCCCCTCATAGATCAGGCGGTAGGCACAGCTTTGCGGTAGCCAGTGAGACTCTTTCACATCTTTGGGATGCAGTTTGACACAACTGGGTTGGCGTATTGACCGATTAGGGTAATCCGTGCACTGACAGTTGTCGGTATTTAGAAGGTGACAAACGACGGTGGTGTAGTAGACCTCTTCGGTATCTTCATCCTCTAGCTTGTGAAGACAACAGAGTGCACAGCCATCACAGAGCGACTCCCACTCATCGTGACTCATCTGCTCCAGTGATTTACTGCGCCAAAACACCTCTGACATTAGCGAACGCCTGTCTCAGGACGATCCATGTGGATATCCAGCATGTAGTCCTCTTTGGGAGGAGGCATCTGTAGGTAAAACCCTTGATCACGTATGCTTTCAAGGACTTTAGCCGTATCAGCGCGCGCCAATTTACGCTCGGCCGTTAGAGGCATATCCATAGAGTGAACAGGCGTTCCAAAGATCTCGGTGAGGGCATCCGGAACGCGCTCTAAGCCTTCGCGCTTATCAACGTATAGATACATCTCATCTTTTTTTGAACTTTTATAGATTGAACAAATTAACATCAGTTTGACTCATTTAGTTCTGCTAACTGATCAAGCAGCGCCTGACCAATCAAAGGTTTACGCCATCCGCTCAAGCTATCTGGTAACTCGTAGCGACCAGTCTCAACGCCTGAACGAATCAACGCTTCGATATCTCGTTTTCTTAACATAAGCTCAGGCGCAACATTGTGCTCTTCGGCTTTTTTTGCACCCACGGCACGCAAGGCTTTGAGGTGGGCATGAAACTTAAATTTTAGTGGCTGCTCTATCGGCTCAGGTGGATTCTCTTGAGCTGACTTATCGGCATTCTTAAGACAACGAATAATATCATTACCAAAATCCCACACATTCCCTGAGCGCAAGCCTTCAATTTTTCTAAGTCCATCGCGACTGTTTGGCCACTGTTGAATCACATCGATAATCTGATGGTTCGAAAGGATGCGATTACGCGCTTTATCTCGCAAACGACTGGTGCGCTCACGCCAGATAGTGAGATCCCGCAGCGCGGCCAACTTACGGGTCGGAATGTTCCAAAGTTGTGAGAAGCGGCGGTAATAACCCTCTACATTCGCCTCGTTGGCGATGACACCATTAACCAGCTCTTCACACTCCTCTTTGACCCAATCAGTTCGACCAAGCTGTTCGAGCGCTTTAAACTGCATCTGAGCAATTTCAGCAAGGTAACAGACATCTAAAGCAGCATAGAGTGTCTGATTGTCAGTCAATGGGCGCTGCAACCAGTCAGACTTCGTCTCACCCTTATCTAGGTCGATATCCAGCGCATGCTTAACAAGGCGCTGCAGCCCCATACTAAAGCCCCAGCCACAAAAAGCGGCCGCAACCTGCGTATCAAATAGTGGTGACGGCGCGGCTTTGTAACGATGTTTAAACAACTCAACATCTTCGCCACAGGCGTGCAGTACTTTTAGAACCTGCGGCGCTTCCAGCAACTCTCTGAATGGGCGCCAGCGCTTTATTGGCAGTGGATCAATTAAATAACAACGGTGTTGATCAGCAACCTGAATCAGACCAGGCTTTGCGTAGAACGTAGAGGTACGAATGAACTCGGTGTCCAAGGTAATCAACGGCGCTTCTAACCACTGCTTGCAGTAGTGAGCCAGTTGCTCTTCGGTATCAATCCAGATTGGGCTCTCTGCCGCCTGTCTCAGCTTCGGAAAATCGTAACCACTAAAATCAATCAACTTACTGCTCCATCTGTCGACGACCGGCAAGCGCGTGAGCCAACGTACCGCCATCAACATACTCAAGCTCACCACCCACTGGCACACCGTGTGCAATACGACTGATGCTAACGTCAACTTCACGCAGCTGTTCAGCAATGTAGTGTGCGGTCGCTTCACCCTCTACCGTCGGGTTGGTTGCCAACACAAGCTCGGTAATTTCGCCTTGGTAGACTCGCTCCAATAGCTGATCGATTTTCAAATCTTCTGGCCCTATTCCATCGATCGGCGAAAGGTGTCCGCCCAAGACAAAATAGAGACCAGCGTATCCCCCTGTCTGCTCAATCGCCATCAAATCAATCGGTGACTCTAAAACACACAAGGTTTTTCGATCACGCGCGGCATTGTTGCAGAGATCACAGACTGTCTGTTCAGAGAGCGAGTGACACTGTTCACACTCGCCAATGTTATGCGCCGCATCGGCAAGTGCACCACTAATCTGAATGGCCGCATCACGATCACGCTCCAACAGGTGAAGTGCCATACGCTGGGCGGTCTTGGGACCGACTCCAGGTAGGCGGCGCAGTGCGCTGATTAACGACTCTAGCTTGGGGGTTAATGACATAATTAGAACGGCATCTTAAAGCCAGGTGGCATACCCATTCCCTGGGTGATTTTTGACATCTGCTCTTGGCTAGTAGATTCAACTTTACGCACCGCATCATTCACCGCCGCGGCAATCAGATCTTCTAGAATCTCTTTATCCTCTTCCATCAAAGAGTCATCGATGCTGACACGCTTTACGTCGTGACGACCATTCATAACGATGCTAACAAGACCTGCACCTGCTTCTCCGGTCACTTCAGCGCGAGCGATCTCCTCTTGCGCTTTCTGCATGTCCTCTTGCATCTTTTGGGCCTGCTTCATAAGGTTGCCCATTCCACCTTTCATCATAACTATGACCTCACTCTATCTCTAAAGGCTCAACGGAAAGCTCATCTAACTGACCGTCGAACATCTCAATTAATCTTTCCACATTGGGATCTTGTTTCAAATGCCTTACCGCCGCTATCCGTCGCTCTTCAGCACGGCGAATGCGGTAGTTCACCGGCGTTTCTCGTGTCTGTTCAGCCAACTTAAAATCGACCGATATCGGCTCTTGGAAAAATGCGGTAATGGCATCGGTGATACGCTGTTGGTGTTGATCATTGAACAGCGCCTCTTGTTCTGCGGTGTAGTGCAAGACCATCCGATTACCCTGGAGTGATTCCAAGGACATCGCCTTTGCCAAGCTCTCTGTCATACCGGTAAGGTCCAGTTGAGCAATTAAATGCACCCAATCCTCTAAAGCAACATTAGAGAGCGTAATCGATTTTGCTACGGGATTATTAGCCTGTTCAACCTGTTCAACCTGTTCAACAGGCTTAGACTCTTCAGCAACAGCGTTCTCATCAGGCTTATCGTAGGTCGCTAACGGTGTCTCTTCACCGAACAGATCAATCGCACTGTCGTTTGATTCAACGGATTGAGTAGCTGACTCTTCAATGAGCTCCGATGGCGATGATGGCTCAGATTGCACAACCGTAGCGGACTCCAACGGAGCCGATACGGCCTCCATAGAGTCCGCTTCAGACTTTTTTGCAGAAGGCTCCTGCTCTGCGTAAGCCTCAGCAGGTATCTCCTCCCAGGGAGGTGGATCATTGTCCACAGCCCGATCTGGTTGCGGAGGGAGTGGTGTAGTTTGAGGCTCGTTCGGCTGTTTAATAACTGGCTCAGCAGTCGTTTCAATAGCAGGTTTGACAGGCGAACTCTCAACAACTGGCTGGGGTACAGTCTCGCTTACGACAGGCTGAGTCCCTTCTAAAGGCTGCACTGGCTGCGCATCGATGGGACGTTGATCAACCGGGCGGAATGCAAGCATGCGTAACATACACATCTCTAGCGCTTCACGAGGGTTAGGAGACATTGGCAAATCGCGACGCCCCGTTAATGCGATCTGGTAATAAAGCTGCACCTCTTCAGCACGCACCTTAGCTGCAAGCGCTTGAACCTGAGCCTGATCGCCTAAGCTATTATCGATCGCACTCGGCACCACTTGAGCAAGCGCAACACGATGGAGAATAGAGATCATCTCAGCTAACACGCCTGAGAAATCGGGTGAAAATTCAGCCATGGCAGCCACACGATCGATAGTTGCTTTACCGTCACCGGCCACAATCGCATCAAGCAGATCAAACACCAATCGATGATCAATAGTACCCAACATGGCACGCACATCATCTTCGCTTAGTGATCCAGACCCAAAAGCGATGGCCTGATCGGTCAAAGAGAGCGCATCACGCATTGAACCATCGGCTGAACGTGCAATTAGCCAGAGTGATGCGTCATCAAATGGAATGGACTCTTCACCGAGAACAAACTGTAGATGAGAGACAATCTTTTCTGGCGCCATGTTCTTCAGATTGAACTGAAGACAACGACTCAAAATGGTGACTGGTAGTTTCTGCGGATCAGTCGTGGCTAATAAGAACTTAACGTGCGGAGGGGGTTCTTCCAACGTTTTCAGCAACGCATTGAATGACGAGGTCGATAACATGTGAACCTCGTCTATCAGATAAACTTTGTAACGACCTTGAGTCGGAGCGTATTGAACGTTCTCTAATAGTTCACGGGTATCTTCAACCTTGGTGCGCGACGCCGCATCGACCTCAATCAGATCAACAAAGCGGCCTTCAGCAATTTCGATACATGAACTACAACGACCACATGGCTCTGAGCTGACGCCCTCTTGGCAGTTCAGCGCTTTAGCAAACAGACGTGCAATGGAGGTTTTACCGACACCCCTAGTACCGGTAAACAGATAAGCGTGGTGCAAACGGTTCTCGTCAAGCGCATTTACAAGCGCCTTAAGAACATGCTCCTGCCCTACCGTTTCGATGAAACGACGGGGGCGCCATTTACGGGCTAAAACCTGATAACTCATCCTATCCTCAGTGGTCGAGAAACTTTAACCCGATACTAACATTTATCAGGGATGAGGGAGAGTCAAACAGCGGGAATTTTTGCCAGAAATGGAGATGGCCCCACCAGCCACATCCCGGCACATGAATCCACCGCTGTGGCTGCTCCCTTCCGGGCCTGACCAGGTTCACGGTTTATCATTGCGGGAGGACCAATGGAGCCACCACAAAAACACCTCAAATGAGGAGCGCGAAGTATAAGCACCCCGCTAGGCTAATGCAAATGAAGTTACAGCAGACCAGAAAGCATCACGCCAGCCAAGAGCGTCAATGCGACCGCCATACCTCTGTTAATACCTTGCTCATGTCGTTCTAAAAGGGCCAGACTTTTTCGAGTACTTAACAGCATGGCCACAATGATGTACCAGAGTGTATCAGTGACCCAAGGTGTCACGACCAGCAGAACTTGTGTTTCAAAAGTCGAATCAGAACCAACAAAGGGTGTAAAAATTGCAATAAAAAAGAGCATTAACTTAGGATTGAAGGTCGCTATGACTGCTCCATCACGAATCGCCCCCCAATAACTGGTTCTCGCTCGCTCTTCAGGCGCAATCTGCATCGATCCACCCTGCCAAGCGCTGCGCGCCATATTCAGTAGATAAAGAGCTGCGACAACGGTCAAACCCACCTCAATCCAAGGCAAACGAGCCAGTAGCTGACTTAACCCGATAACCGTCAATAGAGCCCATCCACCGACCATTAAACCGTGTGATATAGCTGTCAGAAATCCATGCACTCGTGACCAATTTAACGCTTGGTTAACAACCACTAATAGACTAGGACCAGGCGAGACAGCCCCCAAAGTACAAACAGTTACTAGGGTTAACCACTCAACTAAATTCACAAACACCTCAACAAGAAAGCTATGTTAAACTCCGCGCATTCTAGAACTTATGGAAACAGGTGTCATGGCGGGATCACTTCAGGACCAATTGTTAAATGCGGGCCTTGCTAACAAACAACAAGCCAAAAAGGCGACGATTGAGAAGCGTAAAAAGAGAAAGCAGTCACCTGATGAGGTCGCTGCCGAAAAGGCCAAACAGCAAGCTGAGATTCAAGCCAAACGCGAGCAAAAAGCGGCCCAAGATCGCGCTCTTAACGAAGCACGTGATGCTGAACAGGCAGAAAGAGCAATTGACGCTCAAGTGAAACAGCTGATTGAGCACCACCAGATCACTGTTTCAGATAGAGCAGAGACTCGATATCAGTTCGCCGACGGCAAAACGATTAAACATATCTACATTGATGAGCCGATGTTTCAGCCGCTCACTCGTGCGCAGATACGCGTTGCAAAGCTCGGCGAGGGTTACGCATTAGTACCTGCTGTCGTTGCAGAGCGAATTGAACAGCGTCGTCCGGAACGGATTATTCCACTATCCATTGATCAGCAAGCCAGTGATGAGGATGACCCTTATGCGGATTACGCGATTCCTGATGATTTGATGTGGTAATTGAGAGCGCAATTTGAAAGTGGGGTCTGACCTCTGGTCTGACCCTTCACTCTAAGCGATTTCCAAAGGGTTAAACGTAAAACCCAGCCATCACACGTACCGCCTCGGTACCCGCGCCGTTAGTCCTGCAAACAGGGTGTAATCGATGGTATCGCAGCACTTAGCCACACGATCGGCAATCAACTGATCATTAAACATGATCACCTCATCCCCTACCGATACTGACGCCAATTCTGTCACGTCGACTGTAATCATATCCATCGAGACACGACCGACGATCGGCACTTCAACCCCATTCACTAAAACTGGGGTACCCTGCCTGGCCTGGCGAGGATAGCCATCGGCATAACCGATGGCTATCGTAGCGATTTTTCGAGTGGATTCTGCGGTATACGTAGCACCGTAACCCACTGATTCGCCGGGAGAGATATCGCGCAAAGCGATGATGGCGGTCTTGAGCCTCATAACAGGCTGCAAACCCTGCAAACCGAGTTCACTTGGCGTTCCACCATAGAGACCAATACCTAATCTCTGCCAACTATCAGCAAGCGCTGCTTGCGTAAAAATGCCAGCTGAGTTGGCAAAACTGCTCGCCTCTGTTTTAACTGAGTCAAATCGTGACTTAGCCACCTCATTGCGAGGGTGATCGGGTTGGTCGGCGCACGCAAAGTGACTCATGGATATCGGTTCAGGAAGCCCGCCTATCGAAGCAAGTTGCGACTTTACACGTGGTACCTCACTTGGATCAAAACCGAGGCGATGCATACCTGAATCGATTTTCAACCAAATAAGTGGTCGCCAATCTGAGGTAAGTAGGTGTTTAGTCAGCCACTCGATTTGATAGTCACTGTGACAGACCAGCCAAAAATTCTGTTCTTCGCAGGTGATTAACTCATCTTCTGAAAAGCAACCTTCAAGAAGAAGAACGGGGGCCTTGAGGCCACCAGCTCGAAGTTCTAGTGCCTCTTCAATCGAAGCAACCCCAAATGCATCGGCATCAGACTCAAGAGATAGCGCTACTGCAACCGAACCATGGCCATAAGCGTTGGCTTTAACTACGGCCAGTGTTTTGGCCTGTTGGTTGTGCTGCTTAGCCAGTGCCAAATTATGTTTTAAGGCTGCTAAATCAATTTCAGCGACAATTGGTCGAGCCATAATTAGTCAGCTGTGACCATGATGGCATCGATCTCGATATCGACTGACTTTGGCAACTCTTTTACGGCAAAGGCAGCACGCGCTGGGTATGGCTCATCAAAGTAACGTGCCATCACCTCATTGACCTTTGCAAAGTGAGACATATCACTTAACAGGATGGTCAATTTAACGGCGTCGTTCAACGAGCCTCCCGCCGCTTCAGCAATCGCTTTTAAATTCTCAAACACCTGAACGGCCTGCGCTTCAAAACTTTCCGTTACGAGCTCCATCGACTCTGGAATCAAAGGGATCTGACCCGAGATGTAAACGGTGTTACCCACTTTTACAGCTTGTGAGTAGGTACCAATAGCGGCAGGTGCATTCGGTGTAGAGATGGTGCTGCGATTAGACATAAAGCGCTCCTAAAATGAAATTTAAACTCTGGCCATTATCGCAGAGATCACTGTTCTGACAAGTAGTAGAACTTTGTTTACTATTAGCGAACTAAATTGGGAGCCAAAATGAAACGCGCCGATCAACTACTGATAGACAGAGGATTGTGTAACAGCCGGACACAAGCACAGCGTGCCATCAAAGAGGGTCGCGTCAGTTACCTTGATAAAGAGTGGCGCAGACTCAGCAAACCGGGCATAAAACTGCCAGAAACTACCGAATTTCAAATCACTCTATCTGAGGTAGATCAGTACGTCTCACGTGGCGCTCTGAAACTGAAAGGCGCAGTTGAGATATGCAACATCGACCTGAATGGGGTCCATGCAATTGATGTTGGGCAATCGACTGGTGGCTTTACGGATTACCTAGTTCAACATGGCGCCGCCTCTGTAATTGGCATTGAGGTGGGACATGACCAGCTGGCACAGAAACTGAGATCCAATCCAAAGGTGACCTGCCTAGAGGGCTATAATGCGCGTGAACTCAAACCTCAACTAAAAGATCACAGCCCCACTGGACAGTTTGATATCGCCGTTATGGATGTCTCATTTATTTCGCAAACGCTGATTTTACCGGGACTTTGCAAGCTTTTAGACAAAGGTAGCCACCTAATCACTCTGGTTAAACCCCAGTTTGAGTTAGGAATGGAGCACATAGGTAAGGGGGGAATCGTCAAATCGACGGAGCTCTACAAAGAGCTTGAGGTGCGTTTTACAACGCTAATGTCTGAGTTAGAGATGAAGGTGATCACCTACATCGACAGCCCTATCAAAGGGGGCGACGGCAATCAGGAATTTCTTCTCGTCGCAGTAAAAGACCCGCTCACCCAATAATGGAGAGCGGGAAACCTGGACGGTTTAAAACTTAATTAATCGGCCTGACGACGCAGGAAGGCTGGAATATCCAGAAACTCCATGTCATCAGTACCCGTCTTCTGCTGAACTGGCTCTTCCACCTCAACAGCTTGCTCTGCTTGCTGAGCCTGACGATTACGAATCACCGTTGGCAATTCAAGCTGGCTAAAATCAGAAGCCGTTGGTGGCGCTGTTTTTACCTCAACTTGAGTTGGGCCACCCGTTGTCACATCACTGTTCACAACACGAGCACCCGCCTGCTGAGCCTGACCAAGACCGGTCGCGACCACGGTAACTTTCAACTCTTCGCTCATATCTGGATCGATAACCGTACCGACTACGATGGTAGCATTATCCGATGCGTACTCTTCGACAATTTCACCCACCTCAGCAAATTCGCCTAGGCTAAGATCCATGCCAGCTGTGATGTTAACAAGAATGCCACTTGCACCCTTAAGATCCACATCTTCCAATAGCGGACTCTTGATGGCTGTTTCAGTAGCTTCAGCTGCACGCTCATCACCACGCGCATGACCAGTTCCCATCATCGCCATGCCCATTTCAGACATCACGGTACGGACGTCTGCAAAGTCGACATTAATCATGCCGGGACGGATAATTAGATCGGCAATACCTTGCACTGCACCTTTAAGTACGTCGTTAGCTTCACCAAAGGCTTTGATCAAGCTGGTGTTCTTACCTAAGACAGGAAGCAGTTTTTCGTTAGGAATAATAATCAGAGAGTCGACCTGCTCCTGCAGCTCATTGATACCCTCTTCCGCAATTTTCATGCGTTTTTTGCCTTCGAACGGGAATGGCTTAGTAACAACGGCTACCGTAAGAATCCCCATCTCTTTGGCCACTTCAGCGACGATAGGTGCTGCTCCGGTACCGGTACCGCCACCCATGCCTGCTGTAATAAAGACCATATCAGCACCACGCAGAGATTCGGCAATCTGCTCACGATCAGAAACAGCAGCCTGACGACCAACATCTGGGTTAGCACCCGCACCCAAACCTTTGGTCATATCACCACCGATATGAAGGGCTGTGCTTGCGGCCATTTTTCCAAGTGCCTGAGCATCCGTGTTGGCACAGATAAAATCCACACCCTCTACATCTGACGCGACCATGTGGTTCACAGCGTTACCGCCGCCGCCACCGACGCCTACAACTTTGATTACTGCGTTCTCGTTTGTATCTTCTACTAACTCAAACATATCTTCCTCCAGGTTTTATGTAAGGCAGGCCCGATCTTTGCCGGTTGATGCCATCTAAGCTCTGATTAAAAGTTACCTTTTAACCAAGATTTTGTTTTAGAGACCCACCCTTCTGATGGCTCTTTTTTAACTCGTTTATTCTCAGGCTGATGCTCTGCAATATCGTCCGGCATCAAACCAAGATCAGCGATCGTTTCAGAATCAACATGCTGATCCAGGTCGTTATCGGCCGAATAGAGCAACAGACCAATTGCTGTCGCGTAAATAGGGTTACTCAACAGGTCATCCACACCACCCACACCGGTCGGCTTAGCTAAGCGCACAGGCATGTGGAATATCTCTTCAGCAAGCTCAACAGCCCCTTCCATCTTTGAGGTACCGCCAGTCAGCACAATGCCGGCTGCAGCCAAGTCTTCAAAACCACTACGACGAAGCTCTTGCTGAACCAGGGTAAACAGCTCTTCATAACGTGGCTCTACCACTTCAGCCAGTGCTTGGCGAGATAGGTCGCGAGCAGGTCGATCGCCGACACTTGGAACCTTAATGGTCTCGTCAGCACGTGCTAGCTGCGCCAATGCGCAGGCGTACTTCATTTTGATCTGATCGGCATGCTGCATCGGGGTGCGCAAAGCCATGGCAATGTCATTACTGACCTGATCGCCAGCCACTGGAATCACCGCCGTATGACGAATGGAGCCCTGAGTAAAGATCGCAATATCGGTTGTACCGCCGCCGATATCGACCATACAGACACCCAAGTCTTTCTCATCATCGGTCAAAACGGCATAACCTGACGCCAACTGCTCAAGTACAACGGCGTCGATCTCTAGACCGCAGCGACGAACACACTTCTCGATGTTCTGAATAGCGTTGGTTGCGCCGGTAATCAGATGAACCTTAGCTTCCAATCGAACACCTGACATGCCAAGCGGCTCTTTAATGCCCTCTTGGTTATCAATCAGATACTCTTGCGGAAGAATGTGCAGAATGCGCTGATCAGCCGGGATCGCGACGGCCTGTGCCGCCTCAATGACACGCTCGACGTCGGTGTGTGTCACCTCTTTGCTCTGCAGAGCAACAATACCGTGCGAGTTTTGACTGGCGATGTGACTACCAGAGACACCAACACTCACTGAGTGAATTTTGACACCCGCCATCAACTCAGCGGCTTCCACCGCTCGCTGAATCGACTGGACAGTGGATTCGATATTCACGACCACACCGCGCTTTAAACCACGTGATGGGTGAGAGCCGACGCCCACGACCTCAATATCACCGTCCGTACCGATCTCAGCCACCATACAGACGACCTTCGAGGTACCGATATCAAGAGCTACAATCATTTTTGAATCCACGATTCACACCCAATTCTAATTACGTTTAACAATTCTTAAGCGCTCTCTGGCGCATACTCCAAGTGATTGACGATTTCGCGCAGCGCAAATGAGGTCTGCATTCGTGAAACGTGAGGCAAATCACTCAAAACCTTTCGGCGCAACTGTTCAAAGTCACGCAAATCTCTCGCGGCCACTTTCAATAGGTAATCAGCATCACCGCTCATTAAGTAGCAGGATCGAACACTGGGAACTTTAGCCACTGCCTGCTCGAACTCAGATTGAGCCGCGTCAGACTGACTATCCAATGTAATTTCGACCATGACGGTTGCTGAATAACCCACCTTATCGGGGTCAACGAGGGCAGTGTAACCGGAGATGATGCCGTCTTTTTCAAGACGAGCGATTCGACGAGACACGGCCGAACCGGAGAGACGAACGCTATCCGCGATCTCATTCGTTGTGCGACGTCCATCTTGCTGGAGCGCACGAATTATCTCCCAATCTTTTGCATCCACCGATTACAAATCCCAAAGCCTGTTACAGCGCATCAAGCACCTATTGCACAAAATATACACAACCAAGCAACGCTTTCCAACACATAACGCAAAAAATATGCACATAAACAGATGATTTTGAAAATTAATTGCAAAATTACCCAAAAAAAACCAACTCAATCACATAAAAATCAATAAATGAAAAAAGCACGCAAAAAATTTGCATAAAAAATAAAATTACCAACTTTATCTAAAAACTTTTGACTAAATTTCGATAATCCATGCAATTAATTTACATATAAAGCAAAGTAAATCTATTTTTTACAAACATAAATTTCCAGATAAATTTAAAAATACGCATAAATTTTGCGTATAAAGTAATATTTATGCATATATATACAAAAATTCATTAATAAATTACATATATATGACAATTAACAAAATAGCCTTTACTCTGAAAAATATCGCAAAAAAATTGCGTAACAAATCTCTAAAACAAAAAAACGCAGCCGAAGCTGCGTTTGTTTGGGTGAAACCGTTATCGATTAAGGCCAGTAGGTATAGAGCACGGCAATAGAAGCCAAGGTTGCAGGCACAGTTAAGAACAGCGCCTTGGTCGCACCGATCAACTTCACTACTAACAGCTGATGCACGATCGGGAAGGTAATGAACATGGAGCTCAATGGAATCGACCAGTGCAAAGTTTGAAATCCATAGGCAAGTGAACCCACCAAGGTCAGTGCAGCAAGGTTACCGAGCACTACCATCATGACCATATTCTGTTTAACGGCCAACCAGGCAGGACGATCAGATTCAGGCATTTTATTGATGGCGCCCGCACTCAGGGCTGCCGACATAGAGAAGACACCGGTTAATAGAAAGATGTATAGCGATTCGTTCATAGTTATAATCTCCTTTTGGCAATATTGTACGGACCTACACAGAGATTAAAATGACAGTTAGACAAATAATTCTAGGATCGATTGCTGCACTTTTGCTCACCCCCACCGCTAACGCACTGAGTGATGAGGGGAAACACTGGGTGTGTGAAACAGAAGCCCTCTATCGATCACTGCTGAGCGCGCGCCTTTACGGTGTCGGTAAGGAGCCAGAACAGGGCTGCCAAACCCTACCTACCGGCCTACCAATCAGCCAGCAAAGTTGCATTGAGTCTGATATTAAACTTTGCCAATACCGTTGGAAAGAAGATGGAAAGAGCGTCACCATGTGGGGCAGCGCCATCATCTCTACCCTTAATCAATAACTGAGTATCCCATGCCTGACTTTCTCGTCGACGAACAGATCGAAGACTATGCCTTTATCTCTACCTCTGGTGAGCCAGAACTTCTTCAGGAGCTGATCGACCAAACCAACCAAAACATGGGCTGGCCACAAAAGCTATCTGGGCGCCTGGTAGGCCGAACACTTAAAATGCTCTCTGCAATTGCGCAACCAAAGCGCGCGCTTGAAATTGGTATGTTTACTGGCTACTCCGCTCTATCCATCGCAGAAGGTATGCCAGATGATGGCAAGCTTATCTGTTGTGAAACCAACCCGCGCGCTATCGAGTTCGCGAAAACATTTTATGAGCGAAGCGAACACGGTAAGAAGATCGAGGTCATCTTTGGTCCAGCTATCGACACCCTTGAGACGCTGGCCGATCAACTGGACGGCCCGTTGGATTTCACCTTCATCGATGCCGATAAACGCAACTATCTGAATTACTATCTTAAAGTTAAAGAGCTGACTCGCCCCGGCGGTTTAATCGTTCTGGATAACGTGCTTTGGTCTGGCAAGGTCATACAACCAGAATCCGACATTGATGATGTCCTAGTCGAGACAAACCGACTGATCGCCGAAGACCCCGAAGTAGAGAACGTCTTTCTTACCCTGCGCGACGGAGTTAACGTCGTTCGAAAGCTTTAAGTTGAACGTCACGCATATCCTAAGAAAAAAATTTCATGGGATATGCAATTTTCATGAAATCTACTCACGTTTATACTTTACCCCACCATAAATAAGCAATTGGAATAGAGATGAGCTGCTCACTTCAGGACAAACTAATCGGTACAGACCAAGGGGTTTATGTCATTGGAACCACCCCACCTAAAATGGGTACTGAAGATGAGGTGATGTCAGGCATTGCGGACAAGCTGCTAGAACGACTAGACCGTATCGCGTTTGATGGCATCATCGTCTATGACATTCAGGACGAAAGTACTCGTATCGATACGCCACGCCCCTTCCCTTTTGCCCAAACTCGTGACCCACGACACTACGCTAAACTGCTACATGAAAAGAGCGGCTGCGGAACCATCACCTATAACAGTGTCGCACAGGGAAACCGTCAGGAGTTTGAAGAGTGGGTTGAAGAGACCACAGAGACCTACCACCAGAACAATATAGTATTGGTTGGCGCTCCCTCTTCTGAAGGGGACTATAAATTCAGCCTAAATGATGCCTATCAGTCACTGGAAGAGTCTCACAAATCGATCGCTTTAGGCGGTGTATGCATTGCAGAGCGTCATCAAAAGAAAGGCGATGAACATGAACGCATGGTGACGAAGCAAAAAGAGGGCTGCAACTTCTTCATATCCCAAGCGGTCTATAACGCACAAGCGACCATCGACATGCTCACGTCCTATGCGCGACGATGCAAACAGCTTGATATGGAGCCAGCTCGCATTATTTTGACTTTCACTCCGTGTGGTAGTCAAAAGACCTTGGAGTTTATGAAGTGGTTAGGTATTTCGGTTCCAGAAGCCACCAGCTACCGCATTTTGGATGCAGATCAGCCGCTTAAGGAGTCTATTAAGATCTGTTACACCAACTTACAAATGATCCTGGAATCCTGTGCCGAACTGGATCTACCGCTTGGTCTGAACATTGAAAGCCTAACCAACCGCAAAGAGGAGATTGACGCTGCGATACAACTCTACTCTCTTCTACGTGCACGTATGGAGCTAGCCCTATCGGAGCGAGCAATCGGCCTTTAACCACCCGCTAATTTAACGGTAAAACCCTCTTTTTCCAGGAGGGTCTTCAATTTATCGCGGTGATCGCCTTGAATCTCAATGATTCCATCTTTAACTGCACCACCAGAACCACACCCCTGTTTCAGTTTTTTTAGAAGCTTTTTCAACTCAGATTCGACCAGCGGCACGCCGGA
>JAAZVX010000133.1 GCA_018623095.1 Marinobacterium sp. | reverse complement strand
GTTAGACGCGTTTGCAATAGCGGCCACCCACTGCTCACTCTCTTCGTCAGGTCCGATCAACAGCAAGTTATCGGGCTGAGTGGTGAGAAACTCGGTAATTGCGGATTGAGCGGTGCAGACCATACCGTTAAGTGTGTAGACCGCATCCAGTGTTGGGTAGCGGTGCAGGTGTGGATCGACTGTTATTAGCGCATCAAAGGCGAGGGATAGGTGCTTCGCAAAGTGTTTAGAGGTGATCGACTCGCCCGTATGAAAGCGTTTGTCTTGCCGCATATACGGAAGATAGGGTGTGATCAGACAGATGTTTTTAGCACCAAGTTCTCGTGCATTTTCTGCAAAACTTAGTAGCGGAAACAGTTTCTCATTGGGTTGGTAAAGGTCGCAGAAAACAACGACGTTGGATTGTGCTACGTCGGTGTCTACCCTGAGAAACGTCTCCCCATCAGGGAAGTGGCGGATTTCAAATTGACCCATCGTTAGACCGGTTGCTTCAGCGAGTTTATCCGGAATAGGGTGGTTTGGAGACAGATTAAATAGAATGGCATTTTTCATAAATCACCTATTCCCCAAAGGTTAAAATTTGCAGGTGTGATTGCAGGTAGTCTACCGCGTAATTGAGCTCGCCAATGTGCTCAGCATGAATCGTTAGCATGGGCTGACCACGTTTGATCTGATCGCCAACTTTAACGTGTAGATCAACCCCCGCCGCCGCATCAGCTGGCGCACCAGCTAACTTGGCGACTTTGGCTAGGATTCGATTATCAACTGTCGCGAGAGTAGCATCCGTTTCAGCAAGCATTTCGTAGCGATAGTGAGCAATGGGTGGCTTTTTCAAAGCGCCTTGCGCCTGACATATAGCAACAAATTTCTCCCAAGCTTTCCCCGTTGTAACCAACTCTCTGGCGAGATTTTCGCCTTCGCCAGGTGAAACCTTACCGCTTAAATCGAGCATCGCACCGGCAAGATAGACCGCGCGATTTAACAGGTCCTGAGGTGCCTGCTCATCACATTGCAACACTCGGACAATATCTCGCGCTTCAAGAGCGGGTCCAATTCCTTCACCGACCGGTTGAGTTCCGTCGGTTTTAACAATGGCTAAGGTGACACCTAAGTTATCAGCAACCCGCTTAAAACTGTTTGCTAGCTTATCGGCAGCTTCATCATCTCGAACTTTAGCGGTAGGGCCTACTGGAATGTCGATCAAAACGTGCGTCGCGCCTGCCGCTACTTTTTTTGAAAGTACGGAAGCAATGAGCTGCCCTTCACTGTCGATATCCAGTGCGCGTTCAACTTGAATGAGTAGATCGTCAGCAGGACTCAGCCTTACGGACCCTCCCCAAGCGAGACATCCACCTTCGGTGTGCACCACTTCACGCATCTGATCTAAAGTGAGACTGACATCCGTCAGCGTCTCCATGGTATCAGCTGTTCCAGCCGGGGAGGTGATCGCTCGTGAAGAGGTCTTCGGGATGGTCAGTCCTGCAGCGGTTAGTATAGAGACCACTATGGGCGTGGTACGGTTACCGGGTAAACCACCAACACAGTGTTTGTCGAGCACCTGGTCCAAGTCCCAATCGATGGTGCTGCCAGCATTAATCATCGCGCGCGTGAGTGCAGTGATCTCTTCATCATCTAATTTGTCATCACCACAGGCCGTGATAAAAGCGGCTAGATAAACATCGGCATAGCGTTCATCGACGATATCGTTGATGATTTCACTGAACTGCTCTTCGTTTAATTTGTGGCCATAGACCTTTGATCGAACATGCGAGAGAGAGTGAACGGGTCGAGGGTGTGACAACCATATAGATTCATGGCCTATCAGTTTAAGTTTTTCCCATGCAGATTCAGATAGGCCGATTTCGCCCTCATCGATCAGATCGCCCGTCACAATGTTAAGCGTGGCGATCATATGATTCTGTTCAGTAGAGACCAGTACGCGCGTTAAACTATTAAAGCCTTCAGATTTGCAGACAGAACTGTCTGAACGAAGGTAGATGTTCGGCTCGTGGTGGGTATCGATTCCCAAACGGCGTGCCCTAAGGGGGTTCATTTTCTCCGCAAACATAAGTCACTCTGATACGTTGATTCAATTCAGTTTACTTAAAAATGAGAGGCTTTCCACATGAGTTCTCACAGTAATGATCTTTCTACTGTTATGGATCAAACGGCGCTGTTAAAATGATGAATCAACGTTGAGAGTGTATTAATGAGCGATTTACCTGAACAGCCTCTATTTGTCTCCCCATCCTTAGCATCTAAATACGGTGTTGACGGTGCGTTGTTGTTGGGTGTGATTGAACAGTATCGCCTGTTGGTTAACGCCGATGAATTATCTATCTCATTGCCTGCATTGCTGGCGCGCTGTCCCTTCTGGACTAAATCACAGTTGATGGAGCATTGCTACGCGCTTGCAGCCGAGTCGCTGTTTGGATTGCAAGTCTCTGGTGATCGGTTGTTGATCAGTTTTGAAACCGAGTCATCTCAAGCCACACCGGCCGCTTCAGTGATTCAACCGCCTGTTGCTAGCCAGAGCGTACCTGCTCGCCCTCAAACTCAGCGTTTACCAAACTCCAGACAGAATGTGCCACCCAGTTTTGGCGGTGGCTGGCGTCGCTCGACTAATGAGTTAGATGAAATATTCGAAGCAGCTGAGCAGAAGCGCAAACTTCAAATTCGAATGGATGTCTCTTGGAGACCAGACGAGAGTTTTTATCATCTGCTTCAGCAGCACGGTATTGAGGCGAAATTTGCTGAATCGCACCTTGATGAATTTACACTCTATTACTTAGATAAACTTGATCACCAGAGCGTCTGGAACCAGAAGTTCCTAGCGTGGATTAAACGAGCCGTTCGTGACCAAGAGAGTCGTTCAGCAAAAGCTGAGCGTTTTAAAGAACCTTCACAAGTCGGTGGGCAGCATGAAAAAAGTCGACGAGATACTCGGGAAAACCGAAAACGGGTTACCGCAGCCGTCATGGACCTCAAAAACCTCGACTGGTAATCGCTCACTCGACAGTTCGGCTCAAGAGGCACCACAGCGAGAGTTAATCAGCCAGGAGACCAAAGCCATGGTTAACATGGTGTTTGCGCGTTTCATGGCGATCTATGGTCATAAATTTAAAAGTGCTTTTGAAACCGAGCAAGAGATTATGATTGCCAAACGCGAGTGGGCAATGAGTATTTCAGGCTATGGTGAAAATGAGCTTGTTGCTGCCATAAACCGTTGTAAAGAGACCTTGGCTTGGATGCCCTCTATTTCCGAGTTCATCAATCTGTTAAGAGAGGTCGGGGCAGATTTTGGACTACCAAGCAGTTATGAAGCTTATCAAGAGGCGTGTCGTTTTGCCGGTGATCATCATCACGCTTGGTCCCACCCAGCAGTCTATGAGGCGGCTAAGCAGAC
>JAAZVX010000037.1 GCA_018623095.1 Marinobacterium sp. | reverse complement strand
GTATAGCTTTCTGTAGGAGCGATTTTGAGCCATGCGAAAAGTCGCGATCGTGAGGATTACGAAATACATCCCTGTATTTCGCCCATTCGGGGCCGCGCGAAGCGCGTTTTGATTTGTTCCTGACAAATCAATCGAACCGCAAACCCTTGGTTTGCTTTTAACTCAAAACGCATCTAGAGATACAAACACAAAGGGCCACCCTAACGGGTGGCCCTTTGTGTTTGTATGGTCGGAATGAGAGGATTCGAACCTCCGACCCCCTGCACCCCATGCAGGTGCGCTACCAGGCTGCGCTACATTCCGGAAACTTGGCGCGCATGTTACAGGATGCGCATTCGGGTTTAAAGACTAACTGGCGTTAATTCGCATCGATTTTAGAATATCTTCCAGCTCAGTAATTGACTGGCGAATCAGTTGTTTATAACGACCCTGATCATCGTGAGTATTTCCTGCTGACAGATACTGTTTTGCTCCGGCAATCGTCAGGCCCTGCTCATAGAGAAGACCCTTAATTTCGCGAATCAGTAAGATATCTTGATGCTGATAATAGCGACGATTACTGCGTTTAACCGGCTCAATCTGATCGAACTCTTGCTCCCAGTAGCGAAGCACATGAGGCTTTAGATCACAAAGCTTACTGACCTCACCAATCGTAAAGTAACGCTTGGTTGGGATGGTTGGAAGATCATTCGACATTATTGTTGCTTAGCTGAATGCAGCTCTACTCGCTCTTTAAGCTTTTGACCTGGGCGGAAGGTAACGACACGACGGGCAGAGATAGGCACCTCTTCACCCGTCTTCGGATTGCGTCCAGGGCGCTGTCGCTTATCACGCAGATCAAAATTACCAAAACCCGAGAGCTTGACATGCTCGTTGTGCGAAAGACTCTCTTTGATCTCATCGAACATCGACTCAACCATCTCTTTCGCTTCGCGTTTGTTTAAGCCTAGCTCTTCAAAAAGACGCTCTGCCATATCCGCTTTTGTTAACGCACTCATACCAAACCCCTTTATTAGGTTTAATCTCGCAACACTGCACCTAGATCTGAAGTCAGTTTTTCAACGACTGACTGCACCGATGCATTAATCTCTTCTTCGTTAAGAGTGCGTGATGGGTGCTGCCAGGTCAAGCCAAGAGCAAGACTTTTTTGTCCATCTTCAATACCTTGGCCGGTATACACGTCAAATAGGATGACCTCTTTTAGGAACTCACCAGCTTCAGACTGTGCAATTGATCGAACCGAGTCAAAACTCACATCTGCACCAATCACCATCGCCAAATCACGGCGCGACTCTGGGAATTTAGAGAGACTGGCAAAGCGAGGCAGACGCCCTTCCAGTAGAGCAGACAGCTTAATCTCGAATAGATAAACAGGCCCTGTAAGATCTAAACTCTTTTGAAGGCTAGGGTGCATTGCACCAACCCAACCAACCGTCACACCCGCTTTCTCGATGCGAGCTGACTGCCCAGGGTGAAGAGCATGGTGAGTGTCTGCGACCAAATTAAATTGGCTCGCATCACCACCCAAAGAGAGTAGCGACTCAAGATCACCTTTGATATCAAAGAAATCGACCTTGTCACTTTTACCCATCCAAGACTCTGGAGAACGGTTACCCGAGATAATACCGGCTAGGCTATTCTCCTGCTCAAGTTCGTCACCGTTAGCAATGAAGCACTGACCAATCTCAAACAGACGGACGCGGCTCTGTTGACGGGCTTGGTTGTAAGCAACCGCTTTAGAAAGGCCAGGCCAAATAGTTGTCCGCATAACCGCCATCTCTGCAGAGATAGGATTAGCAAGGGCAACCGCTTCGTTCTGATCGTCAAACTGTTTAGCAAGACCCGCTTCGATGAAACTGTAAGTGATTGCCTCTTGGTAACCACGAGAAACCAGATGACGGCGCAGGGTACTTGCCGTTAGCTTAGACTCTTTAATCGACGGCAGAGGAAGCTCGGCACGCGGCGTATTAGATGGCAAGTTGTTGTAACCGTAGACGCGCGCGATCTCTTCAATCAGATCCACTTCGATACTGATATCGAAACGGTAACTAGGGACTGCGACCATCCAAGAACCATCACCATTCGCACGTAACTGAAGACCAAGTCGTGTCAGAATCTCTTCAATCTCAGATGCAGGAATCTCAAGTGCCAACATATCAGTTACACGTTGGTGACGAAGCTCAAGCGCAACAGGCTTAGGTAGATTTGCTTCAGAAACCGCCTGAATCACAGGACCTACTTCACCGCCAACAATATCGACTAGCAAGGCAGTCGCACGCTCAATAGCGCGCGCCTGTAGTTGCCAATCGACACCACGTTCGTAGCGGTGTGAAGCGTCCGTATGCAGGCCATAATTGCGCGCACGACCAGCAATGGCAATTGGGTCAAAGTAGGCACACTCAAGCAGAATGTCTTTACTCTCTTCAGAGACTTCTGAGTTGCCACCACCCATGATGCCAGCCATCGCAATCGCCTTATTGTGATCGGCAATGACTAGCGTGTCTGAGTTGAGTTCTATTTCACTGCCATCAAGAAGTGTCAGTGCTTCACCCTGCTCTGCCATGCGAACACGAATGCCACCGTCGATCTTATTAAGATCAAACGCGTGCATTGGTTGACCCAACTCAAGCAGTACATAGTTGGTTACATCGACAACAGGGTCGATAGAACGAACACCGGAACGCTCTAGGCGCTCAACCATCCAACGTGGAGTCTGCGCGTTGATGTCGATACCGCGAATGACACGACCCAAGTAGCGAGGACAGGCAGCAGGTGCGTCTAGTTCGATAGAGACAGTCTCGTCAATCGTTGAAGCAACTGCAGAACAATCAATCTCAGCCACCGCTACTTTGTTAAGAACACCCACTTCACGCGCCATTCCTACCATACCTAGGCAGTCGCCACGGTTAGGAGTCAAATCGACGTCGATGATCATATCTTCAAGGTTGAGATAGTCACGAATACACTGACCTACTGGCGCATCGGCTGGAAGCTCCATAATGCCGCCATGATCATCCGAAAGACCTAGCTCATCCTCTGCACAGAGCATGCCCATGGATTCAACACCACGGAGCTTTGCTTTCTTGATCTTAAAATTACCAGGCAGCACGGCACCAACCGTGGCAAAAGCAGTTTTGATACCCGCACGGGCGTTGGGGGCACCACACACCACTTGGAAGGTATCATTACCGTCACTTACCTGACATAGGCGAAGTTTGTCAGCGTCTGGGTGCTGCTCGGCACTTAGAACTTCACCAACCACAACCCCGGAAAACTCTTTGGCAACCGATTCAATCTCATCAACTTCTAGGCCGGCCAGGCTAAGTTGATCTGCTAATCCCTGCGTGTCGATGGCAGGCTGAACCAGTTCACGTAACCACTGTTCACTGAATTTCATAGTTAAATACTCTCGTCTGCTATCGGCTGAATTAGTTGAACTGGCTTAAGAAGCGCAGATCGTTTTCAAAGAATAGTCGAAGATCGTCAACGCCATAGCGCAGCATTGCGAAACGTTCTACTCCCATACCAAAGGCAAATCCTGTGTACTCTTCAGAGTCGATACCTGACATTTCAAGCACTTTAGGGTGAACCATGCCGCAGCCCAAAACCTCTAGCCATTTGCCGTCACCGCGATCGATATCGACTTCAATCGAAGGCTCAGTAAATGGGAAGTAGGAAGGACGAAAACGAACCCGTACATCCTCTTCAAAGAATTCACGCAAGAACTGCTCCAGCGTGCCTTTAAGATCGGCAAAACTGATGTTTTTGTCGATGATCAACCCTTCGACCTGGTGGAACATTGGAGAGTGGGTCTGATCGTAGTCACAACGGTAAACTCTGCCTGGACAGATAATACGAATGGGTGGTTTCTGCTCTTCCATCGTACGAACCTGAACCGGTGAGGTGTGTGTTCTTAGTAGACGGTGAGCGTCAAAGTAGAAAGTATCGTGCATAGCACGCGCTGGGTGGTGCGAAGGAATATTGAGCGCTTCGAAGTTGTGGTAATCATCTTCGATCTCTGGCCCCTCTTCTACCGAATAACCAATGCGACTGAAGAAGGCTTCAATACGATCCATTGTTTTCGTCACTGGGTGAAGGCCACCAAGTTCTGGCTGACGTCCAGGCAGAGTGACATCGACCTTCTCTGCCGCCAATTTAGCTTCAAGAGCCGCACTTTCAAGCATGCTCTTGCGAGCATTCAAGGCCTCAGACAGCGCCTCTTTAGCAAGGTTAATGCGCGCACCAGCAGCAGGACGCTCTTCGTTAGACAATTTACCAAGCCCTTTCAATAGCTGGGTAAGGTGCCCCTTCTTACCTAGATACTGAACACGAACTTCATCTAATGTTTTTACATCGCTCGCTGCTTCTGCAGCGGCTTTTCCTTCCGCCAATAGGGCGTCAAGATTTTCCATTTACGGCTCCACTTTCTGGGTCCAAATACAAAAATAGGGGAAGAGCGAGCACCCTTCCCCTATCTGAGTCGATCAATTCATCACCCTAGGGTGAAGATTGTCTTAGGCTAGTGCTGCTTTTGCTTTTTCAACAACAGCGGTAAACGCTGCTTGCTGATGCACTGCCAGGTCAGCCAGTACCTTACGGTCGATCTCAACGTTAGCCTTTTTAAGACCAGCGATAAGACGGCTGTATGACAAACCGTTGATGCGAGCTGCTGCGTTGATACGAGCAATCCACAGAGCACGGAACTGACGTTTGCGCTGACGGCGGTCACGGTAAGCGTACTGACCCGCTTTAATGACAGCTTGTTTGGCTACGCGGAATACACGACTACGAGCGCCGTAGTAGCCTTTAGCCTGTTTCAATACTTTCTTATGACGTGCACGAGCTTGTACACCACGTTTTACGCGAGGCATGGGAACTCCTTCTTAATCCGATTCGTAACCAATTAAATGTATGGAAGCATGCGCTTAACCAGAGCTTGGTCAGCTGCATGAACCTGAAGCATTGGGCGTAGCTGACGCTTACGCTTAGTAGTCTTCTTGGTCAGAATGTGACTTTTGAAGGCTTGCTTGTGCTTGAAGCCATTAGCAGTCTTCTTGAAACGCTTTGCCGCACCGCGGACAGATTTAATCTTTGGCATTTACTTTCTCCACGCATTCGTTAGTTATCTGTTGGAACGAACAAAGCCTGCAATACCATAAGTGATGGCACGGCAGGCCTTAGTTTGGAACCAACTACTTTTTCTTAGGAGCTATGACCATGACCATCTGACGACCCTCAAGTTTAGGACGAGCTTCGACAGTACCGTAGTCTGCCAAATCCGCTTCAACTCGATTAAGAAGCTCCATTCCGAGCTCCTGGTGCGCCATCTCACGACCGCGGAAGCGAATCGTAATCTTGGTCTTATCTCCACCTTCTAGGAAACGTATCAGGTTGCGTAGTTTTACCTGATAATCCCCCACATCAGTCCCTGGACGGAACTTAATCTCTTTAACCTGCATCTGAGTCTGTTTTTTCTTAGCCTCATTTGCACGTTTCTTTTGGTCATAAAGGTGTTTACCGTAGTCCATCACCTTACAGACGATTGGGTCGGAATCGGAGATCTGAACCAGATCGAATCCTGCCTCTTCAGCTGCACGAAGCGCCTCATTAAGGCTTACAACACCAACCTGCTCACCGTCAGCGCCGATTAAACGACACTCACGAGCTCGAATATTTTCATTTATAGGCGGCAAATTCTTTTGACCGCGCTTATTATCACGCCTGATAGCTAGTTCTCCTAAAGCGTTTTTATTCGCTGCGACCTTTGCGATTATTCTCTTGAATCAACAAGTTAGCAAAGTCTTCAACACTAAATACACCCATGTCTTCACCTGTGCGTGTGCGTACAGCAACGCTGCCAGATTCAACTTCTTTATCGCCGATTACTAGAAGATAAGGGATTTTCTGTAGAGTGCGCTCGCGGATTTTAAAGCCGATCTTCTCATTTCTCAAGTCCGAAATTGCTCTAACACCGCTATTTTGCAGTTTAGCCACCACTTCGTTGACAAAATCTGACTGTTTATCCGTGATATTCATCACCGCAACTTGTACTGGTGATAGCCACGTTGGCAACGCGCCAGCGTAATGTTCGATCAAAATACCGATGAATCGCTCAAACGAACCAAGAATTGCGCGGTGGAGCATAACCGGTGTTTCGCGATCACCTTTTTCATTTACAAACTGTGCATCAAGACGTCCTGGCATCGAGAAGTCGACCTGGATCGTACCACATTGCCAAACACGGCCGAGACAATCGCGAAGAGAGAACTCAATCTTAGGACCGTAGAATGCACCTTCACCTGGAAGCTCTTCCCAATCCAAACCGGCTGCATCCAAGGCATCGGCCAAGGCTTTTTCAGCTTTATCCCACACTTCATCAGAGCCTACACGTTGTTCAGGGCGAGTAGAGAGCTTGTAGATAATGTCGCTGAAGCCGAAGTCAGTGTAGACCTCATGAAGGAAGTCGATAAATTCAGCAACTTCGGATTGAATAGAGTCTTCTGCACAGAACGTATGGCCATCGTCTTGAACAAAGCCACGAACACGCATGATGCCGTGCAGTGCACCTGATGGCTCGTTACGGTGACAAGAACCAAACTCAGCCATACGCAACGGAAGGTCACGGTACGAACGCAAGCCCTGGTTAAATACCTGAATGTGACAAGGACAGTTCATTGGTTTAACAGCAAAGTCACGACTCTCAGAGTGGGTCGTAAACATCTGCTCTTGGAATTTATCCCAATGACCTGATTTTTCCCACAGAGTACGTTCAACGACCTGGGGTGTTTTAATCTCTTGGTAGCCACGTTTGCGCTGCTGTTCGCGCATGTACTGTTCTACCGCTTGCCATAGGGTCCATCCGTTTGGATGCCAAAACACCATACCCGGTGCCTCTTCCTGAAGATGGAACAAATTCAACTGTTTACCTAGTTTACGGTGGTCACGCTTTTCAGCCTCTTCAAGGCGGTGCAGGTAGGCTTTAAGGTCTTTTTTGTCACCCCAAGCTGTGCCATAAATTCGAGTTAGCTGCTCGTTTTTAACGTCACCACGCCAGTAGGCGCCCGCTACTTTCATCAACTTGAAGACTTTAAGGTGGCCGGTACTTGGAACGTGTGGACCACGACAAAGGTCAATGAAATCGCCCTGCTTGTAGAACGATAGATCCTCTTCACCTGGTATCGACTCAATGATCTCAACTTTATACTTCTCGCCCATGCCTTCAAACATCTTCAGAGCGTCTGGACGACTCATAACAGAGCGTTCTACAGGAAGATTTGATTTAGCCAGCTCTGTCATGCGCTTTTCGATCTTCTCTAGATCTTCTGGCGTGAATGGACGTTCATAAGCAAAATCGTAATAGAAACCATCTTCAACAGTAGGGCCAATGGTTACTTGAGCGCCAGGGAAAAGATCTTGAACTGCCATCGCCATAAGGTGCGCGGTAGAGTGACGAATGATATCAACACCCTCTTCGTCGCGCGCTGTGATCAGCGAAACATCTGCATCTGATTCGATAACAAAAGAGGTATCAACTAACTCACCATTAACTCGACCAGCGAGGGTCGCTTTCGCTAAGCCTGGGCCAATATCAGACGCCAGATCAAAAACAGTTAATGGCTGATCAAATTCACGTTTACTTGAATCAGGAAGGGTAATAACAGGCATGTAGAGATCCTAGTGCTCAGTGGTGACCCATACGACAGGCCACGTAAGTTATGTGCGATCGACTCACTCGATGCGCGTTTCAATTGAAGGGCAAAATTATACTCTTATGAGCAGAATCTCTCTACCCTATCTAGGGCCATAGTGGCATCATAAGGGCTACAAAAATGATAAGAGCCCAAGGATGAAAGCACCCCGCCTCAAAATCAGCACCCGTTTGACACTGTTAGTTAGCCTACTAATTCTGACGCAAGCGATTGTGTTGGGTATTTTCACCCTACGTTATCTGGCGGATTCACTTGAAGATCAGATCGGCCAGCGCGCTCTACAATTGTCATCAATGATCTCACAAACCCCCTCTATCCGTGACGCCGTAAGCCGCAGTGATAGTGACGCGGTCCAAGCCATTGTAGCGGACCTCCGCTTAGCAACCGATGCCAGCTTCATCTCAATCGGCGATATCGATGGCATACGCCTAGTCCATCCAAAACCAGAACGAATTGGTAAACCAATGGTCGGTGGTGATAACTATCGCGCACTGGAACTCGGCGAGAGCTATATATCCAAAGCGGTTGGTAGCCTTGGGGAGTCCATACGAGGCAAAACGCCGGTATTCAACGAGCAAGGCAAAATTGTGGGTGTGGTATCGGTGGGCTACTTAACCACGACCATTGACCAGACGATTTTCAACTATCAGGGAACCGTCATAGTTGGAACCTTCGCCCTACTCTTGGTTTCAATCGTACTGGCCATGTGGATTGCACGCCGATTCAGATCAGCCATTTTTGATCTTGAACCTCACGAGATCGCCGCCCTCTTCTTAGAGCGAAACGCGACACTTGAATCGGTTCGAGAGGGAATCATATCGATCAACGCCAAGGGTGATATTACGACATTTAACCAAGCCGCACTGAGGACCCTTGGAATTGACGAGCAAGACGTCTCCGGGCGTCCGCTCAGCGAAGTGCTACCGGATTCAAGAATGCCAATGCTGCTGCAGACAGGTGAGGCCGAGTACGACCGCGAAACACTCGTCAATGGACGACAGCTGATTATCAACCGGTTACCGATCCTCAAAGATGACCAGGTAGTGGGCGTGGTCGCCAGCTTTCGCCCAAAAGATGAGTTAACCGAAGTAAGTCGTAAGCTCACACGTATTCGTCAGTATGCCGAGGCACTGCGCTCACAGGCGCATGAATACGCCAACAAACTGCACACTATCGCGGGCCTAATCAGTTTGGATGCCAAACAAGAAGCGCTGGATCTTATTGGGCAAGAGACTAAAGAGCATCAAGAGCTTTTAACCTGGCTTAAAGAGTCTGTTGCTGATCCAGTCGTCGCTGGTTGTATACTTGGAAAATTCAATCGCGCGAGCGAACTGGGGCTAACACTGGAGATTGATGAGGGATCACAGCTGCACCAACTCCCTTCTCACATCGAGTCACAGCAGATGGTGACATTGATCGGCAACCTGATCGATAACGCATTTGATGCTTCAATCTCTGCACACACTGATGAGGTCCGTTTGTCGATGACCGATATGGGAACCGATATCATTATTGAAGTCGAAGATGACGGCGCCGGCGTTGATACCAACAATATTAACAACCTCTTCCAACCAGGCTTCAGCAGCAAAGGTGAAGGTCGTGGGATTGGGCTACATTTAGTTAAAGAGACCCTAGAATCTTTGGGTGGCCATATCACGGTGGAACCATCACACTCAGGCGGTAGCCGTTTCACCCTCTATTTACCAAGGACAGGCAAAGATGTCTGATAAATTAAAGATACTCATCGCTGAAGATGACCCGCAAATTGCGGAGATTCAGCGTCGTTTTGTCGAGCGTGTTGAAGGGTTTGAGGTCATAGGCATTTGCCATTCCACCCTAGACGCACAAGACATGCTGGATGTTTTCCAGCCTGATCTTGTGCTATTAGACATCCACTTTCCAGACGGTAGCGGCCTAGACTTGCTTCGATCTCTGCGATCAGGTGATGCTCAAACAGACGTCATTATGATCACCGCAGCCAAAGAGGTGGACAGCCTCTCCGAAGCCCTTCGTCTTGGTGTGTTTGACTACGTACTAAAGCCACTCGTATTTGATCGCCTTTCGGGTGCACTGAATCAATACAGAGCTCACAAAGACACACTGTCAAACCAAGCGAATGAACTCTCGCAACAGGATATTGATCAACTACTCTCTCGCCACAGAGAGAGTAAGAACAGCAGCATTAAACTTGAATCATTGCCCAAAGGCATTGATCAGATCACACTGGATAAAATCATTGCGGTGTTTAAGGGTCGCCAAGACGCCCTAAGTGCTGAACAGGTAGGCGAACAGATTGGCTCTAGCCGAACCACGGCAAGACGCTATCTTGAATACCTAGTGGGGCAAGATCGACTCAATGCCGATATAAACTATGGCACTGTCGGAAGACCCGAACGACGTTACAAAACCCCATAAACAAAAAACGCTGATAAACATCAGCGTTTTTTATTGGAAGCTTAGCTGCTCTGAGTAGGCGGCTTCAACTTACCGCGCAAGATGAACGGTGCAAGGAAACCCAGTACCGCAGCAATCCATAAGCCCACTGAGATACCGCTACTGAACAAGTAGGTCCAATCACCATCCGAAAGTACCATCGCACGACGAAGGTTTACTTCCATATGTCCACCCAACAGGATACCCAGAATCACCGGTACCGAAGGGATGTCCATCTTGCGAAGCAGGTAACCCAACACGCCAAAACCGATCATCAGTAGCAGATCGAAGTAGCTGCCAGTCAGTGAATAGATGCCGACAAAGGCAACCAACGTGACACCCGGCAGTAGAATCGCAGGTGAAACTTGTAGCACTCGACTGAACATCTTCACCATAGGAACGTTAAGTACCAACAGCACAACGTTAGCAATCAATAGTGAGGCAATCAAACCCCAAACTACTTCAGGACGATCATTAAACAGCGTTGGGCCTGGAGTAATGTTCAGTGTCATTAGTAGCGCAAGCAAAACAGCCGTTGTACCAGAACCTGGCACACCTAGAGTCAACATAGGCACCAATGCACCACCAGCTGCCGCGTTGTTACCTGCCTCTGGCGCTGCGATACCACGCGGATCACCCTTACCAAACTGTGAATTATCACGCACTGATGACTTCTCTTGCATGTAGGCAAGGAAGCTACCTAAAGAAGCACCAGCACCTGGCAACAGGCCTGCAATAAAGCCGATAGCCGTCGCTTTCAACATGGTCCATTTAGTGCGAACTATGTCACCCCATGGGATACGAACCTTCTCAAGCTTGACCCCAATCGCTGAGTCTTTACCGTGCGACTCAATGAACACCAATACTTCAGATACCGCAAAGAGACCGACAATAGCCACTAGGAAGTCAATACCGTCAAACAGGTGCATGTTATCGCCGGTAAAGCGCGTCATACCCGTTGATGCATCAACACCGATGGTCGCTATACCCAATCCGATACAGACTGCGAGTGCCGCCTTAGCTTGGTTATTTGAACCAATACCGCCCAATGTCGCAAAGGCTAGCATGTAGAGTGCAAAGTACTCGGCAGGACCAAACTGGTAGGCAACACTCGCCAAAAGCGGAGCAAGCAGCATCAAACCGACAGTTGCCAACAATGCACCCACGAAAGAGGCAACCCCTGAAAGTACAAGGGCATCACCCGCGCGGCCCGCTTTGGCCATTGGATAACCATCGAGACAGGTCATCATCGCCGGTTCATCGCCCGGTATATTCAATAGAATCGAAGAGATACGACCGCCATACATGGCGCCGTAGTAAACACTTGTCATTAGAACTAACGCTTGAGTAGCGTCTAGGCCAAATGAGAATGTTAAAGGAATGAGTATTGCAACACCGTTCGATGGACCAAGACCCGGCAGGGAGCCGATCATCGTACCAAGGATACAACCTGCTACTGCAAGGGCTAGTGTGAAGGGCGACAGTGCCACATCAAAGCCAATGGCTAAATTTGCAAAGATATCCATACCCTACCCCATCAACCAGCGCGGAAGCGCGAATAGACTCAAACCGAAGATGAACTTAAAGATCAGGAAAAGCCCTCCTGAGAAAATCACCCCAGTCACCACAGCATTTTTTGCTCTAGCCTCAATCAAGTAGGATACCGCAGTACCTGCAATGGCTGTTGAAACCAAGAAGCCGAGTGGTTTAAGTGTATAGGCATAGAAAACCAGCGCTACAACAGCAATGCCAATGTGCATAAAGGTTGTTAAACCTGGCCACTCTGGCTCTTGATCCGGCTTCATAATCATCACTAGACCACAAATCACCGCAACCGATGCAATCATCATTGGAAAGGCTTTTGGGCCGAGTGGATCAGAGAAAAAAGGCTCTTGCAGTTGAGTGGCACTCGCGAAATACGCGAGTGCCAGCACAACGACGATTAATCCCGTTATGCGATCAGTCATTACTTGATTACACCAAGCTCTTTAGACATATCTTGAACTTCCTGCATCACGCCGTTTAGGTAGTTCTGGAAGTCAGGGCCCACTTTAGTGAACTTCACAAGACCGTTAGCCTCCATTGCATCCGCCCACTCTTTAGACGCTGCAACCTGAGCTAGTGCATCAGACCATTTCTTGTAAGACGCTTCTGACGCATCTTTTGGAGTGTATAGACCACGCCAGTTCACAGCGACAACATCAATGCCCTGCTCTTTAGCTGTTGGGATCTCTACATCAAGGCCAGGAATTTCAATACGCTCATCAGTAAATGATGCAAGTACACGTACGTCACCGTT
>JAAZVX010000132.1 GCA_018623095.1 Marinobacterium sp. | reverse complement strand
GTCACCTCATCGACACCAAAGCGGATGAGATGCCTTTGCACGACTACATACTCAAAGCGGGTGATCCGCTACATGATATGGCCATTCGTTTAACCGTTGATCTTGATCTGAACATTCACGCCGTTGAGACGACGATGGATGCTACTCCTTACCAAATGTGTCCGGGCATTGCGCCCGTGTACAAACAGCTCGAAGGTGAGTCGATAAGACCGGGATTTACCAAAAAAGTGAGAGAGCTGTTTGGCGGAGTTCAAGGCTGCACGCATCTTGTTGAGTTATTGGGCCCTGTTGCCACGACCGCCATTCAAGTCACCTTTCAAGAGCGTCACCGCCTGGCAAAAAACACAGCCGAATCACCTGTTTCGGCGCAACTCAACAGCTGCCACACCTATGCAGAAGATTCACCCGCCGTTCAAGCCTACTGGCCCGAACTTTATAAAGGTTAATCACTATGGTACTAATCGACAGAGACAACTGCACACTGTTCGTTATTGATGTTCAGGGTAAGTTATTACCGGCTGTGAAGTCCCCCGAGCAGACTCTCACTAATACCCTTGCTCTTGTCGAAGTGGCTCAACGGCTCGAGATACCAATAGCCTATTCTGAGCAGTACCCACAGGGTCTTGGGGCCACTGAAGCATCACTTCTGGCCTTACTTGAGGGCAAAGCTGAGCGGTTTGAAAAACAGAGTTTTTCATGCGTCAGTGAAGCGCCTATCAACAGGATATTGAATCAGTGGGAACGCAAACAGGTTGTTGTTGCCGGAATGGAGACGCACGTCTGCGTTCTTCAAACGGTGTTAGAGCTCAGTGAAATGGGGTTTCAGGTGTTTGTTGTCGAAGATACGGTTAGCTCACGCAAGCAACAGGATAAAGTGCTGGCACTGCAACGGATGCAACAGCACAACGTGACGTTGGTCACTAAAGAGATGGTCCTATTTGAGTGGTTAAAACGGGCCGATCATCCTCAGTTTAAAGAGATCAGCAGAGCGTTCATTCGATAGATCTGCATAGACAGAAGAGCCAGCAAAATGCTGGCTCTTTTTCAACAATTTAGAGACTACTCTTTGGGGAATTTATAGTAGGTTTCGTTGAGGTAAGCCGCCACATCAGCAACCTCGTCTGGGAACCAGCCGACTGCCATGGTGTCATTACAGCCCTGCACCCAAGCCTGCTCAAGATTTTTATAGCTTGTCGCCAAGCGGTCTGAACGAGTGTAGAACGCCGGATCATGACAGGATGCGCAGGTTACGTCGTCTCGCAGTTCACCGTTTATTTCACGCTCAAAATAAGTTTCATCATAGAGCTCTTTGCCGTTATCCGGATCGGCGGCGAGCGCCACAACTGGGGACAACAGAAGGGCTGCAAATAGAGTACTTTTTTTCATTTTCATCACTCCAAAGAATTTAGCAAATGGTTTGCATAAACTTAGTTGTTACCTAAAGTTGATTGCTCATCTGTAAAAACTGTTCCGGTGAGGGTACACCCACCAGTGTTAACTCTTTTCGGTACTCACCAAGTCCATCATAAAAAATCAGTGTCGGTGGACCGAGTACTTCATAGCGCTGTGTTAGCTGCTTTGATGCTTCATTATTAGCCGTTACATCGACTTTAACAAGTAGCATCTGTGACATTCTATTCTTGACAGCTGCATCTGCGAACGTGACGTAGTCCAGCTCCTTACAAGAGACACACCAATCGGCATAGTAATCTAACAAAACAGCCTGACCTCTGGATTTGGCAAGGCTCAATTGAGCATCCAACGCTTCTAGGTTAGTGACGGTAATAAACTCTGTCTTCGATATCGATGTCGCTTCACTTGCCGTTACGAGCCCTTTCAGAGGGTAGATCAAACTCTTACCACCAGAGAGTAACCCTAGTGTTAAGGAGGCGCCGTAAACCAGAAGAATCACCCCTACCCCTTTGGCGATCTTTTTAATGCCATGCACTTCGGATGCGTGGCTCTCGAAAACCCCCATAAAGACAGAGGTGATGATTAGGATCAGTGCCATCAATGCCATTGTGACTTCGATCGGCACAATACGATCCAACATCCAGACCGCCATTAACAACAGAACCACACCGAAGCCCGCTTTGACACTCTCCATCCATAGACCAGCACGAGGCATATATTTGGCGGCAGAGGTACCGATCAAAATCAGCGGAATACCCATACCGATCGATAGAGAGAAGAGCGCTAAGCCACCCATCACTGGATCACCTGTCTGACCGATGTAGATCAGTGCACCCGCTAACGGTGCGGCCATGCAAGGCCCCACGATCAATGCTGACAAAAAGCCCATGACAGCAACGCCAACGTAGCTACCGCCTTTCTGTTTATCGGAATTTCGACTCAACCATGTCTGAACAGAAGATGGCATCTGAAGCTCATAAAAACCAAACATAGAGCCGGCTAATAGGACAAAGAGAAGACTGAAGATGGTAATGATTGCAGGAGCTTGCAGTGCCGCTTGGAGGTTGGCCCCAAACAGGCCGGCCAATACACCAGCAAGGGTGTAAGTTACCGCCATCGCCAACACATAAACGATCGAAAGCGCCAGCCCATGACGAGCATTGGTATTATGGCCGTGGCCGGCTATGATGCCCGAAAGAATAGGAATCATCGGGAATACACAAGGTGTCAACGATAGCGCCAACCCCGCTAGAAAGAAGACACCGATCAGGGTCCAAGAGGAGCTACCAGAGAGCGTTTGAAAAAACTGATCCTGCTCACTGACTATGTTTGCGGGAGCAGATTCTACGGGTGCATTTTGGACAGCCGACGAAGCCTCTGCCAAGCCGGCATAAGTCACTGTCCCCATCACAGGTGGGTAACAGATTCCCCCTTCCCAACAACCCTGGTAGCTAACTTCAAACTGACCATCAGCCAGAGCGGTTGATTGACGTGCCAGCTCGATAGTCACCTCGGCACGATCGTGAAACACCTCAACGACGCCAAAGATAGGATCCTCTTTAGTATCGGTCGCCGAGTCAGATCGACTTACTTGGCTCACTCCTTGTGGAAGCGCAAACTCGATTCGGTCCTGATAGAGGTAGTAGCGCGGCTCAATGTCCCATGCCAACAAAAAGCGATTATCATCCAGTTGTTGAGCACTGAATTTAAACGCCTGTTCAACCTCCAACGGCTCATCACTGTTCCCGCCAAACAAGGACGCATTGGCGCCCGACAGGGTTAACATGAGCGCCAAAATCAGGCTGAGTGTAAATTTGATAGAACGCACAAAGTCCTCGCATTAAAACTTATCTATCGCAATAACGAAGATTTAAATCTCACAGTTAGAGCTATTATTCCGTTTTGTAGGCCATAGATCACTAAAATTCTTATTTTATACTGACATAGCCCTTAAACCTGACCATCGACTGTGTTACAAACGCCCTTCTTTCAAAGGATTATTCGGATTTAACCCATGACCGATACTCGTATTGACGATTTAAACGTCGAATCAAAT
>JAAZVX010000131.1 GCA_018623095.1 Marinobacterium sp. | reverse complement strand
TTAGGCGATGTCTCGATCTTTGCTATATTTGGCAGCTATGAATCACCGACCCTCCCTTGGCTCATCTACACCTTTGCTGGCACCTATCGAATGTCAGAGGCTGCCATTACATCGGTCATTCTACTAGGGCTATGCTACCTGCTATTAATTCTACTGGAGCGCACTGTTCACGATGAGTAAACACCTTGGACTGCAGATCAACCAACTCAACGTCAGCTACCCCGACTGGCAGTACTGTTATGATCTTAAAGTGCCTGATCAATCAAGAGTCGCACTATTAGGTCAAAGCGGTATTGGTAAAACAACATTGTTGTTGGCCATTGCTGGCTTTGCACCGGTGGTCTCTGGAGAAGTCCGTTTCAATGATCAAACCCTTACTCATCTGCCCCCAGAGCAGCGTCCTGTTGCTATGTTGTTTCAGGAAGACAATCTGTTTGAACACCTAAATGTTCTGCAGAATCTGAGATTGGGACTAGATAAGCGTCTTGATCCAGACCAACGAATCAAAGAGGCTCTAAAAGAACTGGAGCTGCTAGACTATCTACACAAACAGCCCAATCAGCTATCTGGTGGTCAGCGTCAGCGTATTGCCATAATTAGAACCCTACTGCGCCCTGAACCCATTATTATCCTGGATGAACCTCTGACAGGACTTGATAGCGACACCAAAGAGAAGGTTTTGAATTGGATCGATAGACAATTAACCGAACAACAGAAGATGTTGATTATGGTTACGCATCAGCGCAGTGAAGCAGAAAGACTTGGGTGTCAGATAGAAAGTGTATGAGTTGGAACGGCCTTGAAAAGGCCGCGATTCCCCAATGCAAGGGGTCTGGCTTCAGCCAGACCCCCATTTCTCCTCATCAATGATAAGGCTCCAACAGAGCTACGTTCTTAAGGCAACAGCACCGTTGAGCCGGTTGTTTTACGAGACTCTAGGTCGATATGAGCCTGCGCAGCATCAGCCAATGGGTAACGCTGGTTCACCTCAATCTTAACCTGACCCGATTCAACGCGGGCAATAAGATCTTTAGCCATACTCTCTAACATCTCACGGTCATGTACATAGGTCATCAGTGTCGGGCGGGTAACTTTCAGTGAACCTTTAGCCGCCAAAAGACCAATTTCAAACGCAGGTACCGCGCCCGTTGCGTTACCAAACGACACCATCGTTCCGCGTGGCGCCAAACAATCCAGAGACTGCATAAACGTATCTTTTCCAATCGAGTCGTAGACCGCTTGAACACCTTTACCATCCGTCAATTCGCGTGTGCGAGCAACAAAATCCTCTTCGGTGTAGATGATCGTCTCATCACAACCAAGACGTTTGGCCAGATCCGCTTTAGCCTGATTTCCCACCGTACCAATGACTCGAGCACCCAGTGCTTTTAACCACTGAACCGCGATCAAACCGACTCCACCCGCCGCAGCATGCAGAAGAATCGTATCACCGGCTTTGACCTGATAGCTATCGTTCAAAAGGTACTGAACGGTTAAACCCTGAAGCATCATGGCAGCACCCTGCTCAAAGCTGATGCTATCTGGCAACTGGATCAGAGTATCTTGCGGCATGACGCGTTTTTGGCTGTAAGCGCCAAGCGGTTGACCGGCATACGCGACTCGATCACCGACGCTCACATAGCTGACACCAGAACCGACCGCTTCCACGACACCGCTCCCCTCCATGCCGATTTTACCCGGCATCTCTTGCGGGTAGAGACCGGTACGGAAGTAGACATCAATGTAGTTAAGACCCACGGCCTCATGGCGTACTAACACATCAAACTCGCCTAGTTCAGGCAGATCAACGTCAACCCACTTCATCTCTTCTGGGCCACCATTCTGTTCAATTCGAATCGCTTTAACGGTTTCGTTCATTGTTATTCCTTACTTATGACACTGATAAGTTAACGACGCCCAATCACTGACCCAATCCTTACCCTTGGCTCTTGGATCAGATCCATAATCAATACGAACGGCATTGATTAAAAATGGACCCTCTTGTGCAGTAAATCTCACTTTACCATTCTGGTTGGTACGGTACTGTTCTGTTCCACGTTTACCCTTAATGAAACGCCTAACGAGTGCCCCCTCTATGGGTTCACCCTGCCACAACAGCTGAAAGGTAGGGGCTGTGGCACACTGGGTAAAGGTTTTAATCGGGATCAGCTCCAGACGGTGGCCCAAGGGTTCAGTTAACCACTCAGGCTCGTCACTACCAGCCACAGAAAAGAGTGTTTTAGCATGACGGTAGTAGGTCTCTGTTACGCCCCCTTTCGAGCGACCCTGCTCGTGATACCAATCCAGAACCCACTCAAGGCCTTCACCTTTGATGTAGTCGACAAACTTTTTCTCGCTATCAAAGGTTAGGTCGTACGCCTGAGACTCAAGTCCCACCCAACGATATCCTGTTTCAGACATTTTAGAGATGTAGGCCGGCTTGTCCCCGGTGATCGCATTCACTGTTCGCACACCCGATTCATCCCGCTCACTATACTGTTCTGTCTCATGTTCTAGGTAGGGGTAAGCGTAGCCTTTGAAGTTTTGCCCAATCCGGATATCCGCTTTTATCGTAGCGTTTGATGATACTTGATACTTACTTGGTTCTAACCATTGTTCATGAGCACTTGCCAACGATGAACTAATCGCTACTATCAATGCTAATGGTTTAACTTTTTTCACATTCAGCTCCGTTAAGGATATTCAATGACTCTACGTGCTCGTCTCTATTTTGGCCTTCTCGGCTGTCTGCTGTTACTCGTCAGCACGTTAAACCAAGCCCATGAAATTACTCCAACCATCATTGAGATGGAAGTCTTACCGGACAATAGTTTAGAAATGCGGGTTGATACCAACTTAGAAGCATTAATGAGCGAGATTGGGAGTGATCATGAAGATACCGATAATGCCCCGACCGCTGAACAGTATAATCAGTTAAGGGCACTACCCCCATCTAAGCTGTCAACGAGCGCCAATGAGTTCGTCGCCAACTTGTTTAACCTGATTACACTATCAGCAAACAGTCAGCCCATTAGTAAAGCACTGCTCAGTTCTAAGCTAACTGTAACTGATCAGCCGGATATCAACCTCGCCAGAGAGTCGATGATTACATACCGCTTCAGTGTCGAGGCAAACTCAACCGAGGTGGTCTTTAGCTGGCCTGAACGCTTCGGCGATGCCGTGGTACGTCTTAGCGAACAGGGTGAGATCAAAGGAGCCTCATGGGTAGCCGCCGGAGGACAATCTGAGGTGATCAATATCAGTCGCCTAGAGCTAAAACGCCAAGGTCTTCTCGATTACATCAAACTGGGTTTTGAACACATACTTCCGCTGGGGCTCGATCACATTCTCTTTGTGCTGGGTCTCTACCTGTTAAGTCAACGAATGAAGGATCTCTTATGGCAGGTAACGGCCTTCACCGCCGCGCACACACTGACCTTAGCATTAGCGATTGTCGGCCTAGTTAATATA
>JAAZVX010000036.1 GCA_018623095.1 Marinobacterium sp. | reverse complement strand
TTGTGCAGAGGGTACTAGCGCAGCTGCCAAACTGGCACCCACCATACCTCCACCACAAATGATTAGATCAAACTGCGATTCATGCACGACGCATCAGTGCCTCTATCTCATCAATCTCTTTGGGGACCGCTGAGGTTAACACCCGCGCACCATCATCAGTCACCAGAACATCATCTTCTATTCGTACGCCGATACCACGCCAGCGCGCTTCCACAGAGTGATCATCGGGGGCGATGTATATTCCCGGTTCGATGGTGGTAACAATGCCCGGAGAGAGTTCGCGCCATTCACCATCCACACGGTATGAGCCAACATCGTGTACATCCATTCCCAACCAGTGACCAACGCGGTGCATATAAAAGCGAAGATACGCGCCTGATTCAATTAACTGATTCACATCACCCGATAGTAACCCCAACTCAACCAACCCTTCGGTCAAAATAGAGACTGACAGCTGATGCAGAGAATCCCAATTACAACCCGGCTTTACCGCCTCGATACAGGCTTTATTCGCATCTAGTACCAGCTGATAGATCGCTCGTTGCTCATCGCTAAACTGTCCGTTAGCGGGAAAGGTACGGGTGATATCACTAGCATAATTATCCAGCTCACAACCCGCATCGATTAGGATGAGGTCACCGTCGTGAATGGGCTGGTTATTATCGATGTAGTGCAGAATGCAGGCGTTTTTACCGGCCGCCACAATAGGAGTGTAGGCTTGGAAACGCGCACCCTCAGACATGCAGTGACTCTGAATAATTGCTTCTAGCTGAAACTCATTCATTCCCACGGAGCACTGCTGCATCGCTTTGACATGAGCTTGCGCTGAAATATCAGCCGCATGCTGCATAATCGCTATCTCCGCCTCGGATTTAAATAGACGCATCTCATGCAGAATAGGGTCTGAATCACTTAAGGCCTTAGGCACTTCAGCGCCCGCTCGAACACGTTTAGCAACCTCTTGAATCCACCCCTTAACACGTGAATCCAATGCAGCATCGCGAGCTAATGGATAGAAAAGCTGATCAACCCCATCGATCAATCCGGGTAGCTGTTGATCAATCTCTGAGAGATTGTAAGCCACATCGGCGCCAAAGGTTTCAACACACCCTTCTGGACCTGCACGGTAGCCAGTCCAGATCTCCATATCAGGATCACGCGGCTGACAGAAAAAAACCACCGGCTGATCTGAACCAGGCTTCAGCAACAACAAGCCGTCCGGTTCATTAAACCCTGTAAGATAGTAGAAATCGCTAGACTGTCTAAACGGAAACTCAGCATCGGCGTTGCGACTCACTAACGATGCCGCAGCAACGATCATGACTGAATTATTTGGCAACTCAGACAGCAGCTTAGCTCTGCGCTCTTGGTAGATAGAGAGATCAATTTTCATCAGTGCATTACCGGCTTATCAGACTCTGTCGCCTCACTTTTATTACATTCACTAAACAGCAGCATGGCCGCCATACGAACGTACTCTTCCACCTCCATCAGGAGGGTTTCATCCTCTTGGGCTTCGCCATCCGCCTCGATTTGAGCGATCTGAACCAGATCCTTGAGACCATCTTGAGCATCATTAGAGAGATGCTGGCCTTGATCGCCGATCGCCATACCGAAGCCGGCCAAAAAACCTGTGACCCATAAACCAAGCTGCTCTGCTCGTTCGGCAAGCGGTTGCTCATCATCTGGCAACAAAATAGACAACTCAAAAGCAGATGATTGCAGCTGGTCTAGAATCTGCGTGTAAAGCGCCATTAACTTATCGCTACTACTATCAAGTGAGATACGGGTGATATCCAGTTGAGAGACACAGAACGCCTCCAAACTCGCTTTATCAAATCGTTTAGCGGCTGTTAGCTGCCCTACAATTGCGCCGTGCAACTCAGAGGGTGAAAAGGCAATAGCCCCCTCTTCAATCATTAAATTAGCTAGTTGATCAAAATCTGGCGCGCTCATCTACTCTCACTTAGTACGGAAAAAATATGGGTTCAGATGCTACTCGAAAGACGTTTAAAGGAGCTTCTTTCAAGGGCATTTATTAAGTGCGATCCTAGCACTTTGCAGCCTTTCGAGCTATGCAGAACATTGACCCAATGCAACTGCCTGATAATATGGTATCAATTCAAAACCTTTGAGGCAGTCGATGTCAGAAGCCAACCAAGCCACGCTCACAGCCAAAGTCGATCAACTGATCGAACTGGTCCAAAAACTGGATGAGCAGAATCGTCACTTACAGACACAAAATCTAAAATTAAAAGAGGAACGTGCCCAGCTACTTAAGATACATGAGGGCACTCGCAGTCGTGTCGAGTCGATGCTAAACCGCCTTCGAGAGCTGGAGAAAAGTTCATGAGCAATACATTAACCGTCTCCCTACTTGATAAAGAGTACACTCTAAGCTGTCCAGCCGGAGCTGAAGCAGGCCTTATAGCCGCCGCCGAAAACTTAGATAGCAAAATGCGAGAGATCTCCAACAGCGGCAAACTGCTAGGAATGGAACGAATCGCAGTAATGGCTGCGCTCAACCTGAGCTATGACAACTTAAATTCTTCGAAAGCTGAGGCCAACTCAAACGATGAAAACGAGCAGCTAATCAATAAAATCGACGCAACGCTTGCAAAATTTTCATAATGTTTCCTGTATAAAAACTTTCATCGCGGCTCCAGTAGATTATAATTTAATTAACCCTGGGATGTTCGACAGTTGTTCAAGTCCCTCGAGCCGATAATCATTTTCCCGGATGCGGGGAATAAGTATTGTGAGCATGTCCGCGTGCGGAAAGCCTAATGTATTTATACTCGTATCCACTCTGAACCTTCGGGTTCAGGGCCAAGAACACCACCGGCATTCTGGGGTCTTATCTTTATGCTCAGTCTCGAAGACAGAAAAACCATTCGGCTAAACAAACGTCGAGCCCGCCGTGCACTGTCAAACAAACAGCAAAAGCGTGCGGCACTATCATTAGCACACCAACTGAGAAAAGCCCCCTACTTCCATCGAGCTAAACGCATTGCAGTCTACTTAGCTAATGACGGTGAAATCGATTTAAAACCCTTAATCAAACTCTGCTGGAAGCTTGGAAAGTCGGTCTACCTACCCGTACTGCATCCTGTCCGACACAACCGGCTCTGGTTTACCCGGTATCAACCTAACACCGCCCTGACTCAAAATTGTTACAAGATTTGGGAGCCCAAACTCAAGCGCTCCCACACACCAGCCTGGGCTGTTGATCTAGTGCTAATGCCTCTGGTTGCCTTTGATCAACAAGGCGGAAGGATGGGCATGGGTGGTGGTTACTACGATCGAACCTTCGAGTTCACCCAGAAAACAGGGTTTATGCACGGACCCAAACTCATTGGCGTGGCACATGATTTTCAGAGAGTGGAGCAACTACCGATACAACCTTGGGATGTGCCAATGCACGGAATTGCGACTGATAAGCGACGCTATATTGTCTAAAGAGTGAATGATATCGACTGGACCAACCCGGTCACTGCAACTCCGGTTACAAGGGTAACCGTGAGTAGCAGTAATAGGTCTGGAGATTGTTTCATTTTCATATTTTTTGAATTGAAACTAGGAGGCTTAATAAATAAGACCTCTGCATTCACAAAAAGTTCAAAATAATTTCAAAAAAGTTTACACGCTCACAAAATCAGACCCGGCAACGATAGCGCCACCGGCAATGTCAGCATTGATAAGAGGGTCTGCGCAGAGAGAATATTCGCAACTAAGGGGGCATCTCCATTCAGCTGCTTCGCCAAAATATAGGCTGCTGAAGCAGTTGGGACCGAAGCAAACACCATAAAAATTAACAACGCTTCCTGTGACAACTGAAGCATCGCGCCAACGGCCAAACCCAACAGAGGCATAACGATCAACCGAGCAGCAACCCCCGTTAATAGGGGTAAACCCGATGATCGCATGGATCTTAAGTTGATGCCCGCACCCACTGCAAGAAGCCCCAGCGGCAAGGCAACCTGAGCTAACAGCTCTAGCACTGGAGTGACGAGTCGAGGAACACCCACATTTGACAAGTTCAACGCCAAGCCCAGAAGGCAGGCCAGAATCAGCGGATTATTCAGTATCTGCTTTAACACCGTAAAAACAGAGGGCTGCTTATCGCTAAAAATAGCAAACACCAACACACAGAGTAGGTTGAGAAGCGGAATCATGACTGAAGCGATGATCGCGGCAATGATCAGCCCATTACCCGGTATGAGGCTCGCCGCAATTGCCAGTGTGATGTAGGTGTTAAAACGCAGTCCACCTTGGTATACCGACGTAAAAGATGCTGCATTGAATTTCAAAAGCTTCTGCACAGCGAACAAAAAGAGAGAGCCTAAAGCCAACAGCAGCAACACCGCCTCTATCAGCACGAGCGTTTCACTGCCATTAAAGTCTGCGACAGCCAGTCGTGTCACCAACAGGGATGGGAAGCAGAGATAGTAGATAATCTTCTCTGCACCGTTCCAAAAATAGCGATCAACGAACTGGACTCTATTGATCAACACACCAAAAATCAGAAGTGCAAATACTGGCCAAAGAGCCGTAAAAATCTCCATCATTTATGCACTCTTGCCAAACAAAGTGCTAGTCTGTGAAGCAAACCTAATAATGATCATGCTTAGAGCATCCTATCTGTGGAGAGACGACAATGAAATCTTTAGTGCTCAGCTTTATTGCTGATGATCAACCTGGACTCGTAAACCTTATCTCTGCCGCTATATCAGAGCATCAAGGCAACTGGTCGGAATCTAGTCTATCGCAATTGGCTGGTAAATTCGCGGGCGTCGTTGTAGTTGATGTACCTGCCACAAATTTGGACAGCTTAACTCGCGCGTTAGATAACCTTAAAGAGCAAGGGATTCGTGTCTCTTGTGAAGTCAGTGATAGCACAAAGAGTGCCACAGAATATGAGACGGTCACTCTCGATCTGGTCGGCCATGACAAACAGGGTATCGTGCGCGACATCTCCAATACGCTATCCCTACTGGGCGTTAACGTGGCAAGTTTAGAGACTGAGCTCACACCTGGGTCTATGTCATCTGAGCTTCTTTTTAAAGCCAGAGGGGAACTGCAAGTGCCAAGCAGTATCGATTTGGACAGTGTGCAAGCAGCACTTGAAGAGATCGCATCAGATCTGATGGTTGACATAACCTTCGCATAGCGAAACCCAAAACCAAAAAAACTGCCCGAAGGCAGTTTTTTTCGTTTAGCTTCGCCGAATATTAATCAGCGCGACTCGCTAACTCTTTTCGACCAGCTTCAACGGCTAATCGAACTTGGTTAGGTGCAGTACCACCAATATGATCACGAGCGGCAACTGAGCCCTCGAGGGTGAGCACTTCAAAGACATCTTCATGGATCTGATCAGAGAACTGACGCAGCTCTTCAAGGGTCATATCAGAGAGGTCTTTCCCGGTTTTAATTCCGTAAGCCACCGAAAGACCAACGATTTCATGAGCATCACGGAAGGCAACGCCTGCACGAACTAGGTAGTCTGCTAAATCCGTTGCAGTAGAGAAGCCACGGCGCGCCGCTTCACGCATCTCTTCAGGGCGAGCTTCAATGGCAGGAATCATATCGCCAAAGGCACGCAAACAGCCTTGCACAGTGTCGACCGCGTCAAACAGCGGCTCTTTATCTTCTTGGTTATCCTTATTGTAGGCCAATGGCTGTGACTTCATCAGTGTCAGCAACGACATAAGATGTCCGTACACACGGCCCGATTTACCACGAACAAGCTCAGGCACATCAGGATTCTTCTTCTGCGGCATGATCGATGAGCCGGTGCAGAAGCGGTCTGGAAGATTGATAAAGTTGAACTGTGCAGAGGTCCAAAGAACTAGCTCTTCTGACATACGTGTCATGTGCATCAACAACAGGCTTGAAGCAGCACAGAACTCAATACCGAAATCACGATCAGATACAGCATCAAGTGAGTTTCGAGCTGGCATCGTAAAATCAAGCAGTTCGGCCGTGTAGTGACGATCGATGGGGTAAGTCGTACCCGCCAAAGCTGCAGCACCCAGAGGCATCACGTTGACACGCTTACGACAATCCGCAAAACGCTCGTAATCTCGAGAGAGCATCTCGTACCAAGCCAATAGATGGTGACCAAAGGTAACAGGCTGAGCTGTTTGTAGGTGAGTAAAGCCAGGCATGATAGTATCTGCATTACGCTCAGCAAGATCCAACAGACCCGCTTGCAGACGGGTGATTTCAGAGAGAACCTGATCAATCTCATCGCGCATGTATAGACGTATGTCTGTCGCCACCTGGTCGTTACGCGAACGTCCGGTATGCAGCTTCTTACCGGTAATGCCGATCTTCTTGGTCAGTGCCGCTTCGATGTTCATGTGCACATCTTCCAGAGCGACAGACCATTCAAACTCACCACGCTCAATCTCAATGCGAATTTCACCAAGGCCTTTGATGATGGCATCGCGCTCATCTTCAGTCAGAACACCCACTTTGGTGAGCATGCGTGCATGCGCAATGGAACCCTGAATATCCTGGCGATAGAGACGCTGATCAAAATCTACAGAGGCTGTGAATCGAGCCACAAACGCATCGGTTGCCTCACTAAAACGACCACCCCACTGCTGGTTCGTTTGATCACTCATCTCATTTACCTCTCTTGAAACTGTCTTGGTGTATGACACCGCATAAAAATAGTGGCGCGATTATAGCACTCTCAGGCAATCTAATAACCCGTCCGGGCGCTCAATTTAACAGAGACATCTGATACACTTAACATATTCGAAGAAAAGATCTCTATTTGGAAGTTTCATGTCACGCACACTCCGCATTGCGACCCGACAAAGCCTACTCGCTTTATGGCAAGCAGAATTCGTAAAAGCACGTCTCGAAGAGCTACATTCCGATCTAAACGTTGAACTCGTTACCATGGTGACCCGTGGCGACAAGATCTTAGATACTCCTCTCGCTAAAATTGGCGGCAAAGGCCTATTTGTAAAAGAGCTAGAAGTTTCCATGCTTGAGGGGCGTGCCGATATCGCAGTGCACTCTATGAAAGATGTGCCGATGGAGTTTCCTGAAGGACTTGGGCTATCGGTCATTTGTGAGCGAGAGACGCCGACCGATGCGTTTGTCAGCAATACCTACAACCACTTTGACGAGTTGCCACAGGGTGCCGTTGTTGGTACATCCTCTCTACGCCGTGAAGTCCAACTGCGTGAGCGACGCCCGGATCTACAGATTAAAACACTGCGTGGCAATGTTCAGACTCGCCTGGGCAAACTGGATGCCGGTGAATACGACGCCATTGTTCTGGCCTCAGCAGGACTGATTCGCCTTGAACTAAAAGACCGCATTAAACATCAAATCGATTCAACCGAGAGCCTACCAGCGGGTGGTCAAGGCGCTGTTGGTATTGAGTGCCGAGTGGATGATCTTGAGACTCAAGCACTGTTAGCACCGTTGAACCATGCTGAAACAGCAGCTCGCGTCATTGCCGAACGCGCTATGAACAGACGTCTAGAGGGTGGCTGTCAGGTACCAATCGGTTGCTATGCTGAACTAGAGGGCGATCAACTCTGGTTGCGCGGACTCGTCGGCCGCCCTGATGGCACACTGGTTTTACGCGATGAGATCCGTGGCCATAAAGAGAGTGCCGAGGCTCTAGGTATTGAGTTGGCTGAAAAGCTCCTTGCGGCAGGTGCCGGCGAGATCTTAGAGCAGGTGTATGCCGAGCGCGGCTAAGCCCAGCGTCTTAACAACGCGCCCAGCTGCCATGCAGGGCGCGCTCACGTCTGCCCTGAATGAGAAAGGCTTTACCGCAATACCCTTACCGCTACTGGAGATCATTCCAGAAGAGCTAGATAACCCAACCACCCCGGGGTTGCAGAGTAAACTGTTGGATCTGGACCTCTATCAACACGTTATTGTCGTTAGCAGAAACGCCGCCAGAATTGCCATTGATCTTCTCGACCAACTCTGGCCTCAGCTGCCTATTGGGGTCCAATGGCACGCCATTGGAAAAGGAACGACTGAAGAGCTAGCCCAATATGATATTCACGCCACCACCAATGAAGGACTCGACTCTGAAGCCCTGTTGACTCTGCCTGCCTTTGCAGAACCCGCGGGTGAACGAATCTTAATATTCAAAGGTACAGGGGGTCGCACACTGCTGGAAGAGACCCTCAATGAGCGTGGAGCCAAAGTCGAAACGATCAACCTGTATCATCGTCAAATGCCCGAATACAGTGATGCTGAGCTTTCGGAATGTTTTAAAAAGGCACCAGGCGCTATACTCATTAGTAGTGGCGAAGCATTAGAGCATTTAGCAACGCTTGCCGATGAGTGGGGGCTGTTTGCTAAAACCCCCATTTTTGTTCCCAGTCAGCGCGTCGCCGATTTGGGAAAAGAGTTAGGTTTTACCGATTTAACAGTCGCAGAGGGTGCTGATGACAGTGCCATGATCGCAGCCTTGGAGCAGCGATTTAAATGAAGGAAAAGAGCGATGAGTCACTCCAATAAAGAGAATCAAACCGATCTAGTGGAAGAGGCCGAGATTCTCGAAGCTGAAGTTGTAGAGTCAAAGGTAGATGAAAAGGCAGATGAACCAGCCAAAAACGAAGCTACAGAGACAAAAGAGAGTGCCAAAAACAGCGCTCCAGCTATCCTAGCAACCATCATCAGCTTAGTGGCTTTTGGGGCAGTGGGTGCAGGCGGTTACTTTGGCCAGCAAAAAATGGCCCAACTTGAAGAGAGCCTCAATCAACGCAGTGCAGCGCAACAACTTGAGGCCACTGCAGCGGTCAACGATGCCAATGCCGCTGTCGCAGAGCTGACAGAGAGTTTTCAGCAGATCCAAGCGGAAAAAGTGGCGCAGACCGCAGAAATCGCCACCCTGCAAGAGCGTCTAAGCGATGCCATAAAACAGGTAGAAGCGGGCCGTGAGCGATCAGAGAGTGATTGGCGCTTGGCTGAGGCGGAGTATCTATTGCGGCTGGCCAACCAACGCATTTTAATGGAGAACCGTGCTGACGGAGCACTGGCCCTATTACGCAGTACCGACACCATTCTTAAAGAGCTGGATGATGTCAGCCTCTATCCACTTCGCCAGAGCCTCGCCAGTGATATTTCTAAACTTGAATCAGTACCTAGTTTGGATATTGAAGGAACCTATCTTCGAATTGCAGCGCTTATAGAGCGTAGTAAAGACTTACCAACACTCACACTAGAACAGCAGCGCCAGCTGCCTGAACTCATCGATAAAGTGATGACTGAACAGGTTGATGAACAGACACAACAGAACATCACGAGCGGTTTCTCTAAAGCCATTAGCAAACTTGAATCGCTTATCGTTATTCAACGACACGACCAACCGGTAGAGCCGATCCTGTCACCGGACCAAGGGCACTACCTTCGCCAGAATATCCAGATGTTATTAGAGCAGGCGCAACTGGCTCTGCTACGCCAACAACAGTCTATATTCACCACCAGTCTGTCGCGCGCTCAATCTATGCTAGTGCAGTACTTTGATCAGGATAACTACACCACCAGTACTCTGATCCAATCCCTAGCTGAACTAACAACCCTTAATGTGTCGCCAACCATTCCGGATATCTCGGGATCACTGAAGGCACTTCAGCAGCATCAAAAAGAGATGGCTAACCTGCGCAAGGGGGCAGAGTAATGAGACGCTTTTTAATCCTCTTATCACTTCTGCTGCTGGTTGGCGCCTGGGTCGGACAGGCCATGATGCAGGACAGTGGTTATGTCCTAATTGCCTACCAACAAGTTTCGATTGAGACCAGTCTCTGGGTACTTCTAATCACGTTGGTTCTTCTGTTCACTCTTACCCACTGGCTATTTAATCTATTCTCCAATTGGCGATCACCGGCTGACAAGTTACGCCGCTGGAACGAAGCCCGAGGGGATAAAAAAGCCGGCAGCAAATCCAATCAAGCGCTGGAAGCTGAGCTAGAGGGCGATCTATGGAGAGCTCGCCGCCTCTTTCTCCAAGCGGCGGAACTGAGTCGCACACCTGCCCTTTTCTATCTTGAAGCCGCCAGATGTGCAGCCGAGCAAGGGGATGAAAAAGAGGCTCACCGAATCCTGATTAAAGCGGCCAAAGAGTCACCGGAGTCAGAGTTACGACTGCAGTTAGAACAAGCACGCTTTGACATTAAGTCAGGCCATTACGAGCGAGCGTCTGAATTATTAAGCAGACTGACAAAAGAGCGTGCGAATTCAACCGCCGTAGAGCGTGAAAAAGCGACACTGCTCAGCGTAAAACATGATTGGAACGCCCTTCTGCCTATGCTGCCAAGCCTGCAAAAACGTAAAATTTTAAACAGCAATGACATACAATCGTTAAGACGCACCGCAGCACTCTCTAAACTCAACAACTTAGAGGAGGCGTCTCGCTCTGCGCTTGATCAGTGTTGGGGAGCTCTAAGTTACGAGGCACAACAAGACCCAGAAGTTCGCCGTGCCTACATTGGTCAACTGACAGCCTTAAACGAGACGGCAGACGCATCTGACCAGATCATTAAATGGCTCAGCAAAAATTGGGATAATGATCTAGCCGTTCGCTTAAGTGAACTGCCTTGTGATGATCCGGATTCTATGATCAAGACAGCTAAGGGGTGGTTAAAGCAACAGCCCGACAATGCAGCGGTCGAACTCGTGTTGGCGCGTCTCTCTCGTCGCGCACAGTTATGGGGAGCGGCCCTCACACACTACAGAAAATCGCTTGAGTTAAACCACCAAGCGCAGACGCTGATCGAGCTAACCGAGTTGTATATTCAACTGGGAGAACAACGTGAAGCGGCACAGCTTTTGAATTCTAAGAATGCACCGCTTCAACTACCAACGCCGTCGGAAGCGGATCGCACGACACGACAACATTTAACTCATTAAGCAAAAACTGTTCAGTAGTGATAGAATTCGCACCATCCAATTTGCAAGACCCCAACCACAGGAAAACCATGACCACACTGATTCTTGATGGCAGCGCTGTTGCTAAAAAAACCGAGGCTGAACTCGCAACACGCGTTGAAAACCTAAAAGCAAAAAGCGGCGGTCAAACGCCTGCGCTAGCCACCATTTTGGTTGGCGCTGACCCAGCCTCAGCAACCTATGTGCGAATGAAGCAAAACGCTTGTAAACGCATCGGTATGGAATCAATTACGGTAGAAATGGGTGCAGAGACAACCACTGAAGAGCTGTTAGAGAAGATTCAAGAGCTAAACAGCAACCCAAACTGTCACGGCATTCTGCTTCAACACCCAGTACCTGAGCAGATTGATGAGCGCGCCTGTTTCGATGCCATCGCTCTAGAAAAAGACGTAGACGGGGTGACATGTCTTGGTTTTGGCCGCATGGCCATGCAGGAAGAGGCTTACGGTTCAGCGACACCACAAGGCATCATGCGCCTATTAGACGCTTACGACATTCCACTTTCAGGCAAGAACGCCGTGGTGGTTGGCCGCAGTCCTATTCTAGGTAAGCCGATGGGCATGATGCTGTTAAACGCTGATGCGACTGTAACCATTTGTCACTCACGCACTCAAGGACTATCCGACATTATCAAACAGGCTGATATCGTTGTTGGTGCAGTTGGCCGCCCAGAATTCATTAAAGCGGACTGGATCAAAGATGGCGCCATCGTTGTTGATGCCGGCTACCACCCAGGTGGTGTCGGTGATATCGAACTGGCCCCACTTGATGGACGTGTTGCGGCCCTGACTCCGGTCCCAGGCGGTGTGGGACCTATGACCATTAACACACTGATCTTCCAGTGTGTTGCAGCCGGTGAGAAGAAGATCTCAGGCTAGTTCCTTCTCACAATCAAAAGGCAGCTATCTTAGCTGCCTTTTTGTATCGATAAGATATCGCTTATTAAAATTACGAGACTATTTTTTGCGCCAGTTTAATAAACAATGTCCGCTCGTCGTCGTTTAAATTGGCCACCACTTGATCCTGTAGCGCTTGAACCACTGGTGTAAACTCCTCCAGAGCTTTGCGCCCTTCTCTGGTAAGCGTCACCAATTTAGCACGTCGATCTTTGGGGTTTGCTTTGCGCTCTACCCAACCCCGCTTTTCAAGTCGATCAATCACGCCACCAATGGTAGCTTTATCATAATGAATCGATTGAGCGATCTGTGACTGCTCCATTTCACCATGCAAATCGATCGCCTGCATCGCAGCAAATTGCACCGAGGTCACATCGGAACCTATGCGTTTCATCTCATCTTGAAACACCTGATTTGACTGCTGACTCAAGCGCCGTATCAGGTGGCCAGGCATCTCGTAATAGGACAACCCACTCTCCAACACTGTTTACTGTTTCAAACATCCTATTTGAAAAAAAGTAGTTTGTATACTTACTAGTTTACAACAACACAAAACATTGGTTAGACTATGCTCATTAATAGTAAGTATACTTACTAAATAGCTTCTCATAGATGCACTAAGAGACAGATGATAATAAGGAGTCGAGTGATGCAATATTATGAAGACGGTTTTCGTGGTGGTAACCCAGATCGCAAAAATGCTGCACCTAACCGCCGTGAATTCGCACCGAATGCA
>JAAZVX010000130.1 GCA_018623095.1 Marinobacterium sp. | reverse complement strand
CGGCTTTCGATCGAGGGAGGCCCCGGGTGTTTTTAGAGTCGCCGGCATGGCATTAACCTTCACCACGTTAATATCCTTAGCGGTTATTTCGGTATCACAATTTTTGGTCTCCTGAGGTGTTATGAATATTGATCATTCACTCCCGGTCACGGTTACCGGTGCAACTGGTTATGTTGCTGGTTGGATTATTAAACGTCTATTGGAAAAGGGGCTGACAGTTCACGCGACGGTTCGCGATCCCGACGCCAAAGATAAACTATACGCGTTGAACGCACTGGCTGATGACACCCCGGGTTCGCTTAAATTCTTTAAAGCCGACCTGCTCAGTAAAGAGGGGTTTGAGGATGCGATTGAGGGGTGCGGTGTTGTCTTTCATACGGCGTCGCCTTTTACCTCAAATTATCAGGACCCACAGCGCGACCTGATCGATCCAGCCTTGATCGGTACCCGAAATGTGCTTGAGACGGCTAAATCCTTTGATACTGTTAAGCGGGTGGTCGTCACCAGCTCCTGTGCTGTGATCTATACTGATGCGACTGAGTGTGACTTGGTAGAGGGCGGCGTGCTAACGGAAGCACACTGGAATGAGACAGCATCCCTAGACTATCAGCCCTATTCGTACTCAAAAACTTTGGCTGAACGTGAAGCTTGGAAAATTGCAGAGCATTCATCGTTTGACCTCGTCACGATTAACCCCTGTCTAGTGATGGGGCCAGCGATTGGTGGCATTCCAACGTCAGAGAGCTTCTCGATCATTGATCGTGTGGGCTCTGGCGAGTTCAAACAGGGAGCGCCACGTCTGGGCATCGGTATTGTTGATGTTCGTGAGGTGGCAGAGGCTCATCTCCGGGCTGCTTTTATGCCTGAGGCTGAGGGCCGCTTTATTCTCTCTGGACACTGTAGCGATCTATTAACGGCACTGCTGACACTGCAAGAGCGATTCGGAAAGGACTACAAACTACCCAAGAGGGCAGCGCCGAAATGGTTGGTTTGGTTGCTGGCGCCTTTTATCAAATTGGACCGCAAGTTCATCGCCAACAACGTCAATATCGAGTGGCGAGCTGATAACAGCAAGAGTCGCGATGTTTTAGGCATTGAGTATCGCCCACTCTCTGAAACGATGAATGATATGTTTGAGTATTGGGTGGAACATCGATAGTAAAGACCGATCTATAGACAATAAAAAAGGAGGCGCTAGCCTCCTTTTGCGTTGTTAGCATTACGTACTTATTCAGCCGCTTCCGCTTCGCCTTGCTCTGCTTTCTGCTGTTCCATTACTTGCTGAACTTTTTGGGCGTATAGAGCGTCAAAGTTGACCTGTGCAAGCATCAGTGCAGGGAAACTAGCTTTAGTTGCTAGGTTGTCTACTGCTTCACGAGCGTATGGGAACAGAAGAGTTGGGCAGTATGCACCTAGAGTGTGATGAAGCTGTGCTGGCTCAAAACCGCTGATCTGGAAGATTGCTGCTTGCTGAACTTCAATCAGGAATGCCGTTTCATCTTCAGTTTTCACAGTGACCGTCAGCGTTAGATTCACTTCGTAGTGATCATCGCCTAGTACACGGCTAGCTGAGTTAACGTCTAGGCCAACCTGTGGTTGCCAAGCTTTATTAAAGATTTCTGGGCCAGCTGGAGTCTCTAGTGATGCGTCTTTTAGGTAGACACGTTTCATACCAAATTGTGGAGCTGGTTGCTGATTCTCTTCAGACATGTTGTTTCCTTACGTTTAATCGTTCTAATTATTCGCCAGCATTATTGGCTAGCAGACCGTCCAGTTCACCATTGCGCTCAAGCGCGAACAGATCGTCGCATCCCCCAACATGGTGCTCGCCGATAAAGATTTGCGGAACGGTACGTCGACCACTGCGTTCCATCATTTCAGCGCGTTTTGTTGGATCCTGATCTACGCTGATTTCGTTAAATGAAACACCTTTGTGATCAAGTAACATTTTTGCACGAGTACAAAAACCGCATAGAGCTGAGCTGTAAATTTCTACTGTCATTTAGTCACCACTGGCATGCTTTGGTGGCGCCACTCAGAGATGCCTCCAGTAAGACGCATCGCTTGGGTGAAGCCAGCTGATTTCATTTTGCGACAAGCGGTACCCGCTGTCTGACCCATATTACACACTACGATGATCGGCTTCTCTTTGTACTGATCCAACTCACTCATGCGGCGATCGAAATCAGCCAGTGGAATATTGATCGAATTCGTTAAGTGGCCAGTGCTGAAATCTTTTTTGGCACGGATATCCAGAACCACGGCATCCTCTTTATTGATAAGACGAGTGGCCTCAGCTGCTGTGACGGATTTTCCGCCTTTCATGCGCTCTGTGAAGATCAGCATTGCCAGAGTAAAAAACCAAGCAAGAACCATCATTGTGTGGTTGCCGATAAATTCGATGACGTTTTCCATTTCAGACCTGTGTATGCAATAAAATTAATGCGCGAAAGTATACATTGCACAGCCTCAAGGGATAAGGGGGCTGACTGAAAAATCACCAATGTTTAATGGTTTTAGATGGCATCAACGGTTAAAATTGCTATCAGTCTAAAGTCTTATAACTGGAATATTCATAACTATGAGCGATATGCGCACCCCAAGAGCGCTTCTTATCCTAGATGGGTACGGAGTCGAAGCCACTGAATCGTCAGCTGTAGCAGCTGCTAATACCCCTGTATGGGATGGTCTGTTGGCCAACAACCCTAACTCACGTATTCAAACTTCAGGTTTGGCGGTCGGTCTTCCTGATGGTCAGATGGGCAACTCTGAAGTAGGGCATATGAACATCGGCGCAGGTCGAACGGTTTATCAAAACCTAACGCGTATTACCAAAGCGATCGCTGATGGTGATTTCTTTGACAATGCCGCACTGGTAAAAGCGATGGATGCTGCGATTTCACTGGGTAAGGCTGTGCATATTACTGGTTTGTTGTCACCGGGTGGTGTACACAGTCATGAAGAGCATATCGTTGCGTTGGCTAAAATGGCTGCTCAGCGCGGTGCAAAACAGGTCTACCTGCATGCTATTTTGGACGGCCGTGATATGCCACCTCGCTCAGCAGAGCCGTCGATTGCTGTCGTTGAGAAAGCGTTTTCTGATCTAGGTGTGGGCGCCATTGCCACTGTTGTTGGCCGCTACTACGCCATGGATCGTGATAACCGTTGGGATCGAGTTCAGACGGCTTATGATGCAATGACGATCGGTAAGGGGTTACAAACTGCAGCATCTGCCCAAGAGGCGCTTTCTGCTGCTTACGCACGTGATGAGAACGATGAGTTTGTCGCGGCGACTGTGATTACTGATGCATCAGGTGCGCCAGTGGGTGCAATTAATGATGGTGATGCCTTAATCTGCGCTAACTTCCGACCAGACCGTGCACGTGAAATTACCCGTGCGTTTGTATTGGGCGATGATTTTGATGGTTTCGAGCGCGCTAAACGCCCTGCGTTAGCTGACTTTGTGATGTTGACAGAGTAT
>JAAZVX010000129.1 GCA_018623095.1 Marinobacterium sp. | reverse complement strand
TTACCCGTTCAGGATCACGGTTTAACAGCGTTGTGACTGCATGAATGCCAAATACCTGATCCAATTTCATACTCATTTACCCTAGCTCTAAAAAAGCACCGATGTGCCATAGAAAAAAATAGCCGCTAAAAAGCGGCTATCTCACTGACATCGACTTAATTAATGACGATGTCAGCGTTTGATTTTAACGTTTCAAATTGAGTTCTGAATGCTTGGCTTCCCTCACCGGACGCTAGCACTGTAGCGATCTGCGTCTGCAGCTCATCAGCAATCTGCTCTTCGGTTGTTCCAACTGCGTCAACCGTGATCAATGCCGCTGTGCCATCCGTCAACTGCACTACTTTATAGTTTCTACTGCCACCTGGACGAGCCATAGCAAACGCGGCTTCTATAATCTGTGGTTCAAGTTCAATGGCCGCACCACGTGCTACCGATGTTACCGCAGTCCACTCAATGTCAGCTTGACCCTCTTTCGCTTCCGCCTGTGCACGTTGAGCCTGCTCAAATGCAACTTGCGCCGCCTGTGAACGCTTCAGCTGAGTGATAAGATCATCGCGCACTTCGGCCAGTTCAAGTTGGCGAGCCGGACGCAGCTCATTCAAATTAAGCACAAAGGTACGACCACTACTAACCTCAATAGGATCAGAGTTTAAACGCTCCTTGGTAACAACATCCGAAAACGCGGCACGAATCAATTTCTGATCAGAGAATTCACCTGAGCCACCATTGCGAGTTAAAGGCTCTGATGTCTGAATATCAAGCGACAACTCCTCAGCAAGCACGGCAAGATCACCCGATGAGAAAGCCAGATCCGTTAATCGTTCTAGTGCACTGACATACACCTCTTCCGCATTGGCTTCAGCGACGTCGTAGACAAGATCCTCGCGCACTTCACTAAGTGCTGGCACCTCTCTAGCACGTACTTCATTCAATTTAATGATATGAATACCAAACTCAGTCTCGACCGGTTCAGAGTATTCACCGACATTTAACGAGAATAAGGCATCATCAAACGGGCCCTCAAAGAGCCCTGGTGTAAGGTAACCTAACGCACCGCCAGCATTTGCAGATCCGATATCCTGCGAGTACTCAGCAGCAAGAGCAGAGAACGCCTCACCAGCCGCCAGCTTGGTGCGAATCTCTTCAGCTTTTGCTAGTGCAGCCTCAATAGGTTGAGAATCGTTTATCTCAAGGAGTATGTGACTAGCAGAACGTTCCTCACCACCCTCAAAGCTGACTTTTAACTGATCGTATGCCGAATTGATTTCTGCCTCTGTGACACTGTCTGGATCGATAAAGTCCGCTTGATCCAGCACAACATAGTCCACTACGACCTGTTCTTGAGTCATCAACTGATCACCCATACGCTCGTAGGCCGCTTGCACGTCCGCATCACTCACAATCTGAGAGTCAGTATCAACAGAGAAACGCGCCACTCGGATGTCACGTGTCTGTGTGTTTAAAGCCAGAAGGTGGTCAAGCTCTGTTGGTGTTAAAAATGCTGATTGCTCGTAGACACCGCGAAACTGATTCATAAGAGCCTCGCTTTTAAGAAGCTCACGATAAGTCAAAGGGGTAAATCCTGCTCCGCGCAGAGCGGATTCAAACTGGTTTCGATCGAAGCGACCGTCAACCTGAAACTCAGGTGTTGAAACGATCATTTGATCAAGCATCTGGTCTGAAACGAATAGGCCTAGCTCTTCTGCTGCACTGGTCTGAACATTACGTTCAATCAGGTTGTCCAAAACCACTTTGCGCAAGACAACATCATCCAACATCGCTGGATCGGCGTTATCACCCATTTGAGTCAGAACCTGTCGACGTTGCAGATCGATACCCCGATAAAGTTCATTCTTGGTGATGACCTTACCATTGACTTCAGCAGGTGGTGGTTCGGCAGTTGCCAGACCGACAAGTGAGTCAACACCCCACAGAGCGAAGACCACAATAATCAAACCAACCAGAACTTTAGCAATAATCCCTTGTGAATTATCACGCATTGATTGCAACATGACTGAGTGTCCTATGAATTAAAAAAAGCGCACCCTACGGAATGCGCTTTTTTGTAGAGGTGAGCCAGAAACTCTTACACGCTAAAGCGCACCCTCAGGAAAAACTGATATTACTTGTTTACAGCGTCTTTCAGAGCCTTACCTGGCTTGAAAGATGGAAGAGTCGCTGCAGAGATCTCGATTGGCTGACCAGTCTGTGGGTTACGACCAGTACGAGCAGCACGCTCTTTAACACCAAAAGTACCAAAACCAACTAGTGCAACAGAGTCACCTTTAGCTAGTGCACCAGTAATAGCTTCTAGAGCTGAGTCTAGAGCGCGGCCAGCTGCTGCTTTTGGAAGGTCTGCAGATGCAGCGATTGAATCGATAAGTTCAGATTTGTTCACGTTGTGCCCCTTAACAAGAGAATATTTTGTTTGTTTTGTGTTATGAAATAACCATAGGTACTTTATACCAACTGTTTAAAAGCAGTGTCAACATTAAAAACCCAGAAAATACGGTGTTTTCAGCGAGTTTTATAAATTTGACACGTAAGATTAGTGCGCCGTTCTTGACCCAGTAGTTAATTTTTCACCTTTAGTCTCACTGGCAAGTTCCTCTACTTCAGAGTCATCCAGTGGAACAGGCTGCTCTACAAGAGCCACCTCAAGCACCTCATCAATCCACTTAACCGGCTTAATCTCTAAATCTGCCTTTATATTATCTGGAATCTCTTTGAGGTCGCGGCGATTCTCCTCTGGGATTAATACCGTTTTAATACCACCGCGGTGCGCCGCAAGAAGCTTCTCTTTAAGGCCGCCTATGGGCAACACCTGCCCTCTGAGAGTGATCTCACCGGTCATCGCCACGTCTGAGCGAACCGCTATGCCTGTCAAGGCAGAGACAAGGGTTGTACACATTCCGATACCAGCACTTGGACCATCTTTGGGCGTTGCACCTTCTGGAACGTGGATATGAATATCCTGCTTCTCGTGGAAGTTAGGCGCAATGCCAAGAGATTGGGCGCGATTGCGCACAACCGTTAACGCGGCTTGGATCGACTCTTTCATGACATCGCCCAACGACCCCGTCAGAACCTGACGCCCTTTACCTGGAACCACGGCACTCTCGATGGTCAGGATATCGCCACCCACTTGAGTCCAAGCTAGGCCAGTTACCTGGCCCACCTGATGCTCATCTTCCGCGCGCCCAAAGTTGAATTTATGAACACCAAGGTAGTGTTCTAAGTTGATGCTATTAACAAGCACAGATTTAGCGTTGGACTCACCCAGCGCGATCTCTTTAACCACCTTGCGAGCGACTTTGGCAACTTCTCGCTCTAGGCCACGCACGCCCGCTTCACGGGTATAGAATCGAATCATGTCGATGATCGCTGAATCATCAATCTCAAGCTCTTTGGCTTTTAAGCCGTTCTGCTTGATCTGCTTAGGGATTAAGTAACGACGGGCAATGTTCAGCTTTTCATCTTCTGTGTAGCCAGGAATACGAATAATCTCCATACGATCCAGTAGGGGACCT
>JAAZVX010000128.1 GCA_018623095.1 Marinobacterium sp. | reverse complement strand
GTTAGGCTTTCGACGCCAATAGCTTCTCTAACTTAACCTGATCGATGGTGAAGTTGCGAATCCCTTCTGACAGTTTCTCAGTCGCCATAGCGTCTTCGTTCATGTCCCAACGGAACGCGGATTCTGTCGGAGCAACTTTGGCATCCTCGCTGGTTGCATTAGCAGCATCAAGACGCTGTTCGATTGAACCTGTTGCAGCCGCTAACTCTTCAAGTAGGTTTGGTCCGATAGTGAGTCGATCACAACCAGCTAAAGAGATGATCTCGCCGGTATTACGGAAGCTGGCTCCCATCACAACGGTGTCGTAGCCATTGGCTTTGTAGTAGTTGTAGATGCGTGTTACTGACTGAACGCCTGGGTCGTTTTCGCCAGAGTAATCTGCTTCAGGATTCTGCTTTTTGTACCAGTCCAAAATACGACCGACAAACGGGGAAATGAGGTAAGCACCGGCATCGGCACAAGCCTGCGCCTGAGCAAAACCAAACAACAGTGTCAGGTTGCAACGTATCCCGTTCTTCTCGAGTTCGCGAGCCGCTTGAATACCTTCCCAAGTCGAGGCTATTTTAATCAGCACACGGTCTTTGCTAATGCCCTGTGCTTCATAAAGCTCAATCAGACGGTAGGCTTTCTTGAGCGTCGCTTGAGTATCGAACGAGAAGCGCGCATCGACTTCGGTAGAGATGTAACCAGGAACAATTTTGGTGATCTCAGTACCAATCAAAACCGCTAGATAGTCGGTCATATTAGCCAGTCGCTCGGAATCACTGCCACCCTGAGCCTTCGCCCAGTTAATTGACTGCTCTAGCAGCTCAGCATATTTTGGATCCGCGCTTGCCTTCAAAAGCAGTGAGGGATTAGTGGTAGCGTCTTGTGGGGTAAACTGTCGAATAGCATCGATGTCGCCGGTGTCGGCAACAACGGTCGTCATGGATTTTAGTTGGTCTAGCTGATTCATCTATCTCGTCCTTGTAGCTGATCGACTCAGAGTATCGTTACTCTGTTACAAATTTAAGTGCTTCGCGGAAAGTTGTAACACCCGCTTCGCGTTTATGTCCATTTTCGCTCAGATAACGACGGAACTGCTTGCCCCCGCGCTCACCATGGAAAAGACCTAACAGGTGCTTAACTACACCATAGAGTGAGTTGCCATTGGCCATGGCACGTTCAATGTAGGGGATAAACTGCTCTGCCACTTCGGTTCTTGCAAGGGGTGTGCCAGTTTCACCAAAGAGTCTTGAGTCTACTTGGCTCAGAAGAGGGTAGGGGTTTTGGTAAGCCTCGCGGCCAATCATCACGCCATCGACATGCTGAAGGTGCTCGTCACACTCCTCTAGGGACTTAATGCCGCCGTTAATGACAATTTCAATCTCAGGAAAACGCTGTTTAATCTTGTAGACGTTGTCGTAAATGAGTGGAGGCACTTCACGGTTCTGCTTCGGACTCAATCCATCCAAAATCGCTTTGCGAGCGTGAATGGTAAAGCTAGTAACGCCACTCTCAGCGACGGTCTCTACAAACTGTTCAAGCAGCTCGTAACTGTCCTGATCGTCAATGCCTAAGCGATGTTTTACGGTCACTGGGATTGAGACCGCCGCTTGCATCTCGCCCAAACACTCCTTAACGAGGTTGGGGTGCGCCATTAAGCAGGCACCGATCATATTGTTCTGAACACGATCGGACGGGCAACCCACATTGAGGTTGACCTCATCGTAACCCCACTCTTCGGCAAATTTCGTGCACTTAGCCAAATCCGTTGGGTTGCTTCCGCCGAGTTGCAGGGCAATTGGATGCTCTTCCGCGTTGTAATCCAGCCAACGAGCGGGATCGTTATGAATCAGCGCGCCTGTCGTCACCATCTCGGTATACAGCAGAGTATGACGCGACATCAAACGATGGAAGAAACGACAATCACGCGTTGTCCAATCCATCATAGGGGCTACTGAAAATCTTCTGGATAGACTGTTATTACTCATTAAACCTACCAGGGTCTGACCTCCGGTCTGACCCTACTTTTAAATTCCGCTCTGTCTGTTGGAGCCTTATCGAAGATGAGACGATTAGTTTTGAAGGCATCGCGGCCTTTTTAGGACCGCTCCAACAATTGCTAACTCAAATCCCCAAAGCGTTCAGTGATTGCTTCAAGCGTTGGTAAATCACCACCGTTTCGCTCACAAGTCACTGCCGCGGCATGAGCTGCAAATTTTATCAGTTTTGCCGCGTCAAGGTTATCAAGATTATTAGGTCCACCCTGTTGGAAGATTTCGTGAATAAGGGCAGCCTGGAAGGTGTCGCCAGCGCCAACAGTGTCCTGCACGTTGATTTTAGGGGCAGGAGAGTGGAAGTATTCACCGTTTGCACCAAAAGCATGTGCTCCATCACCACCCTGAGTCACAAATACCCAGCGAGGGCCTAGCGCTAAACAAGACTTAGCATACTCTTCGATTGAATTACCTGGTGATAGGAACTCGATATCCTCATCAGACATCTTCATGACGTGAGCGATCTTGCCTAAGCGATCCACTTTAGCCTGCCAAACGCTGGGATCAGGCTGGATGCTTGGGCGAACGTTTGGGTCGTAAGCAATTAAAGCGCCGGCATTACGTGCCTCACCCGCAAACCACTCTAAAGTGCTGGCGCCTGGTTCAACCACTGTGCTGTAAGAACCTAGTGATATGGCCGTAAACAGTGACGGATCAGGGCACTGGTCTTTAGTGAGTGACACGTCAGCGCAGCCATCGATATAGAACGAGTATGCAGGATGTCCATTCTCATTCAGCGCGATCATTGCTAACGAGGTGTTTAGGTCGCTGTTTGCCAGGAATTGAGTCTCGACGCCATTAGCCGCTAAGTGTCCTGCCAGCTTTTGACCTAGTGGATCCGTTGAGTTGGCAGTCAGATAACCCGTTGGGTTGCCCATGCGAGCCAAGCCTATGGCAACATTGAGCGGCGATCCGCCCACGGTTGCATTCAATGAAACCTGACCGGTAGAGGCTGAATCACCAGGAAAAACGTCATACAACGCATCACCACAACAAAGAAACATCAAAACTCCTTAAACCGAGCGTTATAACGCCCTATAATGTCAAACTTTAGTTTTATAAGTGGATTTTAACCTCATGGAATGGTTGCTTGATAGTGCTGATGTAAAAGATTGGAAGAGAGTATCACCGACAGGACTATTCTCGGCGGTAACGACCAACCCACTGCTGATTCAACGGGCCGGTTTGCGCTGTTCAATTGACACCTATAAAGCGCTGCATGAACAAGCAATGGAATTGGGGTTTAACCACCTACAATTGCAGGTGTTTGGTGACGATTGGCAAAGCATGGCTGAGCAGATTTTAGCAATCAGCGATCACACTATTGTTAAAATCCCCGCTAACGAGCAAGGTTTTAAACTGGCAACCACAATCAATGTGCCCAACCGAACCACCATTACAGGCGTCTACTCTGTCCATTTAGGTGCAGCAGCTGAACGTTTAGGGGCTGCTTATGCGGCGCCCTACTATGCGCGCTTAGCGGAATCTGAACGCGACGTTG
>JAAZVX010000127.1 GCA_018623095.1 Marinobacterium sp. | reverse complement strand
CACTCGGATCTATCGACTCATATCGGTTCTGACAAAACCCGATTGAACGCCAATGACGATCGGTAAACCACTCATAAAGCCCACTAAGAAACGCATCATAAGAGTCAAAAGGCAACTCGAACTGAAGAGAGCGAGTATTCGTATTGTCTGACTCACACTGCAAACCAGAGTGAATCAGCGACGCTAACACCCAATCATATGAATAATGCGACAGCGCGGAGCCGGTACCACCGCCAACATCACCGTGCGATCCAGCGAACCAGCGCTGCTCAATGCTCTGATGACTTTTAAGCCTAGGTGACCAGAGAGTTGGAATAAAATCTTCGCGATGCTCATCGATCGCCAAGGCATGAAACCCACGTTTTACATTGGATGCTAAACGCGTGTCATGAAACCCCCAGAGATGGCGGTTTAACTGTCTAAAACTCCCTATGGGAATGCCTAAAGCACCCACAGTGTCCCAAACAGCAATCGCCTCAATTTGAATTGACGTTGCATATTGGGCTTTAAATCGGTTTTGCTCGCGACGAGTGCCGCGTCTATAAAGTTGATAGCAGGATTCAAATCGATCTAAATTTTCTAGCCTGAGCAGCCCCAAACGATCGATTAATCCCGAAAGACTCCTAGCCGCAAAAGCACCGCGACTGTAACCCACCAAGAAGAGTCGATCACCGACTTGATAGTGCTCCATTAACCACAGGTAGGCCTGGGCTATCTTATCCGACAGCCCCCAACCAAAGACACCCCCTCTGATCTGTTGCCAAGCCGATGTACCGACACCAGGTAGGTAATGAATGAGTTTAGGAATATCGCTGTGTGAATTGTTAAGAGCCTGGACCAACTGAACGACATGACTATTTTGATCACCATCGCTCAAATCTGAATCGGTTTTTTGCCAAGTACCATCAAATGCCAGCACTAAATTGCGCACCAGACTCTCCTATCATTACTGGAAGTACTCTGCGCTGAAGGTGTCTATGAGGAGCAGGTTAAGAAAATGCCTTCAGCCCATTTTGGTGGGGCATCAGCATAGTCAGCCAATGGCGAATAGTACTTTGTAGGTTCACGTACCATGGCGAGGAGATGATTCACACGCTGATAGTCACCCTCGTGAGCATCGCGAATCGCCTCCTCACACATGTAGTTACGTAAAATATAGACAGGATTTAGGGTTTTTGCATAATCCAAACGCGATTTTAGCTGTTCATTGTCCGAATGGCGTGCCGAATGAAATCGAACCAACCACTCAGAGTAAGCTTCGGGATTCCCCAATTCGGTACTTAAACACTCACCATTCTCAAGTGTCATCAACGCCAGAATGAATCGATTGAGATCGCCCTGCTGTTTCTCCAACAGCGCCAGCATCTCATCGATCAGCGCTTTATGACTCAAACCGGGGTTTGGTAACCCCAATCGCTGAGAGAGCTTAGTGTAGTAGGCATCAAAATAGATCGCTGAGAATCGATCTAGCTGAGCCTCTAAATCTGGTTTTTCGATTAAAGGAATCAATGCTTGGGCTAAGGCTGCTAGATTCCACTGCATGATGCTAGGTTGGTTACTGAAGGCGTATCGACCGCGATCATCATTTTTATTAGCAATATGGTCTGGCTCATATCGATCCATGAAGGTAAACGGACCATAATCAAAGGTCTCTCCAATAATCGACATATTGTCAGTGTTCATAACCGCATGAACAAAGCCATAACTCTGCCACTGTGCAACCAAATAGGCACTGCGTTCAACGACCTGCTGATACATGAACAGATAGGGGTTTTCAGCCTGTTTCGCTTCAGGGTAGAAACGCTCAATCACGTAATCGGCTAGCGTCCGTAGATCCTCATGCTGGCCCGAATAGTAGAAGTACTCAAAGTGACCGAAACGGATATGGCAGGGAGTTACCCTTAGCACTTGTGCACAAGGTTCTGCCCCATTTCGAAGCGTAAACTCTTCACTGCCAAAAAGGGCTAATGCACGTGTGGTTGGAATCCCAAGACCAAACATCGCTTCACTGACTAGGTACTCACGAATACTGGAGCGCAGCACCGCCTTACCATCAGCAAAACGTGAATAAGCTGTTTTACCCGACCCTTTTAGATGGAGATCCCAGCGTTGCCCCGACGGGTCAAGGTGCTCACCTAATAAGACCCCTCGCCCATCACCTAAATCCGGATTGTAAACACCGAATTGATGGCCGGTGTACTTCATTGCCAACGGCTCTGCCCCTACAGGGCCCTGCTCGGTTGTAAACGTCTCTACCAATTGGCTTGGCGACCATTCGCAGGGTTTAAGACCCAGCGTTTGGGCTAAAGGCGCATTAAAACTGATTAGGTGAGTGTTTTTTAATGGAGTGACCGAAATGGACTGATACCAGTGTGACGGCATTCGAGCATAGCTGTTGTCGAAATTGAGCTTAGACATGACTAGTCTTCAAATTTATGGGCATCGGAGGTGATACTCTCTAAGCGATTACCCAGCAGAACTACTTGCCCACGATAGCGTTGATCACCCGTGGTCGTGAACTCAAACTGGTAGCGACGCCAAGGTGCTAACCGGCCTCTATCATCCCGCTTCAGCCAGAGTGCACGCAGGGAGACATTCTGATCCAACAACTGCAGATCCAGCTTTTGGCAGTAGTTTTCAACCGCATTTAGAGCGCGCTCCCTAACAGCAAGACCGCGGTACCAGAAGTAGATAACAGAAGCGATTAAAGTCAGAAAAAATAGATCAGTTAATTCAATAAACACACTAAAGCCTGATGAAATTAAGAATGAGGTCAGTTTAATGAAGCTGAGCTATTTCGTATAGAGTCGATCGTATCGCCAGCGCGCCCAGCGCTGATAGACGAGATTAGCGACAGGCTTTATGATTGGCCAGCCCAGCACGCGCCAAATCCAACCCCAACGCGTGTGCTGCCAGGCAGCTATGTTGGCATCAATGCCGGTTATCCACTGATCACCACGCTGCAAGTGAAGCACTCTAAGCATCTTATCCTGCTCTTGCTCTGTTAGCTGATCAGAGAGTTGGTGAATATCTTTCAGATCCAGCTGGTCACCTTTAATGACTGCCAACTTATCCATTTCAGCAACACATAGTGAACATTTTCCGTCGTAGTAGAGAGTCTCTTTCATAGCGAACGTTACGATCAAACTAAGAAAACAGATGATAGAAGCCGTTAGTTACCCTCGAAAATAGTCCACCCACCCTTTTGGTGGTGTTTAATTTTATACATTGCGGTATCTGCAAGTTTTATAAGGTCTCTATCTTTACTTGAGTGTTTGGGGCAGAGTGAAATACCAATACTTGCCCCTACAGAGACGGTCCGGGATACCCCCTCTGAATTTACTTCAACGGGTTGAGAAATGAGTGCTATTAACTCCTCACACAGTTCTTGGCAGGACTGTTGAGCATTGATACCCGAAGCCAACATCAAAAACTCATCTCCGCCTAATCGACCAATCACATCATTGTCCCTGACACGTTTCTTAAGCCGCAGACCAATATCCGATAACACTTTGTCACCAGCAGAGTGGCCATATTGATCATTGATCAATTTAAAGCCATCCAGGTCTATCATCATGACGGCGAAAGGGGAAGAATATCGATCATTATGAGCAGTCCACTGCT
>JAAZVX010000126.1 GCA_018623095.1 Marinobacterium sp. | reverse complement strand
TGAGGAAGCGGTGGGGATTATCGCAGGAACGGGTAATGATGCGGATAATCTATCGATCATAATGACAGCACGCGAGTTGAACCCTAGGCTGCAGACGGTGGTGCGGCAGAATTTGGACTCTAATGAGTTGATTTTCGAACGACTTAAAGCCGATTTTGTCATGAACCCAGGGCGCACGATTGCGAGTAAAATTCTTGCTCATCTACATACCCCATTATTGGCGCAGTTTTTAGATCAAGCGATGTCCCTAGATGAGGTCGATGCAAGAGAGTTGATTCAGCGCCTTTATCAATTGGTGGGTGACGACCAAGTTCGTACCCAAGCCTTTACCCTGGGTAAAGAGACGCCTGCGGTAAAAGAGTGGATCGACTCTGGTCAGACATTAACCTTACGATCTTTATTTAAATCTCCCGCTGATCGAACCAAGGATTTAAAGTGTTTGGCTCTGTTGGTGAAACGAGACGACCAATTGATGGTCGAGCCCGGTGAGCTGACTGAGTTGCAATTAGGAGATGAGATTCTGTTTGCTGGAAGAGGTGTGGATCTGTCTCAGCAGCGCTGGTTGCTCGAGAACAGGCGTACCCTTCACTACGTTGTAACCGGAGAAGAGCCTCACTGCGGTTTACTAAAATATTTTGCTAAAGGAAATGCACGTTGACCCCCTATCTGTTGTTGATCTTAACGCCGCTATTTTGGGCCGGTAATCATGTTGCGGCTAAAGGGGTAGCTGATATTGCTGACCCGCTCTTGATGGCGTTTTTGCGCTGGGGGCTCGCTTTTATGATTCTCCTCCCTTTTTGGCTACCCAGAGCGATTCAACAATGGCCCATTATCAAATCGAACTTTCCTCTGCTCTTTTGGTTATCGCTTACCAGTGTCGGATGCTTTAATACGTTTATTTACCTCGGAGTTGAAACAACCACCGCGACCAATACCACCCTAATGCATGCCATTATTCCGGTGTTGATCCTGCTGCTCAATCGACTCTTTTTTAGAGAGCATGTAGGCGGGCTTCAATGGTTGGGGATTGCGGCATCACTGTTAGGAGTGGTTGTACTGATTACCCAAGGTGAGCTTGCTCGAATTGCATCGTTGCAACTCAATCCTGGTGATATCTGGATATTGGCGGCGATTGTGACCTGGGCGCTCTACTCGATCACCCTGAAGTTCAAACCCAAAGAGCTAGAGCCTTTTACCTTTTTTGGGCTGTCCGTATTGATCGGGTTGGTGGTGATCTTTCCATTCGCACTGTATGAACAGGGTGGATTTGCTGTGCCAACACTCGACACGCCAGTCTGGGCGGTGGTGGTCTACATTGCTATCTTTCCGTCGATACTCTCTTACTCTTTTTGGAATCGAGGTGTGGCGCAGCTTGGCGCATCGACTGCTGGACTCTTCATCTACTTGATACCAGTGTTTGGTACACTCTTGTCTATATTGGTCTTGAATGAGACTATGCACAGCTTCCATCTGGTCGGCATTGCCTTAATTGTGCTCGGCATTTGGTTGGCCGTCGTAAGACGAGTCATAGCGGGCATTAAACAGAGCCAAACTAAAACCGTTAATTGATCTGAGGTTTACATCATAATGAAACAACTTTTTACGTTCCTATTTGCATTTTGTTTGGTGGCAGCTATTCCCCATCAAGCGGAGGCAAAACGCTTTGGTGGCGGCTTTAGCCTTGGTAAAGGCTATTCGATGCCGAAGAAAGCGGCTCCTGCTCCGACAAAACAAGTTGCCCCGTCTCAAACCGGATCAAAAACAGCACCTACCTCAACGGCAGGCAGTAAAGCCGGTATGGGTGGCCTAATGGGTGGATTATTAGCGGGCGGTATTTTGGGAGCTCTATTCTTTGGTGGTGCCTTTGAAGGTATTCAACTGATGGATATGCTACTGATTGGTCTGGTCGTATTCATGTTGTTTAAACTGTTTGGGACGCAAAGAAGGGCTGCTTATGCCGGAACTACACAAGGTGGTTATGCTCCAAATGAAGTGCCAATGGCTAGAAACAGTGATCAAGGGTTTGGCGGTGCTTCATCTTCTATACATTTGAGCGCAACGTTTACCAAGATCGATACCCCAGAGTGGTTTGATGAAGCCGCTTTCCTGGCGGGTGCTAAGGAGCACTTCAAAAACTTGCAGAGCGCGTGGGATCGTCAAGATTGGGATGAGATCGCCTCATATACCTCTGAGGAGCTTCTTCAATCTCTTAAGACCAATCGAATGGTGTTACCAGACAACCAGGTAACAGAGGTTTTATCGGTTGATGTTGAGCTGGCTAATTTCCAAACGCTGCTGGGTGAGCATATTGTTAGCCTCTATTTTGAAGGTGAGATTCGCGAAAATGGTTCAGACGCTAGCACTGCGTTTTCCGAGGCCTGGCATCTAAGTCGAGACGCGGATATATCCACTGGAAATTGGACACTGGTCGGTATTGAACAGGTTTCTTAAGTTTTTTTAGAGAGTAGCTTGAAATCCTTCAGCTCAGCCTATAGTTTAAGCACTATCCAACAGGACCAATAAAAAATTTTATTTTAGGAGATTGACGATGCGCGCAATCGCAATGACCCGAGTAGCAGCACTTGCAGCAGCCGTAGCGCTGGTTGCAGGTTGTAGTTCAACTAGCACAACAACGGATGGCGGTGCAGATGGTGCAGCTACCAACAATGCAGCAACCACACAAGGCGCTGATGGCAGCAACGTGACTGCCGGCTCTTTTGCTGAAGTTGCGAAACTGCGCACGGTTTTCTACTTTGATTTCGATCAGGCTGTTGTTAAACAAGAAGGTTTCTCTGATCTTGAAGCACACGCTAAGTACCTATCAAACAACCCAGGTGCTACTGTTCGTCTAGAAGGTCACGCGGATGAGCGTGGTACTCGCGAGTACAACATCGCACTGGGTGAGCAGCGTGCTAATGCTGTTGCACGTCTACTTATGGTAAACGGTGCGGGCAGCAACCAGATTGAAACGATCTCTTACGGTGAAGAGAAACCAGCGATGCTTGGTCACACTGAATCTGAGTGGGCTCTAAATCGTCGTGTAGAATTGAGCTACACTAGCCGCTAATGAAATTGCGTCTATTTATTGCTCTACTGACTGCTGGCACTATTGCCAGCAGTTCTGTTTCTGCAGCACAACATACACAATCCGCCAACAGTGAGCTGGTGCTTCTTCTACAGCAGTTACAAGCTGAGGTTCGACAGTTGCGCGGCGAAATCGAGACTCAGCAGTATCGCTTGCAAAAGCTCGAAAAAGAGCAGTTGGATCGATACCGTGATATGGATCGTCGCCTCAGTGCTTTCGTACTTCAACAAGCTGACTCGCTTGTGGCGCCAGCACCGGCTGTTGCAGATCCAGTAACCACTTCGTCTGCTTCTGTTTCAACGGCGACTGGAAATGCTCAGATTGCCTCTGAATCTAACGCTCCTTTATCTGACGGTGCTGCTTCAACTCAGCCGGCCGATACGACTGTTGAGAGTGGCCCTAGTGAAACGGTAGCGGTTTCCGCTCCTGCGGAACCTACTGTCAGCGATCGAGTCGCCTACCAGCAGGCGTTTACATTGGTTCGTGAGCGTAAGTTCGATGAGTCAGTACAAGCGTTTGAACAGTTCATTCAAACCTACCCGAGCAGCGA
>JAAZVX010000035.1 GCA_018623095.1 Marinobacterium sp. | reverse complement strand
TCCTTTCAACAACCCTGCGCCCAAAATAACCGGAATAGAGAGTAAGAAAGAGAAGCGCGCTGCACTTTGACGATCAAATCCCAACATCAAAGCCGCTGTAATGGTGATACCAGAACGGGAAGTACCAGGGATCAGTGCGATAGCCTGTGCAACCCCAATTACTACAGCATCCTTTAAGCCAAGCTCTCTCATGATACGGGTCGCTTTATTGGTGGCATCGGCCCAACCCAGCGCAAGGCCAAAGATAATCGTAGTGCCTGCAATTACTAGGATTGATCGACCATAGGTGTCAATTAAGTCGCCCAGTAAGAGTCCCGCAATGACGGCGGGAATGGTTGCGAAAGCAACCAACCAACCGAGCTTTCCGTCATCTGAATGTCTACCAAACAGGGTTAATGTTGACGCTGTCACAATGGAAGCCACTTCACGTCTAAAATAGATAACGACGGCAGTGAGCGTACCAACATGAACCCCAACATCAAATGCCAAGCCCTGATCACTCCAGCCAAAGAGCTGTGAGGGAAGGATTAAATGTGCAGAACTGGAAATCGGCAAGAATTCAGTTAGTCCCTGTATCAGGGCCAGTATCAGGGTATGTATCCAATCGCTGAGCGTCACTGCTCACTCCTTTTTTTCCAAGTTCCCTCTCGAACATAAACAGGCAGCGCCTCTTCAGGTGGCAATTGATCGCCTCTATCTAGTGCTGATACCGCCATGTTAAGCATGCTCTCAGCTTGAGGGAACTCATCAGCCAAAACCTGAGAAAGAGCAGACTGAGTCGCGGAGCTCATCTGGTCTAGGTAATTAAGGCCTGGACCAATCGCAACGCACTCTGACGCTGTTTCAGGCAAAACAACGGCTGAGGGCGCCGTCACCTGCTCTTCGGTCAAAGCAAGGATTGTGCCACTCTCAACCTTGTAAACAGCCCAGTAGACCTCATCCATTCGCGCATCCAAAGTCGATAAAATGAAGGCGGCTTCCGGATTCAGCGCAAGGGCTTGATAAGCCAAGGCTTCGAGGGTCGACAAAGGAACAACAGGGGTATCGAAAGCAACCGCAAGGCCCTGTGTGGCACCCGTTGCTATGCGAATACCAGCAAAGGATCCAGGTCCGCGGCCAAACGCAATTGCATCGAGCTCTTTTACCGTTATGCACGCCTCGTCAAGAACACTTTCAATCATCGGTAACAGTAACTGGGTATGGCGTCTGGGAACCACCTCAAACCGGCTAATACATTGCTTACCGTTCATCAACGCGACCGAACAGGCATCCGTTGAGGTATCAAGTGCTAAAACCTTACTCATAATGTCACTCTTAAACTAAATCCGAACCCCAAGATGGCATGATCGATTGATCATAACCAAGTTGGCTCAACACCCTAGCAACCACGAAGTCGATCAAATTTTCGATGGTGGTGGGTTTATGATAAAAACCAGGAGACGCCGGGAGTATAACTGCACCCATGCGGGTCAACTTCAGCATATTATCAAGATGTATTTCAGAATAAGGGGCCTCGCGCGGAACTAGAATCAGCGATCGGCGCTCTTTCAAGGCTACATCCGCAGCTCGCTCGATGAGATTATTGCTCGCTCCCGTCGCAATAGCTGACAGTGTTCCAGTCGAACAGGGGCAGACCACCATCTGACTTGGAGCACCAGAGCCTGACGCAACGGGCGCAAACCACTGCTCTTTACCAAAGACTTTAATCTGCTCTTTTTTCGCGCCTGTTAGCCCAGTAAAAAACTGCTGCTGAGCATCAGAGGTGCTGGGTAAGCTGTGTTCTGTTTCAGCAGCAACCACAACCTGTGCGGCCTTAGATACCATCACAAAAAGCTGAACATTCTGTTGAACCAAACAGTGCATCAAGCGCAGTGCATACTGAACACCGGAAGCACCGGTAATCGCTAAGGTAACTCTTGAATCAAAATGTGACACCACTCACCTCTGTGTAAGTCGTTGTTTAATTCGCTCGTGAATGCCTTCAAATCCACCATTGGACATCACCACGATGTGACTCTCTTGCTCTAACTCAGGTTCGAGAGACCTTAGTAGGTGATCAATGCTATTAAATACCTGCTGCCCCTCAACATCACCCATCTGATTCTCTAAAGACCACTCCTGAACATCCGGTTGATACCAAAAAACCCTATCAGCTTTTGAGGCCGACTGGGCAAGCTGGCTCTTAAATACGCCTTGCTTCATGGTATTAGACCTTGGCTCAATGATTGCAATCAACTTATCACCGCCGACTTTACTTCGCATCCCTTGCAAGGTCGTTTCGATAGCCGTCGGATGGTGTGCAAAGTCATCATAGAGTGAGATACCTGAGAATTGTCCGAGCAGCTCCATGCGGCGCTTCACGCTTTTAAATTGGCTTAACGCTTGCGCACTCACCTCAGGCGTCACTCCCACATGCCTGGCTGCCAACAGTGCATGCAATGCATTGCGTTGATTGTGCTCTCCGGTAAGACCCCACTCGACCCAAACAGGATCAGTCTGTTTGACGCAAATTTGGAAACGCTGACCTCCACGCTCTGTCTGACCAATTGCAGCATCAGATTGACCAATACTCATCGAGGTCGTCTCAAGCTCGCACCAACTGCCCTGCCCGACGACCTGCTCTACTGCAGGATTGTCAGATGGAAAAATCACTCGCCCAGACGCTGGCACCAAACGCATAAGGTGATGAAACTGCTTTTGTATAGCGGCTAGATCATCAAAGATATCGGCATGATCAAACTCTAAGTTGTTGATCACCAGCGTACGTGGGTTGTAATGGACAAATTTGGACCGTTTATCAAAAAAAGCGGTATCGTACTCATCCGCTTCGATGACAAAAAAATCGGTTTCACCTAAACGAGCTGAACAGTCAAAATCGAGCGGCACACCACCAATCAAAAATCCAGGTTTCAACCCTGCGTACTCTAAGATCCACGCCAGCATGGTCGCGGTAGTGGTTTTACCGTGAGTGCCTGAAACCGCCAACACCCATTTATCTCTTAGCAAATGATCATGCAACCACTGCGGTCCAGAGGTGTGGTGAAGCCCTCTCTCTAGCAGAGCTTCAACACAGGGGTTGCCTCGCGACATGGCGTTACCCACTATTACCAGGTCAGGATTAGAATCCAACTGATTGGGGTCATACCCTTGAATAATCTCAATACCCAGAGTTTCGAGTTGCGTACTCATGGGCGGATAGACGTTCTGATCCGAACCACTGACACGATAGCCCAACTCTTTGGCTAAAATTGCCAGAGAGCCCATAAAAGTGCCACAAATACCTAAAAAATGAAGATGCAAGCTACTGGTATCCAACAAAAATTATTAAAGATGGGCGTAAATTGGCGGAAAAACCCATTTCGCACATGCAATAGCGTACCAACTTGCCTATAATTTTCACCATATTTCACACGACTAAGAGAATCTCTAATGCAGTTACTGAGCTCCTTCCTAAAGCACAATAAAACCGATGCAGACCTTGTAGAGGTGATCGAGGTATTAATGATCGCCTGTAAAGAGGTTGCATTACAGCTTCGCGAAGGCGCTCTGGCAGGCGTTTTAGGCACCAGCACTCTAACCAACGTTCAAGGCGAGACGCAGAAAAAACTCGACATCGTTTCGAACGATATCATCAAAAAAGTGCTATTGGATAATCGACTCGTTCGAGGTGTTGCCTCAGAAGAAGAAGAGGAACCGGTTTGGGGTTCGCGTGATGGTCGTTACCTAGTGACCTTTGACCCACTGGATGGTTCATCAAACATCGACATTAACGTCTCAGTAGGCACGATTTTTTCTATCATTGAAGCGCCTAAACCTTGGGCGAAACAGGACACCAATGAATTCCTTCAGCCAGGTCGAAAACAGGTGGCTTCAGGATACGTTCTATATGGTCCTTCAGCTGTATTGGCACTGACAACCGGAAACGGTGTCAACATGTTTACGCTGGCTCATACTGGCGACTTCATCCTGACAGAAGAGTCCGTAAGAATTCCTGAAGAGACCAGCGAATTTTCGATCAACATGTCGAACAAGCGTCACTGGGAACCTCAGATGCAGGATTACATCGATGATCTACTGCTAGGCGAAGAGGGTCCTCGCGAAAAAAATTACAACATGCGCTGGGTAGCGTCTATGGTGGCCGAAGTCCACCGCCTACTGACGCGTGGCGGTATCTTCACCTACCCTTGGGATTCGCGCGACCCAAGCAAACCGGGCAAACTTCGCCTGATGTACGAAGGCAACCCAATGAGCTTCCTTATCGAGCAGGCAGGTGGCGTCGCTTCGACCTGTTACGAAGAGATTATGGATCTTAGCCCAGAGCACATTCACCAACGCGTATCCGTTGCGCTAGGTTCAAAACAGGAGGTAGAGATGTTGAAAGCCTACCACCGCAAGAAAAGTGAAAAATAGCGCTTAGTAGCATTTAGTTATATCACCAAGGTGCCTATAATGCGCCGCAGAAATTAATGAAACGTTCATAGGGAAACAACATGAGCTTTGAAAAAGTACCAGCGGGTAAAGACCTGCCAAATGACATCTACGTTATCATCGAGATTCCAGCTGAGAGCTCGCCTGTAAAATACGAGATCGATAAAGACTCTGACTCTATCTTTGTTGACCGTTTCATGGCTGCGCCAATGTTCTACCCAGCAAACTACGGCTACGTGAACAACACACTAGCTGATGACGGTGACCCTCTGGATGTACTTGTACTGACTCCACACCCAGTTATGACAGGTTCTGTTATTCGCTGTCGTCCTGTCGGCATTCTAAACATGACTGACGAAGCGGGTGAAGACGCGAAACTGGTTGCAGTTCCTCACGAGAAACTTAGTCAGGCTTACAACGACATCAATGACGTTGACGACCTATCTCCACTTTTGAAAGACCAGATCTCTCACTTCTTCGAGAACTACAAGAAACTGGAAAAAGGCAAGTGGGTTAAAGTTGAAGGTTGGTCTGACGCAGCTGCAGCTCGCGACGCTATCATCAAATCAGCTGAAGCTTACGAAGCCGCTAAGTAATTAGAACATTAAAAAGCCCGATCCGCTCTGCGGGTCGGGCTTTTTTGTAGGTAACAGGTTAAACTTGTCGATTCAGTCAAGTTTAACCGCTCTGGAGCTAACATGAGCCGCCCCGATATTAACGAGATCAAGCAAGTTTACATTGAATCAGACTTGCTCTTTTCAAACTCTGAAGTTAACCAAGCGATCGACAAGATTGCTGATGAGATCACTGGCGAATATGCAGAGCGCGATCCTGTCATCTTCACGATAATGAACGGTGGTCTTGTGATCTGTGGCCAATTATTGACTCGCCTAGAGTTCCCTCTCGAAGCCGGCTATCTTCATGCGACTCGATACCGCAACACAACTTCCGGACACGAACTGGAGTGGAAGGTTCCACCGATGATCGATTATCAGGGACGTGATGTGTTAGTGGTCGACGACATACTAGATGAGGGACACACGCTTCACGAAGTGATGAATCACCTCAAAGAGGGTGGCGCAAAAAGCGTGGCATCTGTCGTGTTGATCGACAAAATACACGATCGCAAAGCCGTGCCTGGTATGAAAGCTGACTTCACCGGTCTAACCATACCGGATCGCTACATTTTTGGCTTTGGACTGGATTACAAAGGCTACTGGCGCAACGCACCCGGTATCTTTGCAGTCAAAGGTCTTTAACAATCTACTGATTGATCTCATCAAACAGTAGATTGAACGCCTCCGTCAGTTTGTGCTTGGCGGCCATATGCACCAGTGGCTTAGCAACCATATGACTCTCTTTCATTTTCACTGACGCGGGCAACTTGGCGTTTAGCACTGGCAGATCTTGTTCCACGAGCGACTCGATAATCTGCTTTGGCAGTGACGCTCGTGGCTGAAACTGGTTCACCACAATCCCTTCCAACACCAACTGCTCATTATGATCTTCACGCGTTTCGTTGATGTTATTCAGCAAGCTGTAGAGAGCTTGGCGTGCAAACTCATCGCAGTCAAAGGGGATCAAACAACGCTCAGCGGCACAGAGTGCTGAGAGAGAGAAGAAATTAAACGCAGGCGGCGTATCGATGTAAATTGCATCGTAATGTTCATCAAGAGCGTCACACAAATCCCTGAGCTTATAGATCTTATGTTTCGACTCTAACTTCGACTGCAAATCACCTAAATTGGGGTTACAGGGGATAATGTCGAGATGCTCAAACGGGGTCGAAAAACAGTAATCTTGATCAGCCACTTTGTTCAATTGAAAGCTTAATACCGACTCAAAGAAACTTTGCACATCACGCTCGGGCGCATCGGAGTCATCGCCCAATAGGTAATGTGTTGAGTTACATTGGGGGTCCAGATCGATCACCAAGGTTTTTAACCCGCGCGCTGCGCTGATCGCTGCCAAATTGACCGCAATACTCGATTTACCCACTCCACCTTTCTGATTGAATATGACTCGACGCATAACTTACCCCTGGGAGAGAAGATCTCTCAAATCAATAATGGCCGCATTAGCACGGGAGATGTAGGAAGCCATTACCAAAGAGTGGTTGGCTAAGAATCCAAACTCTGTACCGTTAAGAATCATGGGGCTCCAGATGGTCCCCTGTGTCGCTTCTAATTCACGAACAATCTGCTTCAACGAGGTAACCGCACTCTTCTTCTCAAGACTCTGCGCAAAATCCAGCTCAATGGCACGTAATATATGAATCAGCGCCCAAGCAGTGCCGCGCGCTTCATAGAAGACATCATCTATCTCACTCCAAGGCGTTTGTATTTCTAACTCTGAAGGCTGAGCTGTTGCTTGGGCGCCACCTTGACTGCCGGCGAGATCGGTATTAATACGGCGCTGCCCAACGCTAGCACTTAAGCGCTGTGAAATACTGCCTAAACGAGTGGATACGTCACCCAACCAATCCTGAAGATTGTCGGCGCGGGCATAGAACTGCGCCTGCGACTCATCCTGACTAGAGAGTTTACGTTGGTAGGCTCTTAATGAAACCAATGCATCGCGATACTCACTCTCACTGGAGGGTATCAACCAAGAGTTATTATCAAAATGCAGTTTAGGTTCCGCTGATGCCAAATCTATCTGCTCGGTCGACTGTGATTGAGAACGACTGAAGGTTTTACGCATTGCGCGACTCAGGTCACGAATCTGTACTAGTACACCAAACTCCCAATTGGGCACGTTATCCATAAGAACACCCGGCGGAAAACGATCATTGGAGAGATAGCCACCTGGCTTATTAAGAAGCGACTCTGTTAGCTCGATTAATGTAGCGGTTGTGTAACTACCGACAACCACTGTTTCATTTCGTTCGGTAGCACTAGCTTCAGTCAACTGCTTTACATCAAATTGAGTTGGCGTCCAGCTCCACAAAAAGCCCAGTACAACCACCACCAGTGAGTAGGCTGCCAGAGGAGCCAGCAATAGATAAAAGCGCTTCACCCCGAACCGTTCCCGAAGACGATCAAGGAGGTCCAACAGAGCTCTAAATAGACTTTTCATACACTACCTTTTGAATCTCTACGCATCACAAAAACACAAATGCTGCACTGCACTATGAACTGTACAGCCCCTTGGGTCAATCCATCGATAAATTGGTTAAAATAACCGCATTCCAACAACAAAAGCCATTTTGCGCAAATAATAGCCAATTAATGTGTAGATAGCGTTAAATTTGCCGAAATTCACACCATTTTCGCAACTTTAAACTGGACAACCACCTTTAGTCTCATGCAAACTAGTAAGAACAAGATTCTGTTAAAAGTTATCGGCCTATTCGATGCAATTAACAACCATATCCCAACAATTTATCAGTAAACTGCGCTACAGGAGCACATCATGGATATTCGTAAAGTTAAAAAACTGATCGAACTTCTCGAAGAGTCAAACATCAACGAAATCGAGATCAAAGAGGGCGAAGAGTCGGTTCGCATCAGCCGTGGTGGTTCTGTTCTAGCAGCGCCAGCAGCAGCACCGGCTCCTGTTGTAGCTGCGGCTCCTGCAGCACCAGCCGCTGCACCTGCTGCAGTCGAGGCAGCGCCTGAAGCGCCAGCGGGTCATACAGTGAACTCTCCAATGGTAGGTACCTTCTACCGTTCACCAGCGCCAAGCGCTCCAGCATTCATTGAAGTTGGTAAAACAGTTAAAGCGGGTGACGTGATCTGCATCGTGGAAGCGATGAAGATGATGAACCAAATCGAAGCAGACAAGAGCGGTGTCATCGAAGCGATTCTTGTTGAAGATGGTCAACCGGTTGAATTCGATCAACCACTTGTTGTCATTGCCTAAACTCTAATCAACAGAGGAATATTCCATAATGTTGGATAAAGTTCTGATCGCAAACCGTGGCGAAATTGCGCTACGTATCCTGCGAGCATGTAAAGAGTTAGGCATCAAAACAGTCGCTGTTCACTCACAGGCAGATCGTGACTTAATGCACGTTCGTCTGGCTGATGAAGCTGTCTGTATCGGTCCAGCTCAATCGGCTCAAAGTTACCTAAACATTCCCTCTCTTATCGCAGCGGCAGAAGTCACTGACTCTGTTGCCATCCACCCTGGTTATGGATTCCTAGCGGAGAACGCTGGCTTCGCCGAGCAGGTGGAGCAGTCAGGTTTCACCTTCATTGGACCTACAGCAGATACCATTCGTTTGATGGGTGATAAGGTGTCAGCGATTGAAGCGATGAAGAGAGCGGGGGTTCCTACAGTACCTGGTTCAGACGGCCCATTGCCTGAGAACGATAACGATACGCTGCACAAAATTGCTAAACGTATTGGGTACCCTGTCATCATTAAAGCGGCAGCTGGCGGTGGTGGTCGCGGTATGCGTGTTGTTCATACTGAAGCTCACCTTGTTAACGCTGTGCAAGTGACTAAGTCAGAAGCAAAAGCGGCCTTTGGTGATGATACCGTATACATGGAGAAGTTCCTTGAGAACCCACGCCACGTAGAAATCCAAGTTCTGGCCGACGGACAAGGCAATGCCATTCACCTATACGATCGCGACTGTTCACTGCAGCGTCGCCACCAGAAAGTGGTGGAGGAAGCACCAGCGCCTCATCTAGATCCAGAATCACGCGCTAAAGTACTGCAGTCTTGTGTCGATGCTTGTATTGAGATTGGCTACCGCGGTGCAGGCACGTTTGAGTTTCTCTATGAAGATGGTGGCTTCTACTTCATTGAGATGAACACACGAGTTCAGGTTGAACACCCTGTGACAGAGATGGTGACCGGTGTCGACATTGTAAAAGAGCAGCTGCGTATCGCGTCTGGCGAAAAACTGTCGATCAAACAGGAAGATGTCGTACTGCGCGGCCACTCATTCGAGTGTCGCATCAACGCAGAAGACCCTAAAACCTTCATGCCATCACCAGGCAAAGTTAACGGGTTCCATGCACCAGGCGGTAATGGTATTCGTGTCGACTCGCATCTCTATGCGGGCTACTCAGTACCACCCCACTACGACTCATTGATCGCCAAGCTAATCAGTTACGGTGAGAGTCGAGAAGTGGCAATGCAACGCATGCTGAACGCTCTTGATGAGATGGTTATCGATGGTATTCGTACCAACATTCCACTTCACCACGAAATCATGCGTGATACCCATTTCGAAGTAGGTGGTGTTAACATTCACTACTTGGAAAAGAAATTAGGCCTGTAAGTCAGCTTACAAGCTAACCAAAGCCCGCACTGTGCGGGCTTTGTTGTCTCTAAATTACGAGCTAAATAGAATGCCTTGGTTACAAATAAACGTTGTTACAACTCCTGACACCGCAGAGTTTTATGAAGATCTTCTGCTTGAAGCTGGTTGTGCAGCTGTCACGTTTGAAGATGCAAAAGACCAACCCATTTTTGAGCCAGAATTAGGCACCACACCGCTTTGGGGTACAACCGTCATCACGGGTCTGTTTGCAGCAGAGCATGACCTAGAATCAACCCTCGCCTTTCTCAATGAACAGAAACTGTCTGCTGAAGGTGGAAATCAGGTTGAGTTCAAAGCCGAAATTTTAGAAGACAAGGATTGGGAACGTGAGTGGATGACACACTACCACCCTATGCAATTCGGCCGTCACTTTTGGGTCTGCCCAAGTTGGATCGAAGTACCTGATCCAAATGCTGTTAACCTGATGCTCGATCCCGGTCTGGCATTTGGCACTGGCACACACCCAACCACTGCACTCTGTTTAGAGTGGTTGGCCAACGAGCCTCTTCAAGATAGATCAGTGATCGATTATGGCTGTGGCAGTGGTATTTTGGGAATTGCAGCCATTCTTCTTGGAGCAAGCCGTGTCTCTGGGGTCGACATTGATCCTCAAGCCTTAACTGCCACTCAAGACAACCTTGTTAGAAACGGTCTAGATAAAGAGCGTCTCCCGGTGTTCTTCCCAGAGAGCTTCGAATCCAAGCCTGTCGACTTAGTCATTGCCAACATATTAGCAGGACCGCTAAAAGAGCTTGCTCCAACCCTGGCAGAGTTGGTTAAATCAGACGGTCAGCTGATTCTATCGGGTCTACTGATTGAACAGGCTGAGGAATTAATTACCACTTACTCTGAGTGGTTTGATATGGAACCCCCGTCCACCAAGGAGGATTGGGTTCGTTTAACGGGTCGAAAACGTTAAGGTTGAGCAGGGATAGATGTTTGTAACAGAGTGCCCAGAGTGCCAAGCTAAGTTCAGAGTGACCGACGGTCAGCTGCGCCTAGCAAATGGTCGCGTACGTTGTGGCAATTGTCTATCTGTCTTTGATGCCGAGAACGGACGTGCTGTTCAATTAGTCGTGACAGAGACTGAGACGACACCACACCCGCCTAGCGGCGCACAGTTTGCACAACTTGAAGCTGACCCAATCGTACTTGAGCGATTTAATGCACAACAGCCCTCGCCTTTCAAAACGGCATTGATGATTCTTTTTTTATTGCTCTGCACGCTAATGGGCGCACTGCAGTATCTATGGTTTGAACGAGCCAGGCTTAATGCCAATCCTAGTTTAAGACCGCTCTACATCCTTGCGTGCAGCCATGTAAATTGTGATTTAAGTGCCAAAGAGGGGCTAGCACTGCTGACGATTGAGAAGACTCTGGTACGGGAACACCCTCGCTACTCAAACGCACTTGAGGTAACACTTAGAATCACCAATCAATCTACTCTTTACCAACCCTATCCAGCCGTTGAACTCTCTCTTAAGGATCTGCAAGGACAGCTCATAAGTCGGCGCACCTTTGATCCATATGAATACTTAGAGCTTGGCATTAACGCAGAGCGCTTAAGCCCAAAACTACCGATTCAAATTCAGTTGACGCTTACCAAGCCGGCGCAAGCGATCGCATCTTTTGAAGCCAATCTATCAGAAGCCCGATTCCCAGCACGCTAGTTAGCCTGTCAACCCCAAAATTGATCAATTTTTATTCAAAAACGTCTTGGACCCTTGGTCCGTGAAGAGTATTATATGCGCCCTTCATAACCAACGATGAACACTCCAATCTAATGGAGTGCAATGCTCGTTGTGGCAGGTTTTTGATGTTACAGATTGGTCCATACAGCCTTGATACCCAAGTCGCTTTAGCCCCAATGGCTGGAGTTACTGATCGTCCGTTTCGACAACTGTGTCGAGAGTTGGGGGCAGGCCTAGTTGTGTCAGAAATGGTCACCTCAGACCCAAGTCTTTGGCATACCAGAAAGTCCTCTTTTCGCCTCAACCATCAAGGCGAGAGCGAACCTAGATCTGTCCAAATTGCCGGTGGGGATCCAGAGATGATGGCACTGGCCGCTCAATTAAACGCAGAGCGTGGGGCACAGATCATCGACATTAATATGGGCTGCCCCGCTAAAAAAGTGTGCAACAAAGCAGCCGGTTCAGCACTTTTGAAAGATGAGGCACTGGTTGAATCCATCCTTGAAGCCGTTGTCAACGCAGTCGATATTCCAGTGACACTCAAAATTCGTACTGGATGGTCTCCTGAGAACAGAAATGCATTAACTGTTGCCAAAATGGCTGAACAAGCTGGCATAGCTGCGTTAACCATTCATGGACGAACGCGAGCTGATAAGTACTTAGGTAAAGCCGAGTACGACACGATCAAATACGTTAAAGAGAACATCAACATCCCATTGATTGCGAACGGCGATATCACAACACCTGAAAAGGCCCGTTTTGTATTGGATTACACCGGTGCAGATGCTGTTATGATCGGTCGTGCAGCTCAGGGTACACCCTGGATTTTGCGAGAGATTGATCACTACCTGCGTCATGGTGAAAAAATAGCGCCCCCTAGCCTCTCTGAAATACAGGCCATTTTTAACCGCCACCTCAAAGCGCTTCATGACTTTTACGGCGAGTTAATGGGTGTACGTATTGCCCGAAAACATCTCAATTGGTACTTGCAATCGGTAAGTGATACGACCGGATTTAGAAAAGAATTTAATCAGCTGGAAACAGCTGATGAGCAGCTAAACGCGATTGATCAATATTTTGATCGTGCCCAGGCTGCTTAATTTTAGGTAATAGTAGTGAGTAGTAACGAAATAATGCAACATCTTGATATCTCTGAGTTAACAACGGAAAACCCTACACCCACACTGCGTGAGAGTGTTCAATCGTCACTTGAAACTTACTTCAAGACGCTAGATGGACAACCTGCCAGTGATGTCTATCAGATGGTTTTGACCGAAGTGGAAGCGCCTCTTTTTGAAGCGGTAATGCGCTACACCAAAGACAACCAAACCCGTGCTTCTGAGCTTCTTGGCCTGAATCGCGGCACGCTTCGCAAAAAGCTGAAGCAGTACGACCTTCTTTAAATCTTTGAAATATGGAAACCCTCATGTCTAACGACTCTTACACACCCATTCGTCGCGCGCTAATCAGCGTGTCAGATAAAACTGGCATTGTAGAATTTGCCCGTGAACTAGCCGGCCAAGGCGTTGAAATTTTATCAACAGGTGGTACCTACAAACTGCTCTGTGATGAGGGCATCGCAGCGGTTGAAGTTTCAGACTACACAGGTTTCCCTGAGATGATGGCAGGTCGTGTAAAGACGCTTCATCCAAAAGTACATGGTGGCATTCTGGGTCGACGTGGTACGGACGATGCGGTTATGACTGAACACGGTATCAACCCCATCGATAT
>JAAZVX010000125.1 GCA_018623095.1 Marinobacterium sp. | reverse complement strand
TATCCGGCAGGTCCTGAACCAAGAATGATAAGGCTGTGGTGTTTAACGTCACTCATAAAAATAATTTCCAAATAAGATGTCTTAGAATCGATTTGAACATTTAATGGGGGTGAATCCCTTTTTTTCAATCACAAGACCTAACCTACCACTTTATGGTATTTTCCCACAGCATAAAGTTGATTGAATTAAGGGTATTTTTTTGAGTAGTAATCAATCGCTGTCTTCATTGACGCTTACGACCCAACTTAACCGAGTGGTCCGTGAAACGCTGTTAGTGTTACTGATCGGTTTAAACTTGCTGTTTATACTTAGCTTGGTCAGTTACGACACGCGAGACTCCGGTTGGTCACATCAAGGGTATCAAGCAGAGATTAGCAACTGGGCCGGTTGGTTTGGTGCCTGGATTGCTGACTACTCGGTCTCTTGGTTTGGTGTCGTGGCCTTTGTGATCCCCTTTATGTTGATTGTTCCTGCCTACCGTTGGCTGCGCCGTCGCTACATTGGTTCCTTAGACATGTTGCCATTTATAGTGATGAGAACCCTAGGCGCACTGCTTTTCATTGTCTCAGCCTCCTGTTTGGCCTCAATTCACATCAGTAATAGCGATCTTGGGTTGCCTTTTTCCGCAGGGGGGATTTCTGGTCAAGCTCTGGGTGATTTTGCGGTGCGTTGGTTGAACGTTGCAGGCGCTACCGTCGTGTTGTGGATTGCATTGCTGATTGGTTTAACGCTTTACGTTGATTCAAGCTGGCGTCAGGTGTTGGATTTAATCGGGGGTGGTTTAGAGAAACTTTGGCTTAGTCTGTTTGCCAAGAGTGAAGATGAGGCTAAGCAATCCAGCGTCACTGATCGTCCAATGGAAGTTCGAGTTGCTAAAAGAGCTTCGAGACAACGTGTAGAGCCTGATTTTGAGGCGGAACCGGGCAGTATGGAGTCACTACCTGTGGTCGATTTCGGAGAGCCGTCGTTTGATTCATCTCGCTCTAAGCCGCTTGAAATAAAGAGTATGGATAATCTATCCGAAGACGCTTCAGTTGATCCTGAATCGAAACCAGACACGTCAGAGGCCGAGCCACAGTTACAATCGGTGTTTGATTCGCCAAGCAGGCATGTTGCTGAGAAGAAGGCGCCCAAAATTGTGCCCTTATCAGAGACTCATAAACCGTTAGACAGCGATGATGATGCTGAGTCGGTTAAACCTAAGGCCGCTGCGAAGCCTAAGGTTAAAATTCCAAGTCTTGATTTGCTAGATCCTCCTGAGATTCAGACCGATCAGGGTTACACCGAAGAGGAGGTGGAGCATCTCTCTCGTCTTCTTGAACAAAAACTAAAAGACTTTGGTGTGGTTGCTGAAGTGGTTGAGGTCAATCCCGGTCCCGTAATTACACGTTTTGAAATTCAACCGGCTCCCGGAGTAAAAGCCAGCAAGATTTCGAATCTGGCCAAAGATTTGGCGCGCTCTATGGCGGTCAGTGCCGTTCGTGTTGTAGAAGTTATCCCCGGTAAATCGGTGATGGGTATCGAGATACCTAACCACTCTCGTCAGATGGTTCGCCTCTCTGAGGTATTGAACTCCAAACCTTACCTAGGAGCAGCCTCTAAATTGACGTTGGCCCTGGGTAATGACATCGCCGGCAATCCCGTCGTGGCCAACCTTGCAAAAATGCCTCATCTATTAGTGGCCGGTACAACCGGTTCCGGTAAATCGGTTGGGGTAAACGCCATGCTGCTGAGTCTACTCTACAAAGCGACACCCGAAGAGCTTCGGTTGATGCTGGTTGATCCCAAGATGTTGGAACTCTCTATTTATGATGGCATCCCACACCTATTGACGCCGGTCATTACCGATATGAAAGAGGCGGCGGGTGGCTTGCGTTGGTGTGTCGCTGAGATGGAAGATCGTTACCGTCTAATGGCCAAAGTGGGCGTACGAAACATTGCTGGATTCAATGATAAGGTTCGTGAAGCCGCGGCGGCTGGCGAGCCTTTAAGAGACCCACTTTGGAACCCCATGGAACAGGGGTTCTCTCCGACAGACCCTGCACCTGAACTGCAACCACTGCCCTACATCGTGGTCGTAATTGATGAGTTTGCCGACATGATGATGATTGTCGGTAAAAAGGTCGAAGAGTTGATCGCTCGTATTGCCCAAAAAGCGCGTGCGGCCGGTATCCATTTGGTTCTAGCAACTCAGCGCCCATCGGTTGATGTGATCACTGGTTTGATTAAAGCGAACGTGCCGACTCGTATCGGCTTTCAGGTGTCGTCAAAGATTGACTCAAGAACCATTCTTGATCAGTCGGGCGCTGAAAACCTATTGGGTAACGGTGATATGCTCTATCTTCCTGCCGGTACCAGTGTGCCGAATCGTGTACATGGTGCATTTGTCAGTGATGATGAGGTACACCGAGTGGTGGAAGCTTGGAAGGCCCTTGGCGAACCCGAATTTATTGATGCCATTCTTAATGGTGAAGCAGAGGGTGGTGCTTCAGCCGGCGGTGGCGGTGGACTGTTTGATGACGAGGCTGATCCGCTCTACGATGAGGCAGTTGCGTTTGTCCTAGAGACTCGAAAAGCATCGATTTCATCTGTGCAGCGTAAGTTGAAAATTGGTTATAACCGTGCGGCACGAATGATTGAGACGATGGAAGCGGCCGGTGTCGTATCGCCACCTGGTTCAAATGGTCAGCGAGAGGTCATGGCACCTGCAGGTCCGAGGGATTAATACAATGTGGAATCTACTGAGAAAATCACTACTCATTCTAGTGATGCTGCCAATCAGCGCTTGGGCTGATTCAACGGATCAGTTAGCCTCTCTCCTGCAATCACACGCCAGACTCTCAGCTGCCTTTCAGCAGTACACCCTAGGAGACGATAATTTAAAGTCTGAAAACGCCACTGGGCGTCTCTGGATTGAAGGGGTGGATCGCTTTCGTTGGGAAACAGAGAGCCCGTTTCCACAGACCATCATCAGCGATGGAGAGTGGTTGTGGGTCTATGACCCCGATCTTGAACAGGCTACTCAGCGTCCATTAGGTGAAGGCGAAGTGATGACGCCCGCTCGTGTTTTGGGCGGTAATGTTGAACAGCTGAATCGATACTTTAACGTACAGCAGATTGAGGCTGGCGCCGGTAATAGCCTGTTTGAGTTAACCCCTAAAGAGGAAGGGAGTGCTGAATTTCAATCGTTGCGCCTTTTGTTCAGCGGGGATCTGCTCGCAGAACTGTTGATTCAAGATGGATTAGGGCAGCGCTCTCTGATTATGTTGAGTGAACAGAGTTTTCCCGCCGCCTTTGATCAGACCATGTTTCGTTTTGAGCCACCGGCATCAGTTGATGTGATCGTGATGGATCCGAACGGATGAGCGATCTGTTCGAGGATGCCCAAGTAACGGCCTATGAGCCGTTAGCGTCGCGCATGAGACCCGTTACTCTTGATGAGTATCGAGGGCAGGAACACCTTTTCTCTGAGGGTAAAGCCTTACGTCGCCAACTAGAGCAGGGGGCTATTCACTCTCTGATTCTGTGGGGGCCGCCGGGCGTTGGTAAAACCACTCTGGCCAGGCTTATTGCAAGCTATGTTGATGCTGAGTTCATCTCCATCTCAGCGGTTATGGATGGTGTGAAAGAGGTTCGCGCAGCGGTAGAGCGAGCCAAAATGTTACGCCAACAGAGTGGCCGTCAGTCGAT
>JAAZVX010000034.1 GCA_018623095.1 Marinobacterium sp. | reverse complement strand
CGGCCTAAAAAAGCGGGCATTTAATATGCCCGCCATTAGTGTGAATGACTTCTTATATTAGCGCTGAGCTAAACACTCTGAGAACTCATCAACCAAGCCCTGCATGTATTTCACATACGCACCCCGTGCTAGGGCAACATCCGATGCTAGCGGGTCCAACTCACCTACATGTACATCAAAACCGCGTGTGATCGAATCGATTAACGCAGGTGTGAACTGAGGCTCTTTGAAGACACAAGAGACGCCACTGTGCTCTAATTTCTCTCGCAACTCGGCTAGATGTTTGGCGCCAGGCTTGAGCTCTGGACTGACCGTGAAGTAACCCACCTGATTGAGATCGAAATGATTTACAAAGCCGTCGTAGGCATCATGGAACACCAAAAAGCCATTTTCATGAACCGGTTCCAATTGCTTTTTTGCGTTGATTTCGAACTGTTGCAGTGATGCCAAGAAAGTGTCTTCGTTCTGTTTAATCTGATCTGCATGATTAGGAAAATGGTGTTGTAGCTCAACAGACAGCTCTTCAGCAAAGTGTTCAACGGCCTCTATGTCTAACCAAGGGTGAAAGCCGGCATGATCATGTCCTTCATGGTCGTCATGGGCTTCGTGAGCATCGTGATGATCCTCTTCATGCTCATGATCTTTGTGATGCTCTTCTTCATGGTCATGCTCTTCTTCATGATAATGGCCTTTGTGATCATCGTTTCCATGCTCTTCAAGCATCGCTACATGCTCAACCCCAGAGGCATCAATTACTTTCTCTAGATAGGGTTCTATCTCAGGACCAACCCAAATCAATAACTCAGTATTGTTCAGTCGCTTACGATCGGAGGGACGCAGCGCAAAGTCATGCGGGGAGGCACCGTCAGGCAGTAGCGTATCGACCTCGGCAACATTTGCTAAGAGTTCGGCAGTGATGAGGCTCAATGGCTTAACACTGGCCATCACGGTATCAGCTTGAGCTTGAGTTGATGCTAGAAAAAGCGACGCCGCAATAGTGGCGGTAAATTTGTGTGTCATTCGGTACAATGCCTATAAACCAGAAAATGTATTGTTATAATATAACAATAATTGAGATAAAGCATGCTTGAAATTAACGACGCATTTAATTCAGACCACAACCACGATCACTGTGTCAGTGGTGCGTTAGATAATGCCAAGGCGATCTGCCAAGAGAACGGCCAACGCCTGACACCCATTCGCGAGCTGGTGTTAAGGTTGGTGTGGGGTTCACATAAGCCTCTAGGTGCCTACGAGTTGCTGCCAGCGCTGGCGGAAGCGGGCTTTAACTCAGCGCCGCCAACGGTCTATCGAGCGTTGGATTTTTTGCATCAGCTAGGGCTTATTCACAAAATCGGTTCACTCAACGCTTTTGTCGGTTGCTCCAATCCGGAACACCCACATCCATCTGCGTTTATGATCTGCACAGAGTGTAAAACCGCAGCTGAAATAGAGACGAGTGAGCTTCAAGCCAGCTTTAATCGTGTAGCTAATTCGCACGGTTTTCAGCTTGAAGAAGAGAATATCGAGCTGTTGGGCCTGTGCAAAGATTGTCTTGGGAGTGAATCATGAGTAACCCAGATCTGGCACGTTTAGAAGAAGTAAGCCTCCGCTTTGGCAATAAGTCGGTACTCAACAATGTAAATCTACCACTGCATAAAGACTGCATCACCACTTTGATCGGACCCAATGGTGCCGGTAAATCCTCGTTAGTTAAAGTGTTATTGGGATTAGTGAAACCGACCGAAGGCAGTGTCTGGACAAAGCCTGGGTTGCGCATAGGGTATATGCCGCAAAAAATTCAGATCGATCGTACTCTGCCGTTAACCGTGAAACGTTTTTTACAAATACCGCATGGCTATTCGCAATCAGATCTCGATTCAGCATTGGAATCAGTTGGAGCAGGCCATCTTATCGATTACTCCATTCACGATCTCTCCGGTGGTGAAATGCAGAGAACGCTTCTCGCTAGAGCTCTATTACGGAACCCCGATCTATTAGTGCTGGATGAGCCGGTTCAGGGTGTCGATATTAATGGTCAAACCGAACTCTATCGGCTGATCACTGATATTCGAAAAGAGCGACAGTGCGGTGTGCTGATGATTTCACACGATCTACATTTAGTAATGTCATCGACCGATCACGTCGTCTGTCTAAATAAGCATGTCTGCTGCTCGGGACATCCAGAAGCGGTCAGTGCAGACCCTGCTTACATAGAGCTCTTTGGTGCGTCTCACGCGTCAACGCTAGCGCTCTATAATCATCACCACAACCATAGCCATGACATGCACGGTAACGTGGTTGAAGGTGACTGCTGTGGAGGTGATCATGCTTGATTTCATTATCTATGCACTGATTGCCGGTATATCCGTTGCAGTCGTTGGAGGGCCGCTAGGTGCTTTTGTTGTATGGCGCCGGATGGCCTACTTCGGCGACACCCTTGCTCATTCGGCACTACTCGGTATTGCGTTGGGCATCTTGTTTGATATCAATTTAAGCCTAGCCGTTGTGCTCTGTTGTGTAGCACTGGCACTTGGTTTGGTCGCCATGCAGCGCCAGCACTGGATAGCCACCGATACTCTGTTAGGGATTATGGCGCACAGTGCTCTATCGCTTGGTCTGGTCGCAATATCACTACTGGATAACGTTCGAATCGACCTTCAGGCCTACCTGTTTGGTGATCTATTAGCGATCACTCCTGAAGACCTTAAGTGGATTCTTTTGGGTGGCATAGCCGTATTAGCTGCGATCTACTGGCTGTGGAAACCGCTATTAGCCATTACTATTAACGAGGAGCTGGCTCAAGTTGAGGGGATACAGGTTGCTCGCTACAGACTCGCCCTAATGCTATTAATCGCCATGGTGATCGCTGGCGCGATGAAACTGGTTGGGGTTCTATTGATTACTTCCCTGCTCATCATGCCAGCCGCAGCGGCCCGACGACTCTCTGCAACGCCTGAACAGATGGCCATCTTTGCCAGTCTGCTCGGATCCATCTCCGTTGTAGGCGGTATCACACTCTCTTGGTTCGCGGACACGCCTGCTGGCCCGAGTGTCGTTGTCTGCGCATTGTTGATTTTCCTGCTGATTTTCTTCGCTCCCAAAGCACGCGCATGATTCGACTGAACGATTGGAGCATGCATCAGCGTGTTTGGGCGCTGGCCTGGCCAATGCTGTTGTCCAACATCACCGTTCCCCTTCTAGGTCTTGTTGATAGCGCCGTAGTCGGCCATTTGGATGACCCAAAACACTTGGGTGCGGTTGCCATTGGTGCAACACTGTTTACTACGATCTACTGGGCGTTTGGTTTCTTACGCATGGGCACCACTGGACTGATTGCTCAGGCCGTGGGTCGCCAGGATGGGAGTGCAAACCGAACTTTTCTAGCACAAGCAAGTCTCATTGCACTTGGGCTGGGCAGCCTGATGTGGCTGACGCAGATCCCCATACTCACTTTGGGTTTAGAGTGGATGGGGGCTGAACCCGATGTCCACGAAACGGCTAGAAGCTATGCCGATATTCGGATATTCGGTGCGCCAGCCGCGCTATTCAATTACGTATTAGTCGGCTGGTTTGTCGGTAACCAAGATACCCGTTCACCTCTGATCATTATGACCGTCGTTAATCTGACAAATCTGATATTAGATCTTCTGTTTGTCCTTGGGTTTGGCTGGGGTGCCGAGGGCGTTGCCAGCGCCACTTTAATCGCGGAATACACTGGGGTTGCGCTTGGGTTGCTGCTTATGAAACGGCATTTAAGGGCTATTGATGGCGCAATACTGCCTAACTCCTTAGGTCAGTTGTCGGCCTATCGTGCGATCTTTACCGTCAATAAGTACCTCTTTATACGAACCGCATCACTGCTCTTTATGTTCGCTTTTTTCACCTCTCAAGGGGCGCGACTGGGAACAGACATCCTGTCAGCAAACGCACTATTGTTGAACTTCCTGATGCTCATCTCTCACGCTCTTGATGGGTTTGCCCATGCTGCAGAGGCGATTTGTGGACGCTATGCAGGGGCCAAGGATCGTGACAACTTCTACCGTGCTATGAGGAGCTCAATTATCTGGTCCTTAGTGTTCGCACTAGGGCTAACACTGACGTTCATGTTGGGCGGGCACTTCATTCTGAGCCTAATGACTGATATTGAATCGGTATTGTCCGTCGCGCATGACTATTTGATCTATATATGGGTGTTGCCTTTGATTGCGGTATGGAGCTACTTTCAGGACGGGGTTCTGGTGGGCACGACTCAATCTAAAGCGATGTTACAGATTATGCTTGTCACCGTGTTTGGCACATTTTTGCCACTCTGGTGGCTCACTCAAAGCCTTGGCAATACAGGCCTGTGGTTATCATTCACCGCGGCATTTTTGGTTAGAGCACTGATGGGATTCTGGATCTTCCACCGCTATAACCAGCAAGGGGTATGGTTTAAGGCTTAATTCATTCCTGTGTGGAATTTGAAAGTGGTGTCAGGCTGAAGGCCAGACGCCGGGGCATAAGTCGATGCAACGCTGATAGGAAGGGCAGGTCTCTAGATGATCGTTGACGAAGCCGGTCGCTTGTAGGTAAGCGTAGACAATGGTTGAACCGAAGAAACGCACGCCACGTTGTTTAAGGTCTTTTGCAATCTGTTTTGATAGTTCGGTGTCTGCAGGGATCTCGACAAGCGTTTTTGGTCTGTTTACGATCACTTTACCGTCCATAAACGACCACAGATAGTTGGCAAAACCACCGAACTCCGTCGAAATGTCTAGAAAACACTTTGCGTTATTAATAGACGCTTCGATCTTGGCGCGATTACGAATGACACCCGCATCGGCCAACATCGACTCTATCTTTTTCTCCCCAAACTGGGCCACTAGCTCAGGGTCAAAGTGACGATAGTGGTGACGGTAGCCTTCGCGTTTATTTAAAACAGTGCGCCAGCTTAAACCCGCTTGCGCGGACTCTAGAACCATGAACTCAAACAGTGTTCGATCATCGGTTCGCAGTAGACCCCACTCTTCATCGTGGTAACAATGCTCTATCTCAGACTGACGTGCCCAGCCGCAGATATCAGCATCGTGGTTCACACTAGTGATCCTTTTTTTGCAGGTTAGGGTTAGTGAAAAACTGCAGCGGCTGTGCCTCAACCTCAGTTGCGGGGGTGTTCTTCAATGGGTCGACGCCATCTTTAGAGACGCGAGTTTCAAGCTCTTTAGGTTCTGGACGGCCATCAAGACGCATGCTGTCTTCGAACCCACATTTGACACATTCGCGATACTCACGCTCTTCATCGCGATACATGCGGGTACTATCCATAGCGGCACAACGTGGACAGACCACACTCGCGACAAAGCGTTTCACTGTTTTCATATCAGCTCCTTCGCAGAAATAACATTAGGCGGCAATACCAGAGTGGCGCAATAGCGCATCCACTTTAGGCTCACGACCCCGGAAAGCAACAAACAGCTCCATGGGCTCTTTGGAACCACCTTTCTCAAGAATTTCAGTTCGAAAGGATGCACCAGTCTCCTGATTAAAGATACCCTCCTCTTCAAAACGAGAGAACGCATCGGCCGACAGAACTTCAGCCCATTTATAGCTGTAATAACCGGCCGCATAGCCGCCTGCGAAGATGTGGCTAAAGCTGTGTTGAAAGCGGTTAAATGCCGGTGGAGTCAACACGGCTACCTGATTACGAACGCTGTCTAAAACCTGTTGGACTGAGGTTTTACCCGGCTCAAAATCACGATGGAGGATGAAGTCGAACAGCGAAAACTCTAGCTGACGAACCATCATCATGCCCGATTGGAAGTGCTTAGCAGAGAGCATCCGATTTAGCATATCTTCAGGTAGAGGCTCACCTGTCTCATGATGACCTGAGATCAGCGCCAGAGCCTCTGGCTCCCAACACCAGTTCTCCATGAACTGACTGGGCAATTCGACAGCATCCCAAGCCACGCCGTTGATACCACTGATATCGGCATGCTCCATTTGCGTCAGCATGTGATGCAGACCGTGACCAAACTCATGGAACAGCGTCGTTACTTCATCGTGAGTCAGCAGTGCTGGCTGATCTTCTAGTGGCGCCGTGAAGTTACAGACTAGATACGCCACGGGCAGTTGGATGTCACCATTGATGTTACGGCGAACTCGGCAGTCATCCATCCATGCACCACCGCGCTTACCGGCACGCGCAAATGGGTCTAAGTAGCAGTTAGCTAGAACCTGACCATCACGCTTCAACTCAAACAGTCGAACATCGTCATGGTAAGTATCGAACTCCTTAATTTCAGTGACGCTGACACCAAATAGGCGCTCGGTGACTGCGAACAGTCCATCTAACACTCTAGGGAGCGGGAAGTAGGGACGCAGCTCTTGCTGGGAAATGTTAAAGCGTTGCTGTTTTAACTTTTCAGCATAGTAGGTGATATCCCAGGCTTGGAGGTCACTCATACCCTCTTCTGATTGTGCAAACTCTCTGAGCTCCTCTAACTCTTTTGCTGCTTGAGGACGGCTTTTAGCTGCCAGATACTCAAGAAAGTTCACCACTTGATCGGTAGATTGAGCCATTTTGGTCGCCAGCGAATATTCAGCGTAATTGGTAAAGCCTAGAAGCTTCGCTAGCTCTAAGCGCAGTGTCAGGATCTCCTCAATCAGGCCAGAGTTATCCCACTCACCCGCTTTAGGCCCCTGATCGGATGCGCGGGTCGCGTAGGCGGTGTAAAACTCCTCACGCAACTGACGATTATCAGCCTGCAGCATCACAGCATAGTAAACAGGGAAATCGAGTGTCAGCACCCAGCCCTCTAACTGCTCACTTTCTGCCGCCTGTTTAGCCGCTTCAAGGACATGATCGGGTAGTCCGGCTAACTCGGACTCATCGGTAATATGCTTTGTCCAACCCTGGGTCGCATCTAAAACGTTTTCTGAGAATTTAGTGGTCAATTCAGAGAGTTTTAGTTGAAGCTCGGCATAACGTTTTTGTTGCTCTTCTGGCAGTCCAATGCCGGCCAAACGGAAATCACGTAGTGAGTTAGTAATCACCTTCTTCTGGGCATCTGACAGTTCTGAGAATACCGCAGTTTGGCTAAACTGCTCGTACGCCTCATAGAGCTTCTTATTCTGGCCAAGCTCAGTAAAGTATTCAGACAGCTTAGGTAGGCAGGCGTTATACGCTTCACGCATCTCGTCGGTATTCACCACGGCGTTTAAATGTGAGACCGGAGACCAAGCTTGAGCTAACTCATCATTTAACTGTTCCAGCTCACCCACTAAACTCTGCCAGTCCATCAGTGGTTGTTCCGTCATCTTTGCAATACGCTCGCGATTACGCTGCAATAGCTCATCGACGGCGGGAACAACATGTTCAGGTTTTATGGTGCTGAATTGTGGCAGTGAAGATGGTTCTAACAGTGGGTTACTCATCGGTCTCTCCGAGATCAAAAACTCTATACGCTTTACTATACAATGGGGTGAGCGGATCAGTTATTCAAGGAATGCGATATGAAACTACGACCTTTTAAAGGCATTAGCCCAACACTCGGTGAGAAGGTATTCGTTGACCCCAGCGCCGTAGTCATTGGGGATGTCGTATTAGGTGATGATGCATCGGTTTGGCCGCTAACTGCAATCCGTGGCGACATGAACCATATTCGTATCGGTGCTCGAACCAATGTTCAAGACGGCGCCATTTTGCACATCACTCATGCCAGCAGCTATAACCCTGACGGCTATCCGTTAATTATTGGCGATGAGGTGACCATCGGTCATATGGCCATGCTGCACGGCTGCACCATTGGCAACCGCGTACTCATTGGAATGTCGGCAACGGTAATGGACGGGGCCATCGTTGAAGATGATGTCGTGGTCGGCGCCGGTGCATTGGTGCCACCGGGTAAACGCATAGAGAGCGGCAAACTCTATATGGGGCGCCCCGCTAAAGCGGTTCGTGACTTAACCGAAAAAGAGATGAGCTACTTCAGCTACTCGGCCTCTAACTATGTGAAATTAAAAAACGAGCATCTGGCTGAGGATTGGGCAAACTAAGCCTTCGCCTTAGACAACTCACGCAAGCGTTTAACGACTTCAGCACCAATAGAGCGTTGGGTGAATACACCATCGGCTTTCTCTTTGCCTGCGCTGCGACCCATAAGCAGCTCCAATGCTTCATCAACGGTTGCGACGGAGTAGATTGAGAAGAGCCCCTCTTTAACCGCATCAACCACCTCTTGTTTGAGCATCAAGTTACGCACGTTCGCCTTAGGAATTATCACACCCTGACGGCCGGTTAGACCACGAGACTCACAGAGGTGATAAAACCCTTCGATCTTCTCATTGACGCCACCAATGGCCTGAACTTCACCGTACTGGTTAATGGATCCCGTCATTGCGAACTGCTGTTTAATGGGGATGTGCGTTAATGCAGAGATCAGTGTACAGATCTCCGCCATTGAAGCGCTGTCACCATCGACATAACCGTAAGACTGCTCCATAGCGATGCTGGCTGAGATCGCTAATGGGAACTCTTTAGCATAGCGATGACCCAAGTAGCCCGAAAGAATCAGCACCCCTTTAGAGTGAATCGGTTGGCCTAAGGTTACTTCGCGCTCAATATCGACGATGCCACGACTACCGGGGTGCACCGTTGCGGTAATACGTGCTGGCGAACCAAAGCTGACATCACCAACCTGCAGCACTGTTAAGCCGTTCGATTTACCGATCGCTTCACCATCTGTATCAATCAATACCGTCTCGTTGGTAATGCCCTCTTGGATCTTTTCAGAAAGACGGCCGGTTCGACGCTCTTTGGCTGCCAGTGCCGCATCGACGTGTTCTGCATCGATGTATTTATCATTCGCTTTCGTACGACGGTAGTCTGCCTCACACAGCAGATCCACCAGCTCGCCAATGTGAGCCGACAGCAGATCTTGATCACCGGCCAGACGAGAAGAGTGCTCAACCAGTCGCGCTACCGCCTCTCGAGTTAACGGTGCAAGCTTCTCCTCTTTGGCCAGCGTGCTCATTAGACGGGCGTACTGGCGAATGGTCGCAGGAGAACGCTCGACATCCTCTTCAAAATCAACCACAACACGGAACATCTTCTCAAAGTCATGATCAAGTTCTTGCAACAGGTAGTAGATGTTGCGCGCCCCGATGAGCACGATCTTCACATCCAGATCAATCTCTTCAGGTGAGAGAGTCACGGTGCTGATGCCCGCATACTCACTGACCGGATTTTCAATGCGAATCGCATGAGCTTTCAAGGCACGTTTTAATGCTCCGTAGACGAACGGTTGCTCAAATAACTTTTCCGCTTCAATGATTAGATAGCCGCCGTTGGCGCGGTGCATTGCACCGGGACGAATCAAGCGATAGTTGGTGATCATGGCACCCATTTCGCTGTTGTACTCAATGCGCCCAAACAGGTTTTCATAGCTAGGGTGCGCCTCATAGACCACGGGGGCACCTTTAGTCTTCTCGTTATCAACCAGCAGATTAAGGCCATAGTTCTCGTTCATGAATTCACGACGAGCGGTCTCGGACTTATTCTCAAAAATACCTTCGGCTATCATCTCACCAGCATTGCGAATCAGATCGCGTTCAACATCCTCTAGGTAGTTATTAACGCCTTTAAGGTTTGAGTAGTCACCACGGACCTCTTCGAATAGCGGTTTAAGGGCGTGACGCGCAGTGTCTCGATCGAGGTAGCGCAGTGCTTCAGCGGCCTCGCGGCGCCAACGAGGCATCTCTGTCAGTTGCTCATTGAGCAGCTCTTCCAGTTCAGAAATGTGCGTTGAGAAGGCATCACGAATCTCTTCAGGTAGGGCCGAAAAGACGGCTTCATCAATGGCTTGTCCTTCGGCGACTGGCGTAAAACCGATCGTGCCCGCATCACGATAAACGGCAATGGAGTATTCACGCCCCTGCTTCTCAACCGTCTCTACCGCTTTGTCATAGAGGCGGTTGAAGTCACGTTCAATTTTAGACTTTTCACGCTGATAAGCTGGGCTTTCAAAGGCAGCAGGCAGCTCGGTGACGACACGATTAAGGAGCTTGCTTAAATCGTGCTGCAACTTAACCGCTTTACCGGCGGGAAGGCGCAGTGCTTGAGGATGCCGAGTGTCTTGGATGTTCTTTAGGTAACACCAATCATATGGCTTGGATTGGCTTTTAGCTGCTTCTCGAAGATTCTCCATGGCAAACGAGAAACGACCTGTGTGTGGGTTGCCCATCACGAACAGATTGTAGCCGGGGCGATTCATGCCTACCCCAAACTCCATCGCTTCAAGCGCACGATCTTGACCAAAGAAGCCGGCGAAGCCCTCTAGGTTATCGGTGGTTTTGAACGGGAGAAGGTCTGTGTCGCAGGTACGGTAGAGTTGGTCGACAGAGAGCGGGGCTAGCTTTTCCATGCGGGGCATCCAATACAGCGAATTGATACCCTTAGACTGAAGCGCTCACCCCACTAAGTCAATGCTATTTGTGTTGCAGTTCGGCTCTTAATTCATTGAGGATTTTAGCCGTTTCCGGTTTAACACCTCGCCAAATCGCAAAGGACTCAGCGGCCTGCTCGACCAACATGCCCAGCCCATCAATGGCGCGTGCTCCGTGCTGCTCACACCAATTACAAAATGGCGTCTTTTCGGCGCCATACATCATGTCATAACCACAACTTTTGGCGTCGATCGCCTCAGCAGGAACAGGGGGTAACTCGCCACCGATACTGGCCGATGTACCATTAACAATCAGATCAAATGCTGGCCCTGATATATCTTCATAGCCGCAAGCCGAAACCGAAACCGTGTTAAACACATCCGCAATAGCTTGGGCTTTAGAGACGGTACGGTTTGCAATCACAACGCTCGCTACCTGAGCTTCCAGCATCGGCTGAATGACACCCCGCACTGCACCGCCAGCACCCAGTATTAGGACGCGCTTGCACGCCAACTCCAAACCTAAGTTATTCTTTAGATCGGTCAACAGACCAATGCCATCAGTGTTGTCAGCACAGATTTCACCCTGCTGATTTAGCCAGAGTGTATTGGCTGCACCGGCTGTCTCTGCACGGGCTGTTCGCACCGTTGCAAGCTGCCAGGCCAACTCTTTAAACGGCAAGGTGACGTTTGAGCCTTTAATCTCTCCAGAGGTCAGTTGAGCCTTTAGAGTGTCCGTAAAGGTCTCCGCTTCTAACAGCTGAGTGGTGTATTCTAGAGACTCACCCGTTATCTCGGCAAAGTGAGTGTGAATTCTGGGTGACAGGCTATGCTTGATCGGATTGCCTGTCACTCGGTACTGATCGATCATGCGTTCAAGCCTAGCCAGTCTCTGGATTGCAGGTAGTAATCTGTCAAGCGTGCCTCTTCTGTACCCGGTTCAGGTGCCCAGTTGTAGTCCCAACGCACTTCTGGAGGAAGAGACATTAGAATTGATTCGGTACGGCCACCTGTCTGTAATCCAAACAGCGTGCCACGGTCGAACACAAGGTTGAACTCAACATATCGGCCACGACGATGCAGCTGAAAGTCACGCTCAGCTTCGCCATAACTTTCATCTCGACGGCGCTCAACAATAGGGACATAGGCTTTAGTGTAGGCGTTACCAATGGATTGCATAAGAGCAAAACTTTGGTCAAACCCATACTCATTAAGGTCATCAAAGAAGAGGCCGCCGATGCCGCGCGGTTCACCACGATGCTTTAAGAAGAAGTAATCATCACACCACTTTTTATAGCGTGGGTAGACATCTTCACCGAAGGGATCACAGGCATCTTTCGCCACTTGGTGCCAAAACACACAATCCTCTTCATTACCGTAATAGGGAGTCAAATCAAATCCGCCGCCAAACCACCAAACCGGCTCTTCGCCCTCTTTCTCGGCAATGAAAAAACGGACGTTGGCATGTGAGGTTGGCACTTTGGGGTTTTTAGGGTGCATCACAAGGCTGACACCCATCGCTTCAAAATTACGACCTTGTAATTCAGGACGGTGAGCTGTTGCCGACGCTGGCATCTGGTTACCGTGAACATGCGAAAAGTTTACGCCACCCTTTTCAAACACGGCACCGTTGGTGATAACTCGGCTTCGGCCTCCTCCGCCCTCAGGACGATCCCAAGAGTCTTCAACAAACTCGGCACCACCATCAGCTGCTGCTAACTCATTACAAATACGGTCCTGAAGATCCATTAAGAAGGCTTTTACTTCTGCTACGCTCGGTTTGCTCATTCGCAATCTCCGTCTTTAAACTCGTAGGGTCTGTCCAGTCAGTGCATCACGAATCACGGATGGTCGATCCGAGTCGCCTAATGCGCCCTGAACACGATAGTTAATTCTGCTTCCAAAGTAAGTACTTACTCTCAACTTACTCTTAGCAGGTGTTGCAGATGAAGGGTTTGCAGAGGTCGACACCAACGGCATATCGGCACGGCTACAAAGCGCCTGAACCACCGGGTGTGCTGAGACTCGAACCGCTACTGAGCTATGTTTACCTTTAACCCACTCTGGGATCATCTCCTTGGTATCGGGTATCAACCAGGTATTCGGTCCAGGCCAACTGGCTTTAACAACGCGACGCTGCTCATCGGTCAGGTTCTGCAGCAGAGGCTCAACTTGCTCAATAGTCGCTGCAACTAAAATTAAGCCCTTATGCATAGGACGGCGCTTAACTGCTAACAGATGTTTCACTGCCTGCTCGTTCCAAGGATCACAACCTAATCCCCAAACAGCCTCTGTAGGATAGGCAATCACCCCACCCTGCTCAACCACCTCTACGGCGTGTTTAATGCTCCAATCATTCACCATAGTCAGAATCTTACTTAAGAAAAAACACTATTCTACCGAAGAACGACGTAACGGGCTCCCTCTCGGCCAATAATTCCTGAGATTTCTAGTTCCACAAGCAAACTTTGCAGCTGCCCAATCGGTATAGCCAGTTTCGCAGCTAGCTGATCGACTGTTAAGGATTGTTGATTCAACGCTGCGACGATAGGGTCATCGCGTTCAATGAGCGGCTGCTCTTCACTGTCTGTTGCTAGAGGCAGATAGAGTGATGCCAATATATCGGTGACCGACTCGACCAGCTGAGCCCCCTCTTTAATAAGATGGTGACAGCCTCGTGCTAACTCATTAGTAATCGCGCTCGGTATGGCAAAGACTTCGCGTCCCTGCTCTAACGCCAAACGTGCTGTGACCAGCGATCCACTCTTGATAGCCGCTTCAACCACTAGGGTTCCCAAGCTCATGCCACTGATGATGCGATTACGCTCAGGGAAAAGGTAAGGTCTGGGCTGGGTGCCAGGAAGTTG
>JAAZVX010000124.1 GCA_018623095.1 Marinobacterium sp. | reverse complement strand
CCCTAGTAGAATGACCGATGTAATGGCAGCCTCTGACATTCGATAGGTGCCAGCAAAGGTGTAGATGAGCCAAGGGAGGGTCGGTGATTCATAGCTGCCAAATATAGCAAAGATCGAGACATCGCCTAACGCAAGAAGCAGTCCTAGCGAGAGGGATGCTAGCAAGGTGCGTCGAATGAAGGGGTAGATAATTCTAATGCGCTCTAACAATGTAAGTTTTAAATTGCCAATCAGTTTTGCATATTGCGAATCAAATTGAATCAATCTTGGTCGCAGTTGACTGAGTAAAAATGGCAGCAGGATAAACGCGTTGAGGAGTATCAGCATCAGGGGGGCATAGGCTTCGAGACGGCCTCTGCTAATGAGCCAGATATAACTGCCGGTCGACAGCACCATCGCTGGCGCTACTAGGGACTGATTTGCTAGCCAACTGAATAGCGTCTCTTGCATCGGTTTGATCTGTAGGGCGGCGTTTCTAATCGGAGTCAACAGAGCAATGGCCGTGACCAGGGCAAGTAGAGACGCACTTAACGCGATGACCAGTGATACCCCCATCGCCTTCAACATAGCCATGTAAGGGTAGTGAACGAGAGCGTCTAGATTGAGTGTGATTAACAGCGCAATGAGAGGCGCTAACAGGTAGATCCACCCCAACCAGTAAAAGCCCATTTGAACAGGAACCAAGGCTCCTTTTTCAATTCGATAAGTTGTCTGTTCGCGAGTAGTCCCTAGCCAATTCACTTTACTGGCGTAGATCATAGCAAGGTAGATCAATCCGGCAATTGCAAACTGCAGCCAAGCCAGAGTCAATGCTTCGCTGAGATTGAAGTCGTATTTTAAGGCTTGGTAGATCGCAAGCTCTAAGGTAGTGGCTTTAGGTCCGCCACCCAACGTCAAAACAATCGCGAAGCTGTTAAAGCAGAGAATAAAAATCAGGCCCGCTAACGTGGCGACCTGACTCTTAATGGCGGGCCATTCAACATGTCGAATGCGCTGCCAAGCTGTGAGTTTAAGTTGGTCGGCCAGTTGCTCGCGGTTTAATGGGATTGTGCTGTAGCCCTGATAGATAATGCGAACTGCCAGAGGGAAGTTTAGATAAATATGAGCAATTAAGATGCCATTGAGTCCAAAGAGTTTCCAGTCGCCCAGTAGATCGATAAACGGGGATTGAGGGCCAAGCAGGTTGACGATGCCTGTGATCAGAATCAGTGAAGGCATGACAAACGCTAATAGTGAGAGTCGTAAGAACTGATGTCTACCGCTAGGGTGCAATCGGTGCAGAGCTCTTGCTATTGGTATTGCCAATAGTAGTGAGCCCAATGCACTGAGCATTGCTTGATAGAGGGTGAAGCTAAGAATGTTCTGAAGATAAGAGTCTTTTAACAGCGCGGGAGTGAATCGGGTATCTTCGTATCCGATCAACCCCCAGAAGGCGAGCACCGTCAGAAAGAGGGTGCCCAGATAAGCAGCCGCACTAGTCAGTGTGGTGATAGAGCGGCTTGCTATCATTTAGTGACGTTCTTGTATCAACTTTAGTGTGAAACAGCACTGCGCCATTCACGGATCCAACGAGCACGGTTTTCGGCTAACTCATCGCTGCCGACACTGATCTGTTCTGGATTAACCAACTGGTTAAACGCTTCTGGCAGTTCGACATCATCAATGACAGGTAACATCCAGTTGGTCACTGGAAGAATCTGCTGAGCTTCATTGGAGATAAGGAATTCAAGGAACTGATTAGCCAGCTCAGTCTGATCGCTGTAAGCGCTGATCGCTGCGACCTCAACTTGTGCGATGTGACCTTCGTTAAATGCTGCGGCCTTGTACTGATTCTTACCTTCTGCAACGACGTGGTACGCAGGAGAGGTGGTGTAACTTAATACGTAATCAGAACCGCCTTCTAGGAATAGGCTGTAGGCCTCCCACCAACCTTTTGTCACCGTTACCGTCTGATCAGCGAGATCAGCCCAAGCCTTTGTAGACTCGCCGCCATAGGTTTTATTTACCCAGGTCATCAGCCCTTGCCCCGGAGTTGAAGTGCGTGGGTCTTGGTAGATAACGCTGGCATCAGACGCTAACAGTTCGGCAAAGCTGGTCGCTGGCGCGTTGATCTTTTCTGTATCATAAATAAAAGCGAAATAGCCGTAATCAAAAGGTACAAACTGGTCGTTATCCCAGTTTAACGCTTTGGTGATCGCTGACGTATCGACGCTATGAGACTGAACCAGACCAAGTTGAGTGGCTTCAGTCATCAATCCGTTATCAAGCCCCAAGAGTACATCGGCTTGGGTATTGGATTTTTCAACGCGCGCTCGGTTTAAAATGCTCACGCCATCTTCCGCCGCAACGAAATTAAGGGTGCAACCACACTGTGCTTCAAAGGCTGTTTTAAGTTGTGGACCAGGACCCCACTCAGAGACGAAACTGTCATAGGTGTACACGTTGAGTTCAGGCCGATCGGAAGCGACTGCAGCGATAGAAGCCGTCAGCATTGCACCGGCAACAGATAATTTGAGTGTAGTTGCTGAATCCATAAAGAAACTCCTGTAATTTAAATAACTTAAACATCCATTAATAAGTTAGGCGTTGAATGATACTAAGTGAGCTAGAGGCTGTCATTGCCTCTTCGGCTGTTTCCGGTGGTTTATCGCAATTAATTTCCGAAAAGCTGCCGCTGGATAGCCAGATTACGCATCTAGATACGTCAGCTACACGACATGAGATGTATCTTCTGGAGCAAAAAGGGGAGCAATTCATTGTTCGTGTTGAGCCTCAATTAGATTCACTACCGGGTGTTGATCCGCGTCGCGAAAGGACTATTTTGGATGCGATAGCCCCTTTTTATTGGTCACCGAAGTTATTGATCAACGAACCTCAGCAAGGGATATTGATCATGCACCACGCTGGGGAGTGTTGCGAAGCGTTGCAGAGTTCTCAAAAGGCGGACGTTTTGGAGGTAGTCAATGAGATGCAAACAGTGTCAGATTTGCCTTCGCTGGACTATGCGGGGTTATTAGACCAGTACCGGGCTGAGCTTAAGGACTCTGGTCATCTTCAATTAATTGATGAAACAGAATTACAACTCAACGCGCTGCCGGAACTGCAAAGAGTGTTGGTTCATCACGATCTTCACTCGGGTAATATTTGCTGGCAGAATGGCGCGCCAACATTGATCGATTGGGAGTATGCAGGCGTCGGTGTTGCGTGGTTGGATTATGCCGTATTAACTCGAGATCTCGGCTTTTCAGCAAAAGAGTTAATGGAGTTGCCTCTGTTAAAAGGATTTACTGAACCAGAGTTAATTCACTTTTTGGCGCAATCCATTCAGGTCATAGATCAGCTAGAGATGCTCTGGTCACACTACAAATCACAGGTAACAGGTTAAGGATTTATCATTATGGACATCAATGCATTGTTAGAAAAGATCAAACAGACACCAGACGCTGTCGAATTTGCAGACGTGATGGCGGTGATTGAGGCAAACTTCATCCACACCCCGTCGGCTTTTACTAACGGCAATCTTCAGAACAGCGCAGAACAAAATCAGGGATCAGCTAAGATCCTGAGTTTTGCCAAATTAAATAATTTAAATGAATCACAAACATTGGCCTGTTTTGGCACCTACTACCGTGATGATGTTTTGGGCAACCCTGAAGGGGACGATCACGGCAATATTCGTAATTTTATAAAGTCTGGTTGGGCGGGTGTTCAGTTGCCGGAAGGTGT